>CAYYYA010000078.1:0-1563 GCA_964475975.1 uncultured Gammaproteobacteria bacterium | reverse complement strand
ATACTTATCGAACTCCTGACGCTCTTGTCTCCGCTGACGTGCTGCAGGTACGTGACGGAGCCACCAGATGGCAATAAAAACGAACCAGACGATGACGATAATCAACCAGCTAATCAGAAAGGCACGCATACTCAAGGCATAAATATTCTGATAGCGGAAACTTCCGAGAAGCACGGTGACGATTAAAGAGATAATACTCCAAGTCAAAACCTTACTACCAAGCTTACGACGATAACCGTCATTAGCTTTTCGTAGCCAGATAGCTAGACCACCAAGGACGATAAAGGCGACGGTTAAGCCGCTCATAATGACCCAGAAAACTTTGTCTGGATTACCAGGGTAGACGGAAAAGAGGTATGACGTAATTTGTGAGAAGTTCATTTATTAGTTGAAAGTTGTAAGTTGTAAGATTCAAGTCTGAATGGAGTTGCTGCCAGCTTTCAACTTTGAACTTACAACTTGCTGCTATTAGACCTTCATAAATATCACACCAAAATGATATTGTCCAGCGGAGAAGGTTTTGACCTCTTGCAGGCCTATCAGCCGAGCATAGGTTCTAATTCTCTCAATATCTATTTTGTCATCTTCTGATGGACCAAGAACCATAGAGCCTTTATTCCAATCAATTATCATAAGAGATCCTTGTGGTTTGAGTAGGCGATGAGCTTCTCTCATGATTTCCTCGTGTTTGTGTGACTGAAATAAAATATTAACTAAGTAGGCGTAATCCAACGAGGCTGAAGGGATTTCTGTAGCGCCAAATACTTCCAGATTACTCCAAACTGTTTTGATATTATACAGCTTCTGCATACGAGCCTTACTAGTGATACTGGACAAAACAGTTTTTAAAATATCAACAGCATAGACCTGTCCTTGGTCGCCAACAATACGAGCTGAAGCTAATGTAAAGTAGCCAGCTCCGCCACAGCCCAAATCACCAACCATGGAAGCTGGTCGTAGAGCTAATTCTTCTTTTAAAATTTTCTTGGCATCGAGAAGTTCGTTGCCTCCTGAGATTATTCGTTGCATCGACTTAAGTATAAAAGAAACCGAGATAAATTGCTAGAAGTCACATAAAAAATTGGTTTCTGCGAGCCGCTCGAGCCTGTCCCGAGCTTGTCGAGGGAAAGCAGTCTAGTCTATATATTGAGTAGTTTCTATAAGGAATTTATTAGAGATTGCTTCGCTCTGAGTACAAAGCTCGCAATAACCAGAATGTGGATAGCTGCTTTTGCTTCACAAATTTGACATCCCACTAACGACAGAGCTACTCTATTCTTAACATCTGTCCTGTCCTCTCACCAGGAGAAACCGTGTCCAACACAAAGCCACGCCAGAGAAAAGATCTCTCCGAGCTTGTCATGGGACTCACTATTTTCCTTCTCTTCCTCGCGTTCGCTGGTGCCTTCATCCGCCTGCACCATGTGGGATTCAGTTTCACGAGGTTTTTCAACGGATAACCTGTGCATCAAATGAAACGGAGGTTCTCTGTGGCACACTATCGCAATAGTGCCTTTGAGAAGGTTCTAGGCCTGATTGCTGTCTCCGCTATCATCGGCTTCA
>CAYYYA010000077.1:0-1774 GCA_964475975.1 uncultured Gammaproteobacteria bacterium | reverse complement strand
GATAAGAAAAACCCTCCAAGGCTTCGGCTGAGGAGGGTTTTTCTGATGCAATCATACGGACAACCCTAGGGTTGTCCGTATGATTTGCTATACTATACCTATGTCAAAAATCCATAAGCTTATCCGCCATCCATTGATGTGGATTCTGCTATTAGCAGCCGTTTTGAGGCTCTGGCGCCTAGGAGCCGCTGACGTTATTACTGATGAGGTTTTTTATGCTTTGCGTGGTTTAGGATATCTAGACTATGACGTTGGTCTGACTCAAACGAGTCCAATACAATGGCTCGATAGCCGGCCGTGGTGGAGCTGGTTATCGTTTCATGATCATCCGCCGCTGATATTTCTTATTAATTATCTGTTCTTGAAAATAGGGGGTATGAGCACGTGGGTCATACGTTTACCTTCTGTTATCGCTGGCGTCGGCTCTGTGGCTTTTGTCTATCGTATTGGTCTGCTAAAAAATAAACGAGTAGCTGTCATCTCTGCTCTTATCTTAGCCTGCTCAACCTATCATATATGGATATCTCGAATCGGTCTCCAAGAGTCTGTTGTTATTTTTTTGATGCTTGTGACCTCGTATTACTACCTCGTCTGGGCGCATAAGCAGGGGACTATCAATCGGTGGGGGAGCTATTTGGGTCTTCTCTGGCTAACAAAGTTTACAGGCTTTATTCTGGTTCCTGTTATCGGCAGTCATCAATGGCTCTTAGGACAGTTTCGTCAGCATCGTCAGAAGTTATTTCGAGCATTGCTCCTAAGCGTTGTCATTTTTAGTCCTGTTATCGTCTATAATCTAGTGCTGCAAATTCAGTTCGGTCATCTTGATTTTCAGTTTTCATATCTTTTTGGACAACATCCTGCTATCTGGTCGACTCATAAGGGTAAAGATTTGGGTTCAGTAGCGGATAAACTCCATTTATTAGGCTATAACTTATTTACCGGTGAAAATATACTTTTGGCTGTTTCCATGGCATTAGCTGGTTTAGGCTCATTGATACGAGTTATATATCAACGGTGGCGCAGTCGCACCGTAGATATAGTAGAGTCATTCGTGGCGCTGACGCTCTTCTGGCTGGTAATTTTCTTAGCAGGCATTGGGGGTACGGAGCGCTTCACCTCACTTCTAATCCCGTTTTTTTGCTTGTCGGTAGCGCTCGTACTGGATGCTTGGCTTGGCAGGCGGTGGATTCAGGTTAGTATCACTATCGTGCTTATCTGCTCACTGGCAACAGCCGTTAATTCCTTTATATTGCAACGGCCAGCATTCTCCGTATTTGGGTTTGTCTCCTCGCTACGGGTCAATAGTGCTTCTTGGGGTTATAATCAGCTCGACCAGTATATTCAGAAGGAATTAGAGGGTAAGAAGCCTCGTCTAACATTCCCGACCCGTTATAGCTGGCTGGAGACCTTGCGTAATCAAGCGCTTGCCAGTGACTATCAAGCTGCGCCAATACTCATTGTCTATGATCATCGTTTGGATCAATCGGCAGCTTTATGGTATCTCCATAGACGTTTGATTTATAACGCTTGGCCTATCATCCCAGATAGTAATTTTCTTGAAGAGAGCCAAGGCAACTTCGGCTACTGGCATGATATGGGATTTGATACTATCTATATAATTCATGGCGAAGACACACTCTATGATCCGGCGCAAAGCGAGGAGGTGACGCTTACTCTACCGACGACGATTCCTACTCAGCTCGTTGAGTCTCATGAGATTGTTACGCCTGATGGTCAGAAACGCTTTACAGTGACCAAAATTGTTTACTAAGCT
>CAYYYA010000076.1:0-1775 GCA_964475975.1 uncultured Gammaproteobacteria bacterium | reverse complement strand
GGAGTGTTGTTTCAGATTAGCGATGATATTTTGAATGTGACGAGTACAGCTGAAGAATTAGGCAAAGGAGTGGGTACGGATGCTAAGCATCACAAATCAACTTATGCTAGCCTGATGGGCTTGGAGCAGGCCAGACAACTAGCTCTGGACGAGATGCAAATTATCTCCGCAGCGCTGACATCTCTTACTATCTCCACTGAAAACCTAGCGCAATGTGCTGAACATATTGTGGCACGAATTCGCTAAATTGATTTGTTTGACAGCAGATTAACTCTATATTAGCATAGTAAAGAAATTGCTCTTTATTTTTTTTGCCGCGGCGTCGCGCAAACGTCGTGGGAGGGAGAAGTTGACCTTCCATTGAGGAACAACTGCTGGATTCTCGGTTTGACCGCATGACACCCAATTCCGGGACTGGGATTTTGATCGGCATAATCGGCATACTTGATCTTCTGATCAAAGATCGATTATGTGCGCCAACCAGCAGCCTCTACCTAAGCTAGTTCATAAGCGTGTCATGGTGAGCTAGAAGGATCGCGCAGGACCCGTTTCCAAACCCAAAAGGTGAGGAGATGGGTCCTTTTTTAAAATTAATGAATTTGACAAAATGAGCGCGTAGGAATATATTGCCGATTAATAGCACAGTTTTCAGGGGAGCGTACGTGGCGCTTCCTGTGGGCCGATGAATCTGGGGGACGAGTGAGGTGGGGAACCTCAAGAATTGTCTTCTGGGTTCTCAGCAGAGCTCATCAAGGGTTGCAATTTGACCCGAACCGAAACTCAATGTGAATACTCCATTGAGACGTAGGACCGTACTGACTCGGCAGCGACATCCTTTCGCGAGGGATGAACTGCCGGGTCTTTTTTATTTTTTAAACCCCCGAGCCGTTCAAGACGACTCGGGGGTGATGATCACCTGCTGACTCTGATGGTAGAGCCAGTGACCTAGGCAGTAGCACGGTGTTGCCAGCGAACAGAACCATTCGGGATAGCCGCCAGGCGCGACGCGGTGAAACGTCATGACCGCCAACAGGTACGCCAACAAAACAGTGAGATGGATTCTGAAACGGTCCGTGAACTCACGGACGATGCAACCTAGGATGATTCCTGTGAAGGGGAAAGTCCAACCGATCAGCCCGATGAGACCCACCAGCAGCATGATGGTTTCTTTCCAATCTGGCCAACGGCGACCTTCTTCTGTCTGGGTGTTTGTCTGGGTACTACGGAATATTCTTGAGTTGGGCATTGAGCTACTCATAGATACCCCCTAGGCTGAGGTGTTTTTTGAGGTGCAATCACTGGAGTTTTAGCACAGAGGGTAGACTTGTCAATATAATAAGAGCTGGTACTATGAATTAACTGTCGGCATTGGAGCGATGCCTGCGGTGGCCATCACGGACAAGATTCGGATTAGATACCCGAATCAAGAATAAGGCAAGACTGATTCCTCTTGCTCTGACAAAGCAAGGGTCAGTAATCAGGAACAACTTTCCTTATTCTACCTCTGGGTCAGTCGGCCACGTCTGCTTCGGCGGACCAATGATGAATGAAGGTACTACCTGTAGTAACCAGTCCTAGAGGACGCTCCATTGGGTCGGGATCCGCGAGATTCCGGCCCTCTTTTTATCCTCTGTTAAGATTACAGTTGAAAGTTGTAAGTTGAAAGCAGGACCTAGTTGTTTACTAACAACTTTAATCTTTCAACTTATAACTTCTCGCCCTTGCGCCATTAGCTATAATCTGGTATTATGTTTTTAGTTATTACCGCTTCGAGC
>CAYYYA010000075.1:0-1815 GCA_964475975.1 uncultured Gammaproteobacteria bacterium | reverse complement strand
GTCCTATTACCTCGCGCCCAAGTCATTAATTGTCATCTAAACAAGGGCAGAAACTGTTATTCCTTTGGAATAATTGCTATAATATAATCAATTGAATTAATCCTCTTAACTATGGATTGTCCAAAGTGTAATAAGAAAGTAAATACAACCGACATATTCTGTCAGTATTGCGGGAACTCATTGTCAGATCATTCCATTTCAACTCAAGGTACAGTCGCGGTCACCTCAGCAAAAAATCGTCTGAAAGCGTTACTCTGGATAGTGGCGCCTGTAGTTTTGATGGTATTCATTTTACTACTCTACGCTGTAGCTACCTTTGTGACCGCTGCACTAGAAATATCAGATGATAGCACATTACAGAATCTTTTCCAGATATTTTTAGGTTTTTTAGGATTAATAGCCGTAATAGCCGTTCCTGTGGGGTTATTCTTGGGAATTCGATTAATATTGCGCAAAGAATTGCTGCCGGCTTCAGAATTTGATCCGCGCTCTGGTAAAGGTAGCGCCTCTGTGATTCCTCAGGAAATAAAAGGCTGGAATTGGGGCGCGGCGGCTTTTTGTACTGTCTGGGGTATCTATCACTCCGTTTGGATTTCTTTACTCGCGTTTGTGCCGTTAGTGAATTACATCTGGTGGATTGTCCTTGGAATCAAGGGTAATGAGTGGGCTTGGAGTAGTGTTCCTTGGCGCAGCGTGGAGGAATTCAAACAAGCTCAGAATAAATGGAGGCCTTGGGCGCTTGCTATGTTTGCTTTAAGTATCGTATCTATCGTTTTAGTAGTTGTATTATCTTATGGACAAGAGTAAAAAAATAATTTGTCCCTATTGTAGCTCAGCCAATAATCAGGCTGCGCGATTTTGTAAGAAGTGTGGGCAATCATTGGTTTCTTTTGTTCCGCGAAGTGTAAATAGGACGACACGTTGGCTAAAAAGAATTAGCATAGTAGTTTTGTCAGTTATCGGTCTTATTTTCGTTACGGCATTTATTTATGGTTTTGTCGAAGGCGTAAAGCGCTCTCTTCAAGAAGATAGCGGGAGTTACACATCAAATCATTGTAATATAGCTCGCGTGCCATTGCACGGAGTCTTGACGACTGTTTCATCATCAGACGATTCGGACCAATCTACGTCTATGTACGGGTACTATACCTATTCTCAAGAGCTGACTGAAAAGCTCGAGAAGCTTGATAACGATAATTCATTCAAAGCTATTATTCTCGATGTTGATTCTCCAGGAGGTACTCCCGTCGCTGCGGAAGAAGTCGCTCAGACTATAAGTCGTGTGAAAAAACCAGTTGTGGCGCTGATACGTGAATCGGGTAACTCGGGAGCTTATTATGCATCTAGCGCGGCTGACAAAATATATGCTGCTGTTGCTTCAGATGTTGGGAGTATTGGTGTGACGAACTCATACCTTGATAATGTCAAGAAGAACACACAAGACGGTTTGACCTATCAGCAGTTGTCTCTCGGACTATATAAAGACACACTTGATCCTGATAAACCTTTGACTACAGATGAGCGTCAATTAGTTTTAGCCCACTTACAGGCGACATATAATCAGTTTATCAAAACAGTGGCACAGAATCGGCATTTAACCATTGAAGACGTCACGAAGCTCGCTACTGGCGAGGTCTTTAGCGGACAGGAAGCTCTGGATTATAAGTTGATTGATGCTATCGGAGGTATATATGATGTCAAAGATTATTTAGCGACGTCGCTCAATATAACTCCTGAAGTGTGCTGGCAATAGTCTGGTTGCGCGATCTCAAAGTTGCTATAGTTCCCGTAGAATGAATCTTTTTAAATCCCGTC
>CAYYYA010000074.1:0-1818 GCA_964475975.1 uncultured Gammaproteobacteria bacterium | reverse complement strand
AGCATCAGCCGTGTCTGAGCATCGATAGCCGGAATAGAACCAAAGAGAATCATGGTAACTGGGAAGACAACCCACTGAAATAGCATCAATAGATATTCGAAGAAACGTCGCCAACCACGATGCGGACTGGGTGGTAAAATATAAACACTCATAATGGCAGTTGCAAACAATCCAAACAAAGCACCTGTCATCAAATTACTAAGAATCAGCGGAGCAGCCTGAGCTGCAGCCGAGGTCTCATTGGTCCTCTCAGCTAACCACAACGGCAAACGACCCATGACGAAGATCAGAATCGGTGCTGTGGCCCAAGAATACACACCTTCTGTCTGATTCCAGAGATAAATCAATGCCTTGATGCGAGGTATTTTTTTGTTGGCACGGAATTGCCACATCATATACGGGAAATGCTCTACTCCCCAGGCCCAGCGGCGCATTTGCTTATACTGATTGACGAGACTACGCCAGATAGTTCCTACATAGACTGTATCCATAGAGACAGTCATGTACATAGGAGTTACCTGATAGTCACCATTGTAGTGAACAAAACACTGCAAGAAAATGCGAGAGTCTTCTGTGACAATATTATTCTGCCAGAAACCGACATCAACTAATGCCTGCCAGCTCATACTATGTGAGGAGAAGGTAAATAATCTATCGGAACGCGCTAAATCAGTCAGTAGCCAGAAGGTAGTAGAGTTTGCTACGACTCGTGTGATTGGATCTGACTCCCAGACATTATTATGATAGAGCGTCAAAGGCTGGAAGCTGCTGCGGTAGGGGTTGGGGTGACTGAGGAATTTATGAGTGAGGTAGGAAAAATATTGATTATGAGGTTTGGTATCAATATCGAAAGTAGAAACAATAATTTTTTTGTAATCCCATCCCTGCTGGTCAACATACTCTTTAGCCTTGCGACCGGCCCAGAAGAGGTTAGACCCCTTACCCCGTAGCTCACCTTCCAAATTATTAGGGTGAATAGTAATCAGAATCTTATGGAAGAAATGACCATATTTTTCTAATATTACGCGACTAACCTCGGCATTACGCTCGGCATCAATGTCTTCGAAAGCTAAAACGACAAGAAATTTCGAGGTGTCATAATCCACACTCGACAAACTTTTAAAACTATCATCGATAACAGCTAATGGCTCTTTGGCGTTTGGTAAGAAAACAACGTGATGATAATCCTCCCAGCGTTTCTCCTGTGAAGCAAAGTCTGCTGCTAGCTTCTGACGCCAGTTGATCTTTACCTCCTGCCGGAACTTAGTCCAAGAAACCATGAGGTAAATAAACAGATAGCTGACACGGAGCACCCAGAAAACAACAAAGACAATAATAAAATAGATTCCCCACAGCGGGCGCCAGAATGACAATCCAACAGCTAAGATAAAGGTAAGCCAAACCAAAGCTCCCGGAATAATCTCCCAAAAACGATAGAGTAAATAGTCTTTATGTTCTTTTAACATATGGAATCTTGTGAAGTAAGAGCCACGATGAGATGTAACCAGCATACTTACGACGAATAGATGGCGGTAGATGACGATACGCTCCAATAGTTTTGCGACAGCTTTTGGTACCGCAGTGACACTTCATACTCCAGTAGCGGCTGATATTATTATCGGTCATTTCGTAGTCCCAGGTCAATTGTTCGCCTGTCTTAATATTTCTCATCGCTACGATAGTAAATAAACCCAGCACGCCACAGTTTGGTTCGCAGGAGTGGTTAATATATTTAGCTAAACCCTTCGATGCACGCCAGCTGCGTGGGGCGAATTGGATGACGTGGTCAGCTAGATTATTGGTCCACTTAGAATGCCA
>CAYYYA010000073.1:0-1874 GCA_964475975.1 uncultured Gammaproteobacteria bacterium | reverse complement strand
TAGCTGGATTATAACACTTCTTTTAGACGAACCAAAGTTGACATTAGCATGCTAAAAACCTATACTTTTGCAGTAAATTAAAAATTTGGAGAGGTCGCATAGTGGTCTAGTGCGCTTGCTTGGAAAGCAAGTATACTGTCAAAGGTATCGGGGGTTCGAATCCCCCCCTCTCCGCCACGCTCAGCGTGGCGTTCCTCGAAACGCTTAGCGTCCCGTCATTCCGTTATAATACCAATGCTAAAAATCTATCTAGCTCGTCACGGACAAAATCTAGACAACGCCAACGGTATACTCAATGGTCATCGCGATGAACCTCTGACTGACATTGGAATTAAACAAGCTCATGAAGTTGCAGAGAAAATTAAAGACGCGCACCTAACCTTTGATAAAATTTATAGCTCACCACTCAGACGAGCTTTTCAGACCGCCGAAATTATTAGCTCCGAACTAGGGTCCGTAACTCCAACTATCTTGCCGAACTTGATTGAACGTGACTTTGGCAGTATGACGGGCCAGCCTGCCGCGGATATCGAAAAACTGTGTGCTCCTGATATTATCAAAACTGAAACTATTACTTATTTTCTCTCTCCTGCCGGAGCCGAAACCTTCCCTGAATTGATTAGTAGAGCTAAAAAATTGTTGCAAGCAATTACTGAAGAACATACTGATGGTAATATACTGCTAGTTACGCATGGTGATTTCGGTAAAATGATCTATGCTGCCTATTATGATTTGGAATGGCAGACAATACTAACCCTTTTCCATTTTGGGAATTCAGAGCTTCTGCTATTAGCGGCTGACTCTAAACCCGAAGAAGCTCACATTTTTAAAATTGCGCAATTTAATCACTAGGCTAGTATAATAAGTGAAGCGGTGTCATAATACGTTCAGAGATACGTCATACATCATACGTGCTACCTTATTCTTAATACTACAACTATGTCCCCCAAAATCATCTGGAGTTTATTCACTGTTGGAATTATCGCGTTAGGGATTTCAATCTATCAGCTCAACGCCGCACTTAATGTCACTGAAGGCAGAGTACCATCACCTGACTATCCTATTCCTACAGCCACAACCACCACACCGCCAATTAACAATACGAGTACGCCACCAGCTGATATTCCAACTGAGCCCGTAGATACAACGATGTCTGTCGCTACCGTGATCTCTCAAGCTAATCAATGGAATGGCAAACAAGTTTGTGTTCATGGAACATATCAGAACTCTTTTGAGTTCACGGCACTAGCCCAAAATACCTCAGCAGAAGGCTATCTACTTAAACCTTACATCTGGGTTGGCGTACCAGTAGATGAATCCAGACTAAATTGTAAAAAAAATCAGGTCGGTCAGAGTACCTGCACAGCCGAGACAACACTCTGCGGTATGTTCCAAGCAGCAGCTGAAGGTCAGCCAGGCTACGGTCATGTCAGCGCTTATCGTTATCAGCTAACCTCGCCGACTCAGCCGATCAAGGGCAATATCCCGCTGCAACCAAACTAAAATTACATAAAAACTACCGTTCAATAATCATTGGTTATTGCGAAAAAAAATATCACCCAGAGCTTGTTGAGGGGTGATATTTTTGAAACAATCTCTAATAGATTCCTTATAGGGCTTTACGGTTGGTTAGACTAGACTGCTTCCCCTCGACAACCTCGGGGCAGGCTAGAGCGCGGCTCGCAGAAACCAGTTTTTTTAACGGTGACGACGTTTTGATCTCATCGCATTCAAAGCAATAGAAGTTTTGATGACGGTATCGGGATTGAGCGAGATGCTGTCGATGCGCTCGTTCATCAAGAACTTGGCAAACTCTGGAAAATCAGATGGTGCCTGTCCGCAGATACCGATCTTAGTCTTAGTTTCTTTAGCAG
>CAYYYA010000072.1:0-1883 GCA_964475975.1 uncultured Gammaproteobacteria bacterium | reverse complement strand
CGAAATATCTGGCTTCCAAATCTGGTAAGAATGTTTTGTTGGGGACGGATTGGGGGAAAAGACCCGGGTAGTTTGTAGTGAGTAGGGCAGGCGACTGTGCTGTAACACCAAACCACAATCAATTGTAAAAGCCGAGTTCTTTCGAGACTCGGCTTTTTGCGTTGACAAAATAGGAGGTTGTTGTTATTGTGCTCTATCATCCGTTTCATTTCATCATCCACACAGAGGGGGTTCTCGTGTTTCACTTTTTGTCACACCTTACCTGGTGGTCGGTGGTTTGGGTCGTTGTTGGAATTTGTACTTTTTATACGACATTAACCTTAGACCTGGTACTGAATGGAGGTCAGGCCGGTGGTTGGCGTCCTATGGCCTACGCTTGGGAACTAATCAGCTGGTGGTATTTACCGCAAGCTGCCAAACGTCGCGAGTTGTATATGAAGAAGCATATTGCACGTCGCAAACAGGGAGATGTGTATTGTGGGGTGTTGTTGAGTACAACGAGAGCGTGGCGTTATTCAGAAGTTGTGGCCAATAATCAATACCTAGAGTGTGCCAATGATATCTTGCCATCACGGTGTGTGATACTTGTTCATCTTCTGGTTGCTCTACTGTGGCCGGTGGTGATGCTGCTCCTAGTGATTACAATAATTACAAACATTAGGAGCAGAAGGTCCGTCGTAGATTGACATAAGTTCTGCGGAACAGATGTCAGTGACTAACCCAGAACGTTTGGGTTAGTTTTTTTATTCCAAACTATACAGGCTTAATCTGTGCTTGCTATACTACAACCATGAAATTAATCATCGGAGCAGATGAAGCTGGTCGTGGCGCCTGGGCAGGGCCACTGGTTGCTGCTGCAGTTTGTCTAAAAGCAGGAAGGAAATTCAATCATAAACTTCTGCGTGATTCCAAAAAGCTTTCTCCCCAGCAGCGCGAGGAAGTTTTTGCTTATTTACAAGAGGTAGTGGAGATTGGCATAGGGATAGTCTCTTCTGAAGAAATTGATAGGGTGGGATTGCAACGAGCGAATGTGATGGCGGTGGAGCATGCCATATCACATTTGCGATCCCGACTTTCAGGAGGGAGAAGCAATCTAGTTAATCAGACAGATCAAACTAGATTGCTTCGGTCGCTTGATGCCGACCTCGCAAAAGAGATTGTAGTTGACTACATTGGTGCGTTTAAGAAATACACGACGTTGAAGGAAAATTATTCTCTGCACAAATTTGGTGAAAGTAAATTTCCGGAGATCGCAGCTGCTTCTATCATCGCTAAGGTAACACGAGACAGAATGATGGTGGAATCAGCAAAAGAATTTTCACACTATGGATTTGAATTACACAAAGGCTATGGTACAAGGCTGCATCAGAAGCAGCTGAAAAAATATGGAGTGACGGAGATACATCGGAAGACGTTTGGGCCGATTAGGGAACTCAAAACTAAAAAGTCAAAAGTAAAAACTGAAACCTAAAAGAAAAAAGTTTAAACTTGCTAGCTGTAATTTTGAGTTTTGACTTTTGAGTTTTAACTTTCTAAATGTTGAACTCCTCCCATCATCTGGAAGGAGCTCGGTGTCGTGTGAGTTGTCAGTCGCGTACATCAGTGCCCGAGTGTTTCTGGAAAACTTCGAATAGTCTGGCAGTATTGACCGCCCGAAGCATGGTCGCTAACCATTCGAGTTCCATCTGCCGTTCAAAAGCTGCGCGGCGTTCAAGCTCTGCCAACTCTCGCTTGACCTCATCAGAAGAATCTTGGCTAGCCATGGACGACTCCTATTTTGGCAGAGTGGTGGGGAAACCAAGGCTGTTCAGATAGAAGAAGAGGGCGATGAAGCCGATGATAGCGGAGACAGCAATCAGGCCTAGAACCTTCTCAAAGGCACT
>CAYYYA010000071.1:0-2002 GCA_964475975.1 uncultured Gammaproteobacteria bacterium | reverse complement strand
GCTACAATAGCCCCAGACTATGGATATTTCTAAACTCAATATTAACCAACAACTGGCCGTCCAGCATCCGTCTGGACCGGTTATTTTGGTCGCTGGCGCTGGTACGGGTAAGACGACTGTTATTACCCAGCGCATTGCTTGGCTGATTGAAAAAGGTCTAGCGCAGCCAGATGAAATTTTGGCTTTGACGTTCACTGACAAGGCAGCCGCAGAGATGGAAGAGCGGGTGGATAAACTCTTGCCCCTTGGTTACGTCGATCTTTGGATTCAGACTTTTCATGCTTTCGCTGAGAAGATTCTCAAACAGCACGCACTGGAGATCGGTATTCCGCGTGAGTTCAAACTATTGGATCAGACGTCGGCTTGGATGCTGGTACGTGAGAATCTCAATCAGTTTGATCTGGATTATTATCGTCCCTTAGGTAATCCAACCAGCTTCATTCATGCCTTGGTCAATCATTTTTCGCGCTGCAAAGATGAAGAGGTTTATCCGGAGGATTATTTGAAGTACGCGGAAGGATTGAAATTAGACGCAGATACAACATTGGATAAAGAAGCATTTCAACAAGAGATTGATCGTTTAAACGAAGTTGCCAATGCTTATCATTCCTATCAACAACTATTATTACAGAATAATGCTCTGGATTTCGGTGATTTGATCAACTATTGTCTGAAATTATTCAAAACCAGACAGAATATCCTCGAGCAATACAAGGCAAAATTCAAATATATTTTGGTCGATGAATTTCAAGATACCAACTGGGCTCAATATGAGTTGGTGCGTTTGCTCGTCGGCGAACAGCAGAATATCATGGTAGTCGGCGATGATGATCAGGCTATTTATAAATTCCGCGGAGCTTCAGTTTCTAATATTTTGGCGTTCAAAAAAGATTTCCCCAAAGCGGCGGAGATTTATCTGACAGATAATTATCGCAGTGGACAGATCATTCTGGATAAAGCCTATGATTTTATCCAGCTAAATAATCCCGATCGTTTGGAAGTAAAGTTGTCAAAAGGCAAAAAACAGAAACTAAGTAAAAAGTTAATTTCACATTCTGAAACAGACGGTGAGGTTATGGTCAAATACTACGCTACAGCGGAAGATGAAGTCCGTGGTGTCTTGGAAGAAATTCTCAAACTAAAAACTTCCAACTTACAACTTTCAACTGAATTCAATTGGGGGCAGGTAGCTATTCTTTCTCGCAACAACGAACAGGCGCAGAAGTTTGTCCGTTACTTCCGTCAGGTAGGTATTCCCCATCAGTTCGTGGCTGCTAAAGGTCTCTACACGCAGGAAATAATACTGAATATTTTGAACTATCTGAAATTATTGGACAACTATCATGAGTCGCCCAGTTTATACAAAATTTTGTCGCTCGGTTTCAGTGGCTTATCGCATGAGGATATTGTCAATCTCAATCATCTAGCGCATCAGAAAAGTTGGAGTCTCTATCATACGTGCAAAAATTATCACGGCCATATCCAGCTGTCTGATTCTGGTGCTCAAGGATTAATGACGATCCTGACAAATCTCGATAAGCATAAAGCGCTCAGTGAGAAGCTGTCTGTCTCGGCTATTACCTATCATTTCTTGGAAGACAGTGGCTATCTGAAGTGGTTGACGATTGAAGATTCTGAAGACAATAAGGAGCAGCTTTTATTGCTTAATCAGTTGTATAAAAAAATTCGGAGCTGGGAGGATGAACATTTGGGCTCGCGGGTACATGATTTTGTGGAGTATATCAATCTGGAATTAGAATCAGGCGAGGCTGGTAGTCTAACACAAGATATTGAAGAGGGTCCGGAGACAATCAAAATTATGACTATCCACGGCTCCAAAGGATTAGAGTTTAGCTATGTTTTTATCGTTGGCTTGGTGCACCTGCGTTTTCCATCAATTGAACGTAGTGATCCTATCGAACTACCTACAGCCTTGATCAAAGATACGTTACCCGAGGGTGAAGCACATCTTCAAGAAGAGCGGAGATTGATGTACGTGGCT
>CAYYYA010000070.1:0-2031 GCA_964475975.1 uncultured Gammaproteobacteria bacterium | reverse complement strand
GCATTCTGAGCAGGTTTCTCAACTTCGGAGCGAATAGAGCCGAGCCACTCATCCATGGCTGCTAAGTTAATAGTCAGTTGAGGAGCGCTATTACCATTAGGCACAAAGGTCAGCCATCGTCGAAGTAAGGTAGGTGTAATAAGGTAGCGATTTTTATCCGTAGTCAAAGCGTATTCAGTGAAGTTTAGG
This sequence comes from uncultured Gammaproteobacteria bacterium, assembly GCA_964475975.1. Lineage (GTDB taxonomy): Bacteria > Patescibacteriota > Patescibacteriia > UBA1558 > 2-01-FULL-52-15 > CAYYYA01. The sequence continues at coordinate 1,842 of CAYYYA010000070.1, read as the reverse complement.
GCAGCGGTGACTTGAGGGAGAAGGGGTAGGAGCTTTGCTCGCGTTATTGCTGGTTGTTCAATTTTTTTCTCCAAGCGAATTTCCTGCGTATTGAGTTGAGCGATTTGAATAGCTGTCTGCTTGAGCGCTTGGTCAAAATTAAACGTTACACCCGTAGCCTCGCTAGTTATGACTGGCTGATTTTGATCAAATATTAGTGTTGCTTCCTTCTTCTCTGTTACTGTTCCGGCGAAGCTGTCACGGAGAACTGACATGAATTCTTCTTGGGTCCAATCAAAAGGAACATCAAAGGATCGCCCAGTAATGAGTCCGAAGGCGTCGCGTATGGTTATTAAGGGATTAGAGCTTTTGCCAATAGCCCAGGCTTGATCGAGTGCTTTCTGAGTGTGCCAACTGACGAGCTGATGCGAGATATCAGGATCTCCAGGTGCTACGGTTGTTGGATAGATTTTGATAGTTTTGACGTCGCTGGTATAGGTGAAACCCTGATTATTGACGCTATCGATTTTCGCTTGAAGCTGATCAGATCCTACCTGATATGGTTTACCACCGAGGTTGACATCAGCAATAGAGACACTAGGCCAATATCGATCGCGATAGGTTAATTGAAGAATCCAGGCAGTTATGAGTAGCAGCAAACAAATCAAAGCAAAAGAAGCTACTACGATGAGTAGCCATGCCCATAATTTATGATTGAACCCCTGTAAATTTTTGGGGAGCTTATTCGTTAATGAGTTCATTGAGAACATCTTTGGCTAATTGTTCAGAAACAGTAATTGGTTGTTGATCGGCACAGAGATAGAGTGTTTGGCCTGGTTGCAGACCTTCGGTCAAATCGGCATTAATAGTTACTCTCTGTCCGAGCTCCGTGGTTAAGATGGTCTCCTTGTCGTTTGAGTTCTTATCGACCGTTAATTTTATGTTACGTATCATCATAGTATTAGTCCTCTCCTCTGACGTTTATCCGTATGTCACGCCCAGTGCCGACTTTCGGCAAGGTAATGGTTAGGATACCGTTTTTTAATGTTGCTTCAACTTTCTCTGAGTCAATCTCAACTGGTAGTATGACAGAACGACTGACATTGCCCCAATAACATTCACGAAAAAAGAAGTCGTCATCGTCAGCTTCAAATTGCATTTGGCGACGACCTCGGATGGTAATCATATCGTTATTGATATTGATGTCGATGTTATCAGTATCGACTCCAGGCATTGGTGAGGTGATGTAAATATTGTACGGATCTTGGTAGACATCTATAGGTAATTTATCATCTCCAGTAACCCAATCTTCAGATTCATTCTCTGTGTCAGAATCAACACTATTGTCCTCTGGAGTGTTCCGCGCTACTTCTTCTACAATTATTTCGTCATCTTCGTCTTCTGTCTCTTCTTCGTCGCTCACAGGTTGCAGTTTACTTGGCTGTGTCTCTGCTTCAATTTCATCAAGGTTATAGAAGAATTCACGCTCCGATCCGACCGGAGAGGAGGTTGTATCAGGTTGTTCTGATTCGATTTTTTTCTTATTTTTCTTTTTAAACATGCCTCTATTATAAAGTAAATCACTAGGGACTGCAATAAAAAAAACAGCCTTCTGGCTCTCTCATGGTGACGTTTTAATTTTGACTTTTGACTTCCAGCCTCCCTCGGCCCGCATTTGCGGAGCCTCGCCTTTGGCGGGGCGTGCTGGCTGGTGGTGACCCCAGGGGGAATTGAACCCCCATTGCCAGGATGTCACCGCCGATAAAAGTGAAAATTATGTTGCTTTCTTAAAAAACAGACCCTTATCTTGGTGACCCCAGGGGGAATTGAACCCCCATTGCCAGGATGAAAACCTGGTGTCCT
>CAYYYA010000069.1:0-2037 GCA_964475975.1 uncultured Gammaproteobacteria bacterium | reverse complement strand
TGCAAAAATCCGGATTAACTATAATTATGGCTGGAGAAAAATTTAGAGCCTATGTGGCTGCTTATCTCGTATTAGAAAAAGACGGACAAATTTTACTATTGCGACGGTTTAATACCGGCTACCAGGATGGGTGCTATAGCCTAGTTGCAGGGCATCTGGAAGGCCATGAGACTGCCAAAGAATGCATTATTCGGGAAGCGCAAGAGGAAGCTGATATTACTTTGAAGCCCGAAGATCTAAACGTCGCACATGTGATGCATCGTTTGTCTACTGATCGAGAATATTTTGATCTCTATCTCAAGGCGACTTCTTGGAGTGGCCAGATCACTAACAAAGAACCAGAAAAATGCGATGACTTAAGTTGGTTTCCGGTATCCAGTTTACCAGAGACAATATTGCCGGAAATCAAATTGGCACTGGCTAATATTGACCAAGGGATCTTTTATGGGGAGATAGGGTGGAAAAATGAAGAAAGTATAAGGTATAAAGCATAAAGTATTTAAAGCTTTGCCTGACGATAGAAATACGTTATAATGCGTGGGTATAAACGTATGTCATCCACACCTTCTCAACCAACCACAACGCCCGCACATACTCGGCGCCTCTGGCTGCCGTTGATTATTTTTGTCAGTTTTCTCTTGGGCTATTTTGTAGCCCATTTTGATACTGGCACAGGATTAACAAATGGTGTTATCAGTCTGCAGGCTTGGCGATCTACGAGCATCAATGAGGCAAAACGACGTAACCTTGATCCTAACCTTTTTTGGAATGTCTGGGATGAGATTCAAGCAGAATATGTAGATCACGATAAAATTAATAATGAAGCGCTGTATTATGGCGCTATCAAGGGCATGGTACAGGCTGTCGGTGATCCCTATACTGACTATTTTGATCCTAAGGCAAACGCGGAGTTCAATCAGGATTTAGACGGAAATTTTGAAGGTATTGGAGCAGAACTAAGCAGTAAAGATGGTCAATTAGTAGTAGTCGCTCCCTTACCATCAAGTCCAGCAGAAAAAGCAGGTCTCAGAGCCGGTGATGCTATTGTCGCTATCGATGGCACTGCTACTCATGACATGGATTTGAATCAAGCTGTTGATAAGATTCGTGGGCCCAAAGGTTCAGTTGTAGCTTTGACTATTATTCATACTGACAGCAAAGATGCGCAGCCGGTAACTCTGAAAATAACACGCGATACCATCTCATATCCGAGTGTAACGTGGAAGAAGCTCGACAATGATATTGCCTATTTGCATATTGTTAGTTTTAACAAAGATGTTGATAAGAAGTTTATCAAAGCCTTGAATGAGATTATCAAGCAGAATCCGAAAGGCTTAATCATTGATTTACGTAATAATCCCGGTGGCTTCCTCGATGCCGCGGTGACAATCTCTAGTTCTTGGATTGATAAAGGTGAAGTTGTGGTTAAAGAGACATTTACTGATCAAGGCAAAAATGTTGATTACAAGGCTGAGAGCACTGTGCATGCACCTGATGTGCCGACCGTTGTCTTGATAAATGAAGGTTCAGCCTCAGCTTCGGAGATTATGGCAGGAGCTTTGCAAGACTATGGTAAAGCGGTCATCGTAGGCGCTAAATCATTTGGTAAAGGCTCAGTGCAGAATCTCTTACCATTCTCTGATGGCTCGGCTCTGAAAGTAACGGTAGCCAAATGGCTAACACCAAAAGGACGAACAATCCAAAGTGAAGGTATTCAGCCTGATGTTGTAATTGAGAATCCTACAGCGTCTGCTACAAGCACTGATGTCCAACTGGAGAAGGCTCAAGAAGTAATCCAAGAGAAACTGAAATAATATGAAAGTCACGTTATTGCAAACAGTAAAGGGTTTAGGAGTGAGGGGTGATACGAAAGATGTAGCTGATGGTTATGCTATGAACTTCCTTCTAAGGCAGAATCTTGCTGTCACGGGAACCAAGCTGCCGACCAACGCTCAAAAGAAGCCTTTTCAGGCATCTGGTAAGCATAGTGCCCTGAGAGGTCAGCTGACTGCCAAAGCCTTCAACCTAGAGGCTCTG
>CAYYYA010000068.1:0-2054 GCA_964475975.1 uncultured Gammaproteobacteria bacterium | reverse complement strand
AAACTCGATGCCTTCCGCGACCCGCCGCGCAAGTTGCCTGTGGTAGTTCGTGCCCCCATATCTCTGTAAGGCAACGTACAAATCTTGGTTTTCGGGTATATAGCCAACAAACAGATAGGCTCTGGAAACGCTATATTTGTCTCTCAAGTACACGCGAAATCTTTTGAAATCTAATTTCCAGCCCAGATCCCTAATGCCGACATTAAGGTTTTGCCCATCAATATAGGCGTAATTATTAGCATTTTTAGACATAAAAAACAGAGATTATTTCCCTGTTTTATATTTTCTACATTGTACCTTATTTACGAAAGATGGCAATATTAGACCACTTCCACTGGCTCGACATCATCAGGCAGATTGGCAGCCGCGAACCGTCGGCGGAAATAGAAGATAATCAGGAGAGCTATGATGGAGATGATAGCCGCGGCGACAAACGGTCCTGCTGGATGACGTTCGAATAGTAAACCGGCACAGACTGGGGCAATGAACATAGAGACTGACATGACAGAGGTCATGGTGCCAAGTATCTCACCACGACGAGTCGGTCGCAAAGCTACGAGTTGGCTGGATAGCACGACACGCAAGATTGATTGAGAAAAGGTTACCAAAATTAAACCCAGCATGAAGATCCAGAGAATCTCAATAGACATCAGGAGGAAACCAAGAGCCAAAGCAATACACATAGACACCTCTAACATCGGTTCGCTGAAGCGTTTGAGCCAGAAACGTCGTAAGAGTACCCCTTGGTTAATAGCTAAGACCACACCCATACCTGTTAGAAACCAACCGGTGGTGACAGCGTTGAAAGAAAAGGCGGAGTCAAGAAATAAAGCAAAGATAGAGTGCTGAGTAGTAACTGCTAGACCAAAGAGAAAGATGGTGATGAATCCTGGAAGTAGCAGTTTGTCACTCAGGGCAGTGACGATAGGACTGAATGGGTTGATAGATAGCTTCTCAGTGCTACGTTGGTGATGAGATTCTGGTAAGAACCGTAAAGCTAGGAGGAAATTCACTACTGCTAATCCTCCGACAAACCAAAATGGTACGCTTGGTCCAACAGCTGAGAGTAGACCACCGATCATTGGTCCAATCGTCAGACCAATACCGAAGATAGCGCCGATCAAGCCGAGGTTGTGAGTACGTTCTTTATCATCTTTGGCAATGTCAGCCAGATAGCTCTGCGTGATCGGGAAATTACCAGCTGCCAGACCATCAATAATGCGTCCAACAAATAGTAGTACTAGAGAATGCGCCGAAGCAAAGACCAACCAACCAATAGCCGTAGAAGCAATACTGATCAGCAATACAGGTCGACGTCCAATACGGTCAGACCAAGCACCGAGAAAAGGAGCACTGATGAAGGAGCAGAGGGCAAAGACAGTAAAAAGGAGGGTTGTAACCAAAGCCGAAGCACCGAACTGCTGCGCATAGAATGGCAAAATAGGGATGATGATGCCCATGCCGAGAATATCGACAAAGGCGGTCATTAAAATGAGGTTTTTTTGGGACACGGGAGTAAATTAAGAAATAAGAAAGAAGAGCTAAGAAAAAAGAGAATTAAGAAATTCTGAGAGGGATGATGAGGAGTTAGTGTAGCAAAGTTTTTATTGGGAGACAACGGGTAGATTGCGACCTCGTCAGCAGATTATTTCTCAACCATTTTTCGCAATCTATCAATGAAGGCGCGCTTCCATGACCACATAGCAAACCACTTGATCAGTGGCGTGGCTATAATTCTCAGCACCGGCCGGTGAATGTCTACTTCGTAGGTATAGGTAATCCGCGTGCCTTCTGTACTATCTTCCATTCGAAATTCTTCATTACCCGAAGTGCCAAAAGATGATGTATTGCTTGACCGGAAGCCAACATTCGGCAGTAGCTCGGTCTGCATCGTGACATCAAAGACTCTACCAAACGATTTGACCTTAGCTTCCATGGTTTGCTGATTCCCTTGTTTCTCAACTATACGGACAGACTCTGCTACAGCGGGGAAATACTGCGGCATATGTTCAAAATCAGAAACTATCTTATATATTTCTTCTCTCGGTGCCTTG
>CAYYYA010000067.1:0-2055 GCA_964475975.1 uncultured Gammaproteobacteria bacterium | reverse complement strand
CTGCTAAAGAAACTAAGACTAAGATCGGTATCTGCGGACAGGCACCATCTGATTTCCCGGAGTTTGCTAAGTTCTTGATGAACGAACGCATCGACAGCATCTCACTCAACCCTGATACCGTCATCAAAACTTCTATAGCTTTGAATGCCATGAGGTCGAAGCGCAGGCGTCGATAATACTGTCATTGCGAGGAGCACAAGCGACGAAGTAATCTGAATTTTAAAAACTACCGTTGAATGAACGGTAGTTTTTATGTAATTTTAGTTTGGTTGCAGCGGGATATTGCCCTTGATCGGCTGAGTCGGCGAGGTTAGCTGATAACGATAAGCGCTGACATGACCGTAGCCTGGCTGACCTTCAGCTGCTGCTTGGAACATACCGCAGAGTGTTGTCTCGGCTGTGCAGGTACTCTGACCGACCTGATTTTTTTTACAATTTAGTCTGGATTCATCTACTGGTACGCCAACCCAGATGTAAGGTTTAAGTAGATAGCCTTCTGCTGAGGTATTTTGGGCTAGTGCCGTGAACTCAAAAGAGTTCTGATATGTTCCATGAACACAAACTTGTTTGCCATTCCATTGATTAGCTTGAGAGATCACGGTAGCGACAGACATCGTTGTATCTACGGGCTCAGTTGGAATATCAGCTGGTGGCGTACTCGTATTGTTAATTGGCGGTGTGGTGGTTGTGGCTGTAGGAATAGGATAGTCAGGTGATGGTACTCTGCCTTCAGTGACATTAAGTGCGGCGTTGAGCTGATAGATTGAAATCCCTAACGCGATAATTCCAACAGTGAATAAACTCCAGATGATTTTGGGGGACATAGTTGTAGTATTAAGAATAAGGTAGCACGTATGATGTATGACGTATCTCTGAACGTATTATGACACCGCTTCACTTATTATACTAGCCTAGTGATTAAATTGCGCAATTTTAAAAATGTGAGCTTCTTCGGGTTTAGAGTCAGCCGCTAATAGCAGAAGCTCTGAATTCCCAAAATGGAAAAGGGTTAGTATTGTCTGCCATTCCAAATCATAATAGGCAGCATAGATCATTTTACCGAAATCACCATGCGTAACTAGCAGTATATTACCATCAGTATGTTCTTCAGTAATTGCTTGCAACAATTTTTTAGCTCTACTAATCAATTCAGGGAAGGTTTCGGCTCCGGCAGGAGAGAGAAAATAAGTAATAGTTTCAGTTTTGATAATATCAGGAGCACACAGTTTTTCGATATCCGCGGCAGGCTGGCCCGTCATACTGCCAAAGTCACGTTCAATCAAGTTCGGCAAGATAGTTGGAGTTACGGACCCTAGTTCGGAGCTAATAATTTCGGCGGTCTGAAAAGCTCGTCTGAGTGGTGAGCTATAAATTTTATCAAAGGTTAGGTGCGCGTCTTTAATTTTCTCTGCAACTTCATGAGCTTGTTTAATTCCAATGTCAGTCAGAGGTTCATCACGATGGCCATTGAGGATACCATTGGCGTTGTCTAGATTTTGTCCGTGACGAGCTAGATAGATTTTTAGCATGTATAGAAAGTTACAATAGTATATATTTATTTTATACGAGGGTAATTTAATTTTCCACTATAGCCGTAAGATTTTAGAATAGCTTCCCAAGATGTTTTGAGTAGTTCGTGCATCGTAGCTTGAGGTGTAAATTTAAGTGGATCCTCTTTAGATCCAATGCCACTTAGTTTATATGGCTCTAATTTAGTAGCTTGGAGACTCGCATCATGAATAAACCCAGATCGCACGTCACACCATAGGTGTTCAACTACATCATCAAAAGTTTTTATCTTTTTATTTTGTTTAAATAGCTTTTCAGCAGTATATTTATCAACAATGTTTTTCTTAATATCATCAGATAAGTTTTCTTCCAGAAATCGTTTTATCTGTTTACCTTTATCTTTAAGTGAGCCCATGTGATTAAAGCTTGCCCAGCTCTGAATTTTTGTAGCAATCTCAAGCATACCAAACATAATTATAGTCATAAACTGTGACCACGCTATAGAGGAAAAGAAGTCACTCAGGTAAAACTCATCTTCTGCTGTCA
>CAYYYA010000066.1:0-2088 GCA_964475975.1 uncultured Gammaproteobacteria bacterium | reverse complement strand
TCTCAATTCTTGGCTATGTCAGTAAACAATCAGCTCTTTCTGACTGGATTGATCCATTGACCATATTCAATAAACCGTGAGACTATTAGCGTGTCATTTAATAGTTACGTTTAATCACTAACTTTACACATATGTCCCTTCTAAAGAACGGTAGCATTTTCACAGGCCTCGCAGTTCTTCTTGTAATAGGGTTTTCGGTTATTCATAATACGAAGGTTGAAGCAATGACTCAGACAAAGTTTACAATAGCTACAACTATCTCCCAAGAAACTAATCCAGGTATCCGGTCTGATGATCACATCCTTGGTGATCGGCAGGCGTCTGTTGTCCTGATAGAATACGGCGGTTTTGAAGACCCATTTTCCAAACAGTTTCATACTACTATGCATGACATAGTGAAAAATTATAATGGTCAGGTAGCCTGGATCTATCGCCATTTTCCACTTTCCTATCACACTAATAGTCAGCAGGAAGCCGAAGCGTCTGAATGCGCTTTTGATCAGGGTGGTGATCAGGCCTTTTGGAAATACGCTGACGCTCTATTTGAACGCACGACTTCGGGCGGCAGGGGCTTTGCTGTCAGCGCACTAACTCCAATGGCGGTTGAACAGGGCTTAAATGGTCAGCAGTTTCAAACCTGTTTAGATTCACACAAGTTTGCAAACAAAGTGCAACTCGACATAGCTGCTGGTACTGTGCACCATGTCACAGGAACACCGATGACTATTATTTTTGTGAATAAGGAACAGACAGCCATACTCCCTGGTGCCTTACCTTTCGCAACTGTTAAAGAAGTGATTGACGCAGCTATAACCGGCACTCCTCAACCCTATGATTACAATCCTCCAGTAGAAACTCAACCTAATCCTGACCCAACAGTAATTAATTTGAAACTAAGAGCAGATGACCATATTATTGGTAGTCTCCGCGCCCCTATCGTGCTGGTAGAATACGCAGATTTGGAATGTCCGTTTTGCAAAGATTATCATCCTGTTGTGCGTCAGATTATCGATGACTATAAAGGACAGGTTGCCTGGGTCTATCGTAATTTTCCTTTATCCTTCCATCTGAACGCTCAGAAGGAAGCAGAAGCAGCTGAGTGTGTGGCTGATCTCGGAGGCAATAGTAAGTATTGGAAATTTATTGACACATTGTATGAACGTACCACGTCAAATGGTACAGGTTTTGCTTTGGATAAATTAGCGCCATTGGCGAAGGAGATTGGTGTTGATCAAACAAAATTTACCACCTGTCTGAATTCGGGGAAATTTAGTCAGAAGGTAAAGAATGATCTGAGTGAGGGTCAGAAAATCAACGTAACAGGTACTCCCTCTACTATCGTTATGATTAATGGCACAGCAGACAAAACTATTCCTGGATCGTTTTCTTATGAAGATCTAAAAAGCCTTATTGAAGAGACTTTGGCTGCCTTGCCTAAACCAGCCTATGATTACGGAGCTACGGCCAGTATTAAAGTTAATAATAAGACAATGCAAAAGATTGTCTCTGGACGCATATTATTAAAGGTGGAAGATTATGGTCGGGCATATTATGTTAATCCTCAGACTAATAATGGAAGATTTCTCGGTCGCGCTGACGATGCTTTCCAAGTCATGCGAGAGGAAGGAGTAGGGATTACGAACGCTGATTTGCAAAAGATCCCCCTTGGTCTAACGAATCTGGTAGGCACAGATACGGATCATGATGGACTGCCTGATGCTTTCGAAGACGCTATCGGCACGGACAAAACTAAACCAGATACTGATAATGACGGACAGAGTGACCGTGAGGAGCTGCTCAATGGTTTAAGCCCAATAAGTTCTCAACCTCAAAAGTTTGATACGGCCTTTGCTCGCGGGAAGAAAGGATTAATCTTTCTTCAAGTTGAAGCCAAAGGTGAGGCTTGGTATATCAATCCTAGCGATGGCAAGCGTTATTTCTTGGGCAGACCAGAAGACGCCTATCAGCTGATGCGAACACTCTCACTCGGAATATCCAATAACGATTTCAATCATCTAGCAAATTAATTTTACGTCTATGAAATCTATCATCCTAGGCGGTGGCTGTTTCTGGTGTACTGAAGCTGTT
>CAYYYA010000065.1:0-2135 GCA_964475975.1 uncultured Gammaproteobacteria bacterium | reverse complement strand
CTACCCATTCTTTCTTAGGATTCCTAAGCGAAGCTAACCCCTCAAGGAGATGATGATTTAATTCTGGCAAGGTAAAATATGGAGCAAAGGTCTTGGCTGTTTCATTCATTTGATTACTAAAGGCGTGCGCAACACCAATCAAATGTTCGGAAGCGATGATAATAGCTGATTTGCGTTTTAGCAACGCTACTTCCGACGCGGTTGCCTCATGCTTGATACTCTTAGCAATAGTTAGAAGTGATTTGGGTTTAAGACTAAGCGCTTTGATATCGTGAAGTAACATCAACAAAGCTGCCACACCATAGCCGAGTCCCAGACGAGGTTGTAATGAAGGATTATATTTTGGTGTGAAGACATAACGAGCAACACCATCACGTTCGGCCCAGACAGCCAGCTTACCACCTGCTGCCAGCACAAAAAGTGGCAATTTCTTACGACGTGCCTCTGCATAACACGCCAATGCTTCTTCTGTATTTCCTGAATAGCTAGCTACAACAATTAAGCTTGCTTTATCAGCGAAGGTGGGTAAATGATAATCATTAACAATTCGTAGTGGTACTGTCAGAGAGTCGCTACAAGCATACCGCACAATATCAGCACCCAGAGCAGAACCCCCCATACCACAGACGATTACTTGATTGAACGCTTTACCAGGAGACTGAACCGTTGTCCAATCCTCTATCACTTGAGTAATTTGCTTTGGTATAAAACGAATAGAGTCAGCTACCAGCTGGTTATTTTGATCCTTACTATTCTTAGGTTTTTTTAGAGATTTCATTACTTACCATTATGGTTGAGAAATGAGATCAGGTCAAGCCAAGTCTAGTTGAACTGGATAGCAAAATTATACATACCCATGGCACAGAGTCCCTGCAGTTTGGTGCCGGCTGCTTGCGCTGGTATATCAATCAAGGTATCACCGCTTGGCGGCAGACTCTTTCTATATCCGAGACTCGGTATAACTAAAGCAGCAGAGCAATCAAAGGTAGCATTCGTTGTCACTTTCAAAACCGTTGGTGTGTTGGCCTTAGCAGTCACAACTTGAGGATAGTAACCGCCTTTGGCTTTGATAGAGACGATTTGCTTGCCGTTGGAATCCGTTACAGCGCTCGTAGTGCTATCTGGGCCAACCGAATTCCCGCTCTGCCCGGCTCTACCAAGGAAAAATGCACCAGCTAATAAAACTACGGCTATGATAATACAGATACTTATTGTTTTCATATTGATACAATATCAAAAATTAAAAATTGGAGGGATGAGACCATAGCCGACCAGACTATTGATCAGGTTAAATAAACCGAAGAAGATAACGATCAGTCCGGCGGTTTTGAAAAACACTCCGGACTGCGCTTTATTGCTGATGCCAAGAGAAGTGAAGCTTAAGAGGGATAATACCGGCAGTGTGCCCAGTGCGAAGCTGAACATAATCAAAGCGCCTGTCAGGAAACTACCGGTAGTAAGACTGTAGATCTGCATAGACTGAGTGAAGCCGCATGGTAAGAAAAAGGTGGCTACGCCGACCAGCAACGGTGTGATAGTGTGATTGACGTTCTTCAAAGCGATAACCTGCTTACCAAGACGCTTGGGCATCGTTAGTTGTAATCGCTTGGCCCAAGGGAAAATATCGAGTAAGTTAATTCCTAAAATAAGCAGCACCAATGCTACCAGTAAACTAAGAACAAATGTTCCAGTTGCTCCCAGCTGAAAGGCTGAGCCTAAGGCACCGATCACGCCACCAAGAATAAAAAATGAAACTAACCGGCCAAGGTGAAAAAGTATCTGCGGTTGGATTTTGCTTGCCCCGAACGGAGCCGAGGGATCTCCTTCTTTGGCAAAGTTGGCTGACATAGAAAGCACCAACCCTCCGACCACTGCCATACAGGTGGAAACGGAAGCTATCAGTCCGATGAAAAAGGCTGTGCCATAGCTGACCTTGCTGGCTGTGATCAGATTCACCAGACCGAGCTTCTGCAGGATAATAAATACTCCGACAAATACTAAAGCGATCGGAACTGCCAATTTGAAATCGCTCCATCGTACTGCTTGCTTCTGCGCTTCAAGTGTTAAGGTATATCCGTGCGGTTTCAAAACAACGGTCAGTTCATCGGCTACTGCTTGAGCAGTCTTGTTGCCAA
>CAYYYA010000064.1:0-2146 GCA_964475975.1 uncultured Gammaproteobacteria bacterium | reverse complement strand
AGACGAGCATCCTGTTCAGCGTCCCAACGTTTATTCGAATTAGGATGAGTCTTGCGTATTTCATCAAAGTAGCCTGAAGTCGATTCTTTTTTTGCTTTCTTATCTTTGACAATCTTGCCGCCGCAGGCAGTAATGAAATTATGTTGCAGCTGGTCTAATTCTTTGCGATCAATTTCATTGAAGGTAGCTGAGGCTGCTTCGGAACCTTCTTGAAATACGATATCTTGTGCCAAAATCTGAGGATGGACTAAGAAGGTCTGATCGTTCCATCCGAGCAGATGGAGACCCGACAATCGTTTGACGCGCGATAAAGCTACATAGCCTTGACCATATTCGAAGACCTGACTCAAATCAATGATAGCTTCGTCCAGACTCATGCCTTGGCTTTTGTGCACGGTGATAGCCCACGCCAGACGCAGCGGGAATTGGGTTAAGCGCGCCTGTATCTTGCCACCATCTTCTAAGGTCCAGTCCATGGGCTCGACTATGATGCGATCGCCACTGCGCGTTTTGACGACAGGGTAGTGGGTAGTACTATCGAAGGCTACGACAGTTCCCAGTGTACCGTTGGCAAAACCTTCTTTCGGATTATTTTTGGTAAACATGACAACAGCGCCAATTTTCAGTTGCAAATTGTCAGGCGAGAGACAGCCTTTCTGGAGGTTCTGTACGAGATGAGTCTTGCCCTGTGTCTTCATGCTATAGCTACGACTGGTTCCTGGTAGTGCCTCAAGCATTTGTTGGTTGACGGCATCGACGTTGGCATTATGGGTAAACAGTTTAGTAATATCACTTGGTGCTGTCTCTCTGGTTATTTTTCTTTTCTTGATATGGTGCAGATGTTCACCAGAGAAACTATTGCGTCGAATAGCGGTCAAGAGTTGCAAGAAGCTATCATCATCTTGGCGATGTTGCTCGTGTAAATAGCAAATCAAGGGATTGGCTTTGGTCCAGGCTGGCGATTGATAGGCGAAGAGAGCTGGGTCTTCTTCGAAGAACGTTCCTTGATCTGATTCCGATGTTGCTCCGCGAGATACTGGTGGTAGCTGGAAGAAATCCCCAACAAAGATTATTTGTATACCGCCGAACGGTTCGTCGTTGCGTTTGATCTCGCGGCAGACAGCTTCAACCATAGTGATCACCTCTGGCGTCAGCATCGAGACCTCATCGATTATGAGAACTTTCGTTTTGGATACGCGCTTAACCAGATATTCATTAGTTGCTAGAGAGTCGAGGTCACGATTGGAAAGAAAGGTACGTATACCAATGCCAGCCCAGCTATGAATCGTCTGGCCACCGATATGCGTCGCTGCGATGCCCGTTGAGGCAGTGATGGCTGGTTCAATTTTGCGGTCGCGAAGATAGACCACATACTCATTGATGGTATGCGATTTGCCCGCTCCAGGCTCTCCGGTGAGAAAGACGTTGGCGCCGGTTTTTAGGATATCGAGGGCTTGGGATTGGGTCATAGAGAGGTTTATTATATATGATTAGGCATGATGGGCAAGCCGCGGCTAACAGGGACAACCCTAGGGTTGTCCGTACGGGCGGCGGTGATCCCAAGCCCTCGGATTCTGTCGTATATAATGGCGTATATTTTGGAGAGCCTGGTCATTGGTGATGAGTCGATCATGGAAGGAGCGATGCCAGATGAATTCGGTGTTGCCATAAAGGTGGATCAGTTTTGAAGTCGTTGTTTTGAAAGCGCAGATGGTCTTGGATAGCAGCATATGATTGCGCCGAGCGTGCAGTTGAATAGCCTCGATAGCATTAATAAAAATAATCCCATGAAAATGATCAGGCATAATAATAAATTCATCAAGAGATATATAGGAATAGCGATGAGGCAGCCAAGCCCATTGTTGAGCAATAATTCGTCCAAGGTCATTTAGTTCCATGCTCCCATTATTGATAGTTCCAAAGTAGGGGACAAAGTCCTTGGTATTCATAGTAATGAAATAACAACCAGATCGGTTATAGTCGTGATATGGATTGCGAACGGGTTTTCGTTCAGAGTACATAAAACAGGGTTTTTGTTCCCTGTTATATTATTGATAATAGTATAAGGTATTGCCCCGAGGCGTGCAAGTTTTAGACCACTTCCACTGGCTCGACATCATCAGGCAGATTGGCAGCCGCGAACCGT
>CAYYYA010000063.1:0-2209 GCA_964475975.1 uncultured Gammaproteobacteria bacterium | reverse complement strand
CAATTTCATAGCTATCTATAGCCTAATCCAAATACGCACTCATGGCTACTTGACATATTCCATATAATGGGTTATAAATCTGGTCTACTCTCCGTCCGGAGAAACCGTCCTTTCAATATAATGTTTCAAACTCTAAACAGGAACAAGGAGGTTCGTTGCAGTCTGCTCTACCGCTTCTAGGATCCGTCGGCGTTATTGCACTCACCATGTTTGCCATAAACGCTGACAACAAGGAACGTGCCAACTCAACGACTGTAAACGTCGTGTCACGTCAGACCGACGAGATCGCGCTGGATATCGACGACCAACCATTGGAGGTGGCGTCGTAAGAAGATGTCTGGCACAGATACAAAAACGGTCGCCCCCACGCGGGCCGGCCGTTCTTTTTTTTGAAATTATCTACTGTCGCGTCTATCTGTAACGATCCCCCTCTTATCAAGAGGGGAACGAGGGGAGTTGTCGGTACTACCACCGCAACCCTCCAACCCACCACCCTACTTCTTGTCATCTTCAGCTAAAATCCCGCGCTCCCCGCACCAGTCCATCAGATATTGATAAACCCCATCCAAATTTTGATAAATCTCATAATTCCAGAAACGGATTACCGTGACGCCCCATTCTTGCAATAATTCTGTTCTGAACTCATCATATAACCTTTGTTCTTTCTCATCATGATGACCACCGTCCAGCTCAACGGCCAGCCGTAGCTTGGGGCAATAGAAATCAACAATGAAACGGCCGATGCCATACTGCCGATAAAACTTCAAATTCAAAAATTGCCGATTGCGGAGCTCAGCCCAGAGAATTGCTTCTGCGTCGGTCTGATTGTGACGTAACATACGACGGACCGGCTTTAACTCCGGCCAGTTGTACAACGGGTCTACTGATTCCATCGCTTTTCTAGTTCGATAGGAGAACTCCCTCGCGCTCCCTCTTGAAAAGAGGGAAAGCGTTTGTTCCTAGAGAGTTACGTAAAATTTAAATTGTTATTACTTCTTTTTGACTTCGAGGCCCAGCTCCTCCAACTGTTCCTTACTCACCTCTGAAGGACTGCTCATCATCGGATCTCGGCCGTCACTTGTTAACGGGAAAGCAGTCACTTCACGCAGATTCTTCTCCCCTGCCAAAACCATCAGTAAACGGTCAAGGCCAGGTGCAATACCGCCATGAGGTGGCACGCCGAAGCTGAAAGCTTCAATCATATGGCTAAACATTTTCTTCTGCTCGGCGCTGAAACCGATCAAATCCCAGACTTTTTCCTGAATAGCTGATTGGTGGATACGGATACTACCGCCACCCACTTCGAAGCCATTGAGCACTAAATCATGTTGCAAGCCACGGACCTTGGTTGGGTCAGTGTCGAGTAAAGCAACATCATCTGGATGTGGCGCGGTAAACATATGATGCGATGGCGCGAACTTGGCCTTACCGGAACCATGGAAGAAATCATCTTCTTTCTGCTCGGTGAACAAAGGGAAATCTATGGTCCAAGCAAAAGCCAGCTCGTCCGGATCATTTTTATCTTTTCTCAAATCCGGCTTATCAGAGCCGTACTTGGCTACCGCATCTTTGTGAGATAAACGTGGCCACGGAGTTTGGCTGATTTTTTTCTTTGGGAAAAGGGTCGCAACCATCGTGGTATACATCGCCTCGGTGAATTGTAATATGTCTTCCTGCGTGACGAAGGACATCTCCATATCAAGCTGATAGAACTCTCCGGGGCTGCGGTCAGCGCGCGCGTCTTCATCACGGAAGCATGGTGCAATCTGGAAATAGCGTTCAAAGCCAGCCACCATCAATAACTGCTTGTATTGCTGAGGACTCTGGGGCAAAGCGAAAAACTTGCCCTTATGCAATCGGGAAGGAACCAAATAATCGCGCGCGCCCTCTGGCGTTGATTTTGATAAAATTGGTGTCTGTATCTCTACGAACCCGTGCTCTTTCAAATAATTGCGGAAAAAGAAAATAACTTCTGCTCGCATACGAATATTAGCAGCCATACGTTCATGACGCAGATCGAGATAGCGATATTTCAAGCGTAACTCTTCGTTCGCTTGACGTTCTTCATTATCTATTTCAAATGGCGGTGTAGCTGCTTCGTTCAAAATGACCACCTCATGAGCCAGCACTTCGATCTGACCCGTCGGTAATGCCTCATTGGCTTGACCTTTGCCACGGCTCTGCAAGACACCGGTAATCTGTACTACAA
>CAYYYA010000062.1:0-2318 GCA_964475975.1 uncultured Gammaproteobacteria bacterium | reverse complement strand
AAAAAGGGGTCACCGAGTCAATCGGCAACCCCTTACACTTGTAGGCGGACAGGAAATTAGAACCATACCTTTGCCCGACGAAGCACCCAGTCCGGACATGCTTCTGGGCGTACGATTTCGAAGATCTCGCCTGCCAACCCGTCCTGCTTCTGGCCCACGAACCGGATGGCGCCCGATTCATGGAGTTCAGCTACTTCCTGATCTTTCTCCGTATGAATAGGGAGACCCGACGAGTAGCCAAACTTCTTCCCGACGAAATCTGTGGTGGCCATTTTCTTAACCTCCATCAAGAGTCATGGTTTGAAATCAAAGAGCTTTACACTAGATATTAATTATATCATATATATAATTATATGTCAATAGCAAACATAACGGTATAATTATTAGCTTCACTATGACTACCAGCCACCTCGAAATCTCTCGCAGCGCTTTGCTGCACAACGTCCGTACCGTCAAACAACACCTAGGTCCTGCTAGTCGTATTTTCGCGGTGGTGAAAGGCAACGCCTATGGTCACGGCCAAAAGGAAGTAGTAACTATTTTAAGTAAAGAAAAATCTGTCGCCGGCTTCATGGTCTTTGAGGTAGAGGAAGCTCTAGCAGTCAGGAAACTCACTGATAAACCAATTGCTGTCTTGGCTTACACAGGCACTGACGCCGCCATGCTAAACAAAGCTGAGCGCGCCAACATCATTCTACCGATTCTCAATCTAGCAGACGCGCGCCGATTATCCCGAGCGATCAAAGGCAGATGGCAAGGTCAGATCAAGATTGATGTCGGTACCGGTCGTCTGGGATTACCGGCGAAAACTGCTTTGAAAGAGATACAGACTATCTGCCAACTGCCGCGGCTGAAAGTCGCCGGCGTTTTTTCGCATTTTGCTGACAGTGAGAATGATGATCAAACGTTCACTCGCGAGCAGCACCGAACATGGAGTGAATTATTACAGCAACTGACTGCAGCTGGACTAACGTTTGATCTCAATCATATTGCCTGCACCGCTGCTATGATACGTCATCCAGAGTATCGCCATGGAGCAGTGCGTCTTGGCCTTGGGCTGTATGGACTGGAACCGTATCATGGCGTGCCTATGAAATTACAACCGATTCTACAATGGAAAACCAAAGTGTTGCAAAGCAGGGTGATAGATAAAGGGGAGAGTATTGGCTATAGCCAAACTTATACAGTGACGAAAACAAGTCAGCTACTAACCATACCTGTCGGCTATTATGATGGCTATGATCGCAGACTGTCGAACAAGGCTCACGTGATTATTAACGGTAAAAAATATCCTATTGCTGGACGCATTTGCATGAATGTTTGTATGATTATTGTGCCGACTAAGCCTCTGATCCGAGTCGGTACAGAAGTGACGCTGATTGGGCGGCAGGGTACTGTCGCAATATCTGCTGATGACCTGGCAGATACCTGTCAGACTATCAATTATGAAATCACCACACGTATCAACACTTTATTACCTAGACATATTGTTTCATGATGTTCTCACGCAAAAAAAATATAAACACTTTCTATCGAGTTGATAAAGTACGTGTACCGACGCAACCGCGTCGTCGTTTAGTTCGTGATTATTATCAACATCCGGGACAACAGCTGCAGAGGAGAATAATCATTATTATTTCGGCTATCGCCCTGATCATACTCTGGCAAGCCGCTTTGCAAATGCCTGCTTTTAGCTTGACTACCATCACTATCAAAGGATTAACCTATATTCCAGCTGACAATCTAAAACCGCAGATAGAAACAACCTTACATCGAAAGCGCTGGCTTTTTTTTCACAACGATAACTATTTTCTTTTTCGGCCTTTTGATTTAGCGAATCAACTCAAATCTGACTTCGCCTTACAAGAAGTGAGTATTAAAAAACATTTCCCTCATACGTTGGAGATAACAGCAACGGAAGGAATAGCACCATTTGTCCGACAAACATCGACAGCCTATTATAAACTGAGCTTTACAGGCCAAACCCAAGAAACAGTACCTTCGGTACCAGATCACACAACAGTCATTGCTGATGAACGCTTGGATCAGAGCCAAGATATACCACTAAGCTATCTGCAACAGGCTTCAGCAGTACTCAAGGCTTGGAATATTAAGATGGTTACCTTACAAAAATTTCACCTGACGGATGATGCTGATACCATTATAATTTCAGTGGATAAGGGCTATCGCCTATATTTATCAACTCAAGATGACTATAGTCTACAGATTAACCGCTATAATGAGCTTATTAGCCAAAATTACCTGCCTGCAGGCATCCAATACGTTGATTTGAGGTTTGGTGACTATCTGTACTTCAA
>CAYYYA010000061.1:0-2416 GCA_964475975.1 uncultured Gammaproteobacteria bacterium | reverse complement strand
TACAGAACCATCGAGGCTAAGAATAAAAACAATAGGCTGCTCCGCTATCGAATCAAGACTGCTAAGAATAAAATATATCTGCCCATTAAGAATCTCCGAGTCATTTGTCTCAATAGAAAATTGGGTTCGGCTCGAGCTATCTATAATAGGAGGATTATCATACTGACTAACTTGTGCCTGAGAAGCTAACGGAAAAATTACACCAGCAAAAAAACTACCGATAACTAGGGAAGAAATTATGAACTTAATTCTATTTGCCATGGTTGTATTGTATCTACTAGGGGAATACTCTGATCTGACCAGAAGGTCAAGCGCTGACCTTGAAGTTGTGATACCTTTTTTTGATCAGACAAACTAACGATAAGGCGCAGTGTCTGATCTACCAAAGAGAACTCCTGTATTTCTTCGCCTGCGAGAGACTGAAGAGCAGTAATAACTATCTGCAGCCCTTCCCACGTTGCTTCCATCGCTGGGATGAGTGAGCCATGAATCAGGACGACCTCGAAGATCAACTCATGGGCCGCTGAGACCTCGATTGCACGAACCTGTACGAGCGCCTTCTGACTCATGATATTACATAAAATCTTTCATCAAACGGGTAACATCGCGTGGTTTACTAATGGCTTGTGCTAGTGGAGTATTCGGTAAATACCGTAGCTCAGATGTGTAGTCATGTTTAGCCTCATCGCGATAGATAATACCGTAAGGAATTTTCTCCCCCCACTCCCAAGCCTTAGCCCAGGCAGCTACCTTATCATCTACTGTATAACTACTGTCAATTTGGTACAAGCGATCATAGAAATACTGATAGGTATTCACTCTATTATACGTTACGCAAGGCTGAAAAATATCAACGAAAGAAAAGCCCTTATATTGAATCGCATCCATAATGAGCTGAGTCAAATGCTCCGCATAGCCGACAAATCCTCGGCCGATAAATCCTCCGCCAGCCGCCAAGGCCATAGCCAGCGGATTCATAGCCTGATCAATAACGCCCAAGGGATTAGATTTTGATACTGTACCTTGAGCTGACGTCGGTGAATTCTGACCGGTCGTCAGTCCATATACCTGATTATCATGGACCAAATAGGTGATATCAACGTTACCGCGCAAACCATGGATGAAGTGATTAAGCCCCTCTCCATATCCATCCCCATCACCACCGGCTACGATGACGGTCAAATCTTTGTTCGCCAACTTAGCACCAATAGCAGTGGGTACAGCGCGTCCGTGCAAAGAGTGCCAACCATATGTCTTCAAAGTGTTAGACATATTTCCCGAACAACCAACACCATAGACCATCAGAACCTTATGACTCGGAATGCCTAAGTTTGTCAGCGCCTGCTTCAGACATGACCAAAGAGCAAAATTCCCGCATCCAGGACACCAGGTAGGAGTTTTCTTTGAGTTAAGTTTATCGCGTTGCAGCATGATAGTTACAAATTATATAAATGCTGACGAATTTCTTCCGGAAATAATGGTCGTCCGTCGTATTTCAAAAATTTTTGACGGATTTCAAAGCCAGTCTCTTGAGCGATAATATTACCAAGCTGTCCAGTAGCATTATTTTCCATGAGAATGACTTTTTTACTCTGCGCCAGCACCTTAGTTACCACCTCAGTTGGAAACGGCCAAATAATATTCAGATGAAGAAGTTTAAATTCATCACCATGCTTCATAGTTGCCAATGCATCTAAAATTGGGCCCTTGGTCGAACCCCAAGCAACGATTGTTTTCTTTGCTTTAGGATTACCATAGACCTGAGCGCCAGTTAATTCCTGACGAGCAGACTCTAATTTGCGAGCGCGTTTATCAACCTGAGCAATACGATTAGCCGAGCTCTCTTCTGAGAAACCATATTCATCATGTTCGTCACTATTAGCCAAGAACTCACCACCTTTCATACCCGGTAAGGTACGAGGCGAGACACCATCAGCAGTCAATTTAAAGCGTTTAAAATCTTTAGCTCGAGCGGCAACGCTAGCTGACAACAATTTACCGCGGTTAATCTTGATTCGTTTCATATCAAATGGCACCGTACTACGATAACCTTCAGCCAAATATTTATCACTAAGAATAATTACCGGTAGTTGATATTGTTCGGCCCAATTAAAGGCTTGCGCTGTTAAATAAAAACATTCTTCCGTGTCACCAGGCGCAATGATAATACGTGGGAACTCATCTTGAGCTGCATGTAAGACAAATTGTAAATCTGCTTGCCCTGTCCTCGTAGGTAGTCCTGTAGCAGGTCCAGGGCGCTGAACTTCAACAATAACCAAGGGCGTCTCGGTGATAGCGGTCAAGCCCAGAGCTTCTACCATGAGGGCAAAGCCACCGCCAGAAGTACCAATCATAGCCCGCGCTCCTACATGGGCCGCACCTAAAGCCATATTGATAACAGAAATTTCATGTTCTG
>CAYYYA010000060.1:0-2625 GCA_964475975.1 uncultured Gammaproteobacteria bacterium | reverse complement strand
AAATAGGTTATTCTCGTAGGGACAACCCTAGGGTTGTCCCTACGAGCTGTCCCTACGATTTTCATCAATACTTAAAAACACCCATGAACCCAACACTCCAACAACAAGATCCCGAGATTGCCAAAATTATTGCTAGCGAGCTACAACGTCAACGCGATGGTGCTGAAATGATTGCATCAGAAAATTTCGTTTCACAAGCCGTACTTGAAGCCGCCGGCTCCGTGCTAACCAATAAATATGCTGAAGGCTATCCTAACAAACGTTACTACGGTGGCAACGAATTCATTGACCAAGCGGAAAGTCTAGCCATCAATCGTGCACGAGAATTATTTGGAGCAGAACACGTAAACGTGCAACCACATTCTGGTTCTCAAGCCAACATGGCAGCTTACATGGCTGTAGCCAATCTTGGCGATACTATCCTCGGCTTCAGTCTGGCTCATGGTGGACATCTCACCCATGGTCATCCAGTGAACTTTTCTGGCAAGTCGTACAAATTCGTTCATTACGGTGTGCGACAAGATACAGAAATGATTGATTATGACCAAGTGCGTAGTTTAGCTCTTGAGCATAAGCCAAAAATAATCCTTGCTGGGGCTTCTGCTTATTCACGAATCATTGATTTCACTAAGTTCAAAGCCATTGCTGATGAAGTCGGTGCTTATTTCATCGTTGATATGGCACACATTGCTGGACTGGTAGCTGCCAAGCTTCACCCAGATCCTGTCGGCTTAGCAGATATCGTCACTACCACGACTCACAAGACACTCCGTGGACCGCGAGGAGCCATGATTTTGTCACAAACAGCTGATCGACTCGATCTTGAAGGTAAGAAATCGTTGGCACAAAAAATTGACTCCGCCGTCTTCCCTGGTATGCAAGGAGGACCATTAGAGCACATCATCGCTGCTAAGGCAGTTGCTTTCCATGAAGCGCTTCAGCCTTCATTCATAGAATATCAGAAGCAAGTAATAGCTAATTGTCAGATATTGGCAGAAACGCTACTCAGTGGCGGACTACGATTAATCTCGGGCGGTACTGATAATCACCTGATTCTAGCTGACGTCAGCTCCTTCGGCCTATCTGGACAAGAAGCTGAGACGCTCTTGCAGCAGAGCAAAATCTTTGTTAATAAAAACATGATACCGTTCGATACACGGAAGCCTATGGACCCTTCTGGAATTCGCCTTGGTACCGCTGCTTTAACTACACGTGGTCTAAGAGAGGCACAGCTGAAAACTATCGGTGAAACAATTCTGGGTATCCTGAAAGAAACCATTACACCAAATCAAGCCTCAGGTATAGTTGAAGATCTTATCAAAGAGTTCCCACTTTACCCAAACTTGTAGAACACAATGTCTACTCCCATAGAAATAAATCTCACTGCGGTAGCTGAACCATTGCCAGATCCTAGAATCATCAATGGTAAAAAATTAGCACAAGAGATTAAAGAACAAATCAAAGCCACTATTACCGAAAAAAAGCTGGAGCCAAATCTAGCAGTTGTGCTTGTCGGCAACGATCCTGCCTCACATCTCTATGTGAAGATGAAAGAAGCTGCATGCAAACAAGTTGGTATCGTATTCCATAAATATTTATTACCTGACAATGCGACTATGGATCAGGTAAATCACACCATCCAGTGGCTCAATGATGATGAGGAAGTTGATGCTATTTTATTACAGCTACCTCTACCCGAACATCTCTCTGAAGATACAGCTATCGCGGCCATAAAACCTGAAAAAGATGTCGACGGCTTCACCAAAGAAAATATTCAACTACTTCTAGCTGATAAACCACGCCTGATACCCGGATTAGTATTGGGTGTCATGAAATTATTGGAGGCAACGGGTGAGAGTCTCAGTGGTAAGAAGGCTGTGATTATTGCCAAGAGCCCTGTCTTCACAGAGCCACTCAGTCATGTCTTGAAATCAAAAGTAGCAGGCGTGAGAATCATTGCGCCAGATGACACTACGCTGCAGTCTGTAACAACAACAGCTGATATTATCATTACTGCAGCCGGCAAAGCACAGTTCGTAACCGCAGCCATGGTCAAACCTCAAGCAATTATTATTGATATCGGCATCAATAAAGATGAGTATGACGCTACGGTAGGTGATGTAGATTTCGACGATGTCTTACCGGTTGTTTCACATATCACTCCCGTGCCGGGCGGCGTAGGCCCAATGACAGTAGCAATGTTACTCTATAATACAGTGGTTTTAGCTCAGAACTTGACAAAATAGTAAAAAAGGAGTAAAATATAGATATTAACTTGTACCCTTCCCTTTCTCTTTGGAGGTGTCCAATGCGCGTACGCGTCAGTTGGTATTCGTGCCAACCACCCATCCCGGAGACGTCACTCGTTGTGACGGTGACAGGTAAACAGTCGGCCCGCGCCATTGCCACGGCGCGACTGACCAAGAAGCACCGCCCAGGGAGAGCCTATCACTTCGAATGGAAACCTGATGTGTCGCTCCCTGACGATCCGCCGGAGACCAACAAACGGCATATCGTCTCTCGCCACTCGTGGCTGGAGGATTCGCTCCCACCGAGCGATCGTTGACGCATCTGCCGCCAAACGAAAAGCCCCGACTCACACCGAGCCGGGGTTTTTTCATTTTT
>CAYYYA010000059.1:0-2657 GCA_964475975.1 uncultured Gammaproteobacteria bacterium | reverse complement strand
GCCATGACTCTGCCTGATTTCGCCTTATCAGGATCAGACATCAGCTTACCCATGATCGTCGGTGTCACCTGCCATGATACGCCGAATTTATCCTTGAGCCAACCACATTGTATTTCCTGACCCTCTGCTGTCAGTGCGTCCCAGTAGTGATCAACCTCTGTCTGATCTTCGCAGTTGATGACGAAAGAAATAGCTTCAGTGAATTTGAACTCCGGACCACCATTGATCAGATCGAAGCGCTGACCGTTTAATTCAACGGACGCTACCATGACAGAGCCTTCGGGCCGACCGGAAACTTCGGCGCCTTCTTTGCCATATCGACTGACAGTCAAAACTTTGGAATTTGGAAAAATTGAGGTATAGAAATTCATAGCTTCTTCAGCCTGACTTTCAAACCAGAGAAAGGGTATAATTTTCTGCATATAATTACATGTTTGGACTTGGCTGCAACATAGCGATACGATTACCTTCGGTATCGGTGAAAGCAACATAGTCACCAACCATAGGAATAGCATCAGGTCCACTAATGATAGTGCCGCCGGCTTGTTTCACCAGTTCCATACTAGCTCTAATATCATCAACAGCAATCACAACAGTAGGGTAGGCATTCTTCTCGCTTTTTTTGAAGAACCCACCATTAATAGCTCCAGCAACTTTTGGACGCTGTGTTGTTTCATCAACTTCAGTCGTAGTAGCTACAACGTAGTCTGCCATTTCTGGACCCATACTCTTGGTCTGCCAACCAAATACTTTGGCATAAAAATCATTCATGCGTGCCGTATCGACGGCAGGCAATTCGAAATGTACTACTGGATTCATAATATACGTTAAATTGATTATTTAAAATTATTTTTAATTTATTTCGCGGACTCGTCTACCTGAAAGATGCCGAAGACATTGTGATCCAGATCAAGGAAATATCCCTGCCAGCATTTCCCCGGTACCGCGAATTTTTCCATGGCTACCATCCCGCCCAGATCCATGATCTTCTGCGCCGTAGCATCAAAATCACTGACCTGCATCGAGCAAGTGTAGGCATTCGTACCATACTGCATAGGCGGAGTTTCCACCGGCCGTTTCAGGATAGCACCATTGATACCTCCTGTCTCGAGACGAAAATACTCTATCGGTAGATTCTCATCCTTCGTAAACGTCCAGCCAAAAACTTGCTGGTAGAATTCAACAGCTTTGGCCGGTTCGGCTGACTGGATCTCAAAATAGGCAATGGTGTTCATAAAAAGTTATTTCTTAGACTTAGTAAGATTTTGCTTAACGCGATATTTGATAATTTTCTTGATCAGCGTGAGCGGTAGCGGCTTATCGATGGGAAATTGAATAGCGCCTTTGGAAGTTTTATACGATTTCAATTCTTTAGCAAAGGCTTCGATCGGTGCCGGTGTGGGATAGAGACCAATGTGATTCTCATAAGCTGCGAAATGAATCAGATTACCGTTCAACCGAAAGGTCGGCATGCCGTAACGGATAGCTTCTTCTGCCTGCGGGGCTAAAGTCTGAATTATCTTTCGTAAAGTTCGAAGCTTAGCAACAACCTCCGGTGAGAATTGCTTCAGGTAAGCATTGATAGAAGTAATAGTTTTAGAATTCATCATAGGAGCATTATAGCAGAGGTTACAGTATTATACATGGCTGCTCGGGCAGGACTCGAACCTGCAACTTTCGCATTAACAGTGCGACGTTCTACCATTGAACTACCGAGCAATAAAAAATCCCGCTTCTGAGCGGGTCGTCTGTGATCTATCAAGATATAACAAACTGCCGCTCAAGCGAGTGGATTATTGTTATTATTATTAGCAATTTGATAGATCATAGGATGACTATAGCACAGAATATTATAGAGTCAAATCAGTTGGTCATTGCGAGACCCACTGTCATGGTGAGCCTGTCGAACCATCAGTGGGCGAAGCAATCTCTAATAAATTCCTTATAGAGCTGGGTGGTTGGTTAGACTAGACTGCTTTCCCTCGACAAGCTCGGGACAGGCTCGAGCGGCTCGCAGAAACCAAGTGGTGGAGGACGTTTAGCTTTGAGTCTGTAAAAATTTTCCAAACTTCTCCTTTACCTTCGCCAGCTTCGGATTAATCACCGCCTGACAGTAGGCTTGCTCCGGATGCTTGGCATAGTAATCGCGATGATACTCCTCTGCTTCGTAGAATGTTTCTAACGGCTTCACTTCCGTCACGATAGGATCACCCAGCTCCGCGGAGTTATTTAATTCTGTGATAAATTTCTCCGCTTCGACTTTCTCTTCTTCAGAAGAATAAAGAATAATCGAACGATACTGCGTACCGACATCATGTCCTTGGCGATTCATTGTTGTCGGATTATGACTGGCGAAAAAAATAGTCAAAATATCATTGAAGGAAATAATGCTTGGATCGTATTCGATTCTGACAACTTCTGCATGACCGGTCGTACCATTGCACACTGCTTCGTAGGTTGGCTGCGCCACTGTACCGCCGGCATAGCCAGGCATGATGGAGATTATTCCTTTGATCATTTTGAAAACAGCTTCAGTACACCAGAAACAGCCGCCACCAAGTACAATCTTTTTTGTCATAATTATTTTTTGAAAATTATTAAGGGATCAATCCAGTCAGAAAGAGCTGATTGTTTACTGACATAGCCAAGAATTGAGA
>CAYYYA010000058.1:0-2668 GCA_964475975.1 uncultured Gammaproteobacteria bacterium | reverse complement strand
ATAAGTAACAATAATTCCCTATGCCAGAGGCAGTGACCAAAAAAGATCTCGAAAATGCTTTCCAAAGCCAGAATGCTGTTATTAATAAAAACATTGAAAATGCCATTGAGAGATTAGCTTCGAATTTCAAGGATCGTTTTGAAAGTCTAGAAAATCAGATGAATAGGCGTTTTGATTCAGTTGAAGGTCGATTAGAATCTCTAGAAGATGATATGACAAAGGTTAAAGTTGCCGTCTTGAGTACGGATGCGTCAATGCATAATCTGGTAGATGAGCTGGAGCATAATGGCTTAGCGGTGAATAGACCAAGGATTTTCTCTGTTTAGTTTTAAAATGAAAAAAGCAGCGCATGTCATGATGACAGAGGCGCTGCTCTTTTTTTTGTTCAGTGTTGATTGTTCAGCCGGCTACAGTCGAGGACCGACCAGGGATGAACCCATGCGTTTCGTACTCGATGCTTAGCTCCGGCAGCTCGGTGTTGATGGCTCTGGCCAGTAGCTCAGGCAAACCAGGGCGGTTACCGCCGATATGAAGAAACGGCATCCGTTCCATAGTCAAGGCCTGATTGACCTGAACTCCTGGATGGCGGACGAAGACCGCAATATCAGCGACGCCCTCCCTCACTAAGATATTCAGGATGCGTGGTTTGAGTTCGTCCACTTCCGGTTCCTCGAAGCCAAGAAAATGTATGGCGGGCATGTGAATTCCTTTCGGCTAGGGGTTTGGATTGCAGTCTTTTGATTTGTTCAACTATAGATATGTCAAAGGTGCGTATACATCTTTTACAATATATTTTTATTTTTGTCAATATCTTAGCTATCAATCAAATTTCATTTGAAAACTCCCATATTTCTGCTATAGTTACCAAAGTATCGAAATCCTAATTACTAATACCTAGTTACTAATTACTACCCCATGTCAGCAGAAACAGCCGAAATTTTGGAATTTCCATCTTGGCAGACAGAATATCCCGATATTAATGCCATTATCGAAGAAGCTTGTCAGAATGATAATATTGTCAGTCTCTTGGCCCGAGACAAAGTGAAAAATCTGCCTGAGGCCATGGTACTGCTGAATTCTGACATTGTAGATCTTTTCCCGCAGGTGAGAGTATTACCCGACCGTCCTGATGATACCGAGTTTCAAAAGTTCAAAACTGCCGGCAGTGGTGACGAGCAGGCAACGATACTAGCTGCCAATACACTGTATATTACCGAGCATATTATCAAAGCTATCAGACCAGATTTATTTATATGATGACACAATTAGACAAATTATCACAAAGCGTCGACAAAGAAGTTACCATCCGAGCTTGGGTTTATAATACGCGCTCTTCCGGCAAGATCGCTTTCTTGCAGTTGCGTGATGGTCATGGTTGGGCGCAGGCTATCGTTGATGAGTCCAAAGTTTCTGCTGAAGTTTGGCAGCGTGTCAGTCAGCTGACCATTGAGTCGTCAGTCATCGTCACTGGTACTGTCAGCAAGCATCCGAAGAAAGAGGAGTATGAAGTGCAAGTTTCCGATTTGCAGATTCACCAGTTAGCCCAAGAATATCCGATAGCCAACAAAGAGCACGGAGTTGATTTCCTGATGGATAATCGTCATCTCTGGCTGCGTTCATCCAAGCAATGGGCTATTCAGCGCGTGCGCAACACCGTTATCAATTCTATCTATTGGTATCTGAATACCAAAGGCTATATCAAAATTGACGCGCCAATCCTGACTCCGAATGCTTGTGAAGGAACGACAGAGCTGTTTGAAGTGCCGTATTTTGACGAGAAAGCCTATCTGACCCAAAGCGGACAACTCTATATTGAAGCGGCTATATTTTCTCATGGCAAGGTCTTTGATTTCGGACCTGTTTTCCGCGCGGAGAAATCCAAGACACGCAGACATCTGACAGAGTTCTGGATGATGGACGCCGAAGCAGCTTGGGTAGAGCACGCCGAGAATATGCAGATTCAAGAAGAGCTTATTTGTTTCGTCGTTAAGCAAGTTTTAGAGCAAAACCAAGCCGAGCTGGCTATCTTGGAGCGTGATATCGAACCATTGAAAAAAATCAAAGCTCCTTTCCAACGTATGACTCATGCCGAGGCTTTGAAAAAATTACAATCATTGGGATCAGATATCAAAGACGGTGAAGATCTGGGTAATGACGATGAGACGTTGTTGACTCAAGCAGACGGTGTGCCGGTCTTCGTCGAGAAGTGGCCTAAAGAAATCAAGGCCTTCTATATGAAGCCGGATCCACAGAATTCAAATGTTGTTTTGGGCGCTGATCTGATCGCTCCAGAGGGACACGGGGAGATTATCGGCGGCTCACAGCGTGAAGACGACTATGAGACGCTATTGGCTCGCATCAAAGAAGAAAAATTACCCTTAGACGAGTGGCAGTGGTATCTGGATTTGCGTAAATACGGCTCTGTGCCTCACTCTGGCTTCGGTATCGGATTAGAACGCCTCGTTGGCTGGATGTGCGGCGTGCATCATGTGCGGGAGACGATTCCGTTTCCACGGACGATTAATAGATTAAGACCGTAGACAGTTGAAAGTTAGCAGTTGTAAGTTGATAGCAGCGCAACTACTTACAACTTTCAACTTACAACTATATACTAATATGAAAACCTACATACAAGAACTTCTGACAAAAAATATCGGCGAAACTGTTA
>CAYYYA010000057.1:0-2684 GCA_964475975.1 uncultured Gammaproteobacteria bacterium | reverse complement strand
TCTCCGTCGCTGCCATGGTGGTATTCGAAGGCGGCAAAAAGAAACCTTCAGCCTACAAAAAATTTAAAATCAAGACTGTCACCGGTCCGAATGATTTCGCTTCACTAGCTGAAGTCCTGACGCGCCGCCAGAATCATCCAGAATGGGGCGAGCCAAATCTCATCATCATTGATGGCGGTAAAGGACAGTTGAGCTCGGTGATGAAAGTGATCAAGCCTGAATGGAAAAACAGAGTTGTCGCCCTGGCCAAACGTGAAGAAGAGATTTTCATCCCCGGTAAAATGGGCAGTCTGAAATTACCCAAATCGCATCCGGTGTCTCTCTTAGTTCAAGCCATACGAAATGAGACACACCGATTTGGAATTAGTTTTTACCGTCAGCGACATAGAAAATCACTACGAGCGAAATAATTTCACCTTCTATTGTCATTGCGAGGTCTGTAATCAGCCTGAAGCAATCTCCCGTAGTATAGCCTTGGGGACCGGACTATTGACTAGACAATAAGCTTTGATATAGTAAATTCGACGACGGTTCCAGGGGGTTAAAGCTTCGGCTAGATGGAAAGGTGTTGGTCTTGTACAGACCTAGGCTAAGCAGGCTGATCACTTGCTTCCGAGAGCATCTTCATGATGCGCACCCATAAAAGTATGAGACCCGTCGTCACGTCGCCTTACTTCTACCCCCAGCGGTGAGGCGACTTTTTATTTTTAAATTATATTTTTGCATTTTGCTCTATCAATTAGGTTGCTTCGGTATCACCTTCTACCGGCAGAGATATAGGAAGTCTCTACGTTCTTCCTAAGTTGACAACTCACTAAACGTGAAGGGCCCCGACATTTCTGCCGGAGCCCGTTTTGGTCTAGGAAAATCTAAACCAGTCCTTGGGATGATCCTTTCGGTAGGTGATGACGTACATTTTTCGTGCCATCATCGCCGTTGCCGTGAGTTCTCCGCGAGCGGGCCGCATCCTGCCAGGTATGATCTTGATGCGATTAGCGAGATCAAACTCCTTCACACTGATACTCTCCCAGGTATTGGGTCCGCGTCGATACCTCCATGCTCTCAACTTCTTCGCGACCGGAGGTTGTGCGGCCCTGACCTTGCGCGCCATACATACTCCCTTCCCATCACTGATGTGATGTTGACCTACACGACCAACTAGGATCACAAAACGCGTGTCGGTTACGATAACCTAATCTTACCGCCTCCTTCTCTAACTTAAAACGCAGAACAGCGGTAGGAACGACGGTATCCGGTTGTAGCGGTGCTTGCAACAGCTCGCCTAGGGTAGCTACATTGTTGTCCGTCAGTAGTTCTGCCACTGAGGCATAGCCCAAATCTTGAGCCAGCTTCAAAGGGTCGACCGTACCGACCAAGCTTTCAATGAGAAAACCAACAACGTCAGGGTCGTTCAACTCATGCTTTAGAGCAATGTCCTGCGGCATCTCTCCTCCTTAGACAGACGTTAGGTTGTGCAAAGATCGATATGATATCATAGTATCTTATCTATATATTGTTTACAAATAATGTCATAAAAACTAAGATCGTTTTTCAAGAGCCCCGACGACGAATCGTTCGGGGCTCTTTGGCCTGCAGGAAAAAGTTAACGGCGTCTGACCTCCTCAATAGTACGGCGCAAAAAACGCATTAACGACATCGCCTTGTGCTTGTCGTAGCAACCTTCACTATCTTTAAAGAGTCTATCTACGCTGGAGACCTCAAACTCCTGCAGCAGATGAGCTGCTGACTGGAGACCGACTGCCCGGGCCAACAGTTCTGGATCCGGTCTCTCGACAAGATCACTAAGCAGCAGATCAACGAAAGCCTGTTCGTCTTCTTCCTCTGTCATGCGAGGTGACATATCATCCTCGGATATAGGTGGACTGACATGAAACCGAAGAACCAAACCCGGATTATTGTATACCTAGTCTGTATCTTAGACAATACCACGACACTGCCATTGTGAATACAGTAATTTAAAGAGCAAAATGTAAAAATATAAATTAAAAAAGGGCCGAATATCCCTTATTAAATGTCCAAATCTATACGGATGTTTTCTTATTTTTCTATTTTAAATTATATTTTTGCATTTTGCTTTTTACCTTAACGATCACATCGCAATCACAAAGATGCAATTGAAACTCCCGCTGCTCTCCCCGTAGCCCACGAAGCCTGCAAGTTGAAACCTCCGGTGAAGCCGTCAACATCTATCAGCTCACCAGCGAAATAAAGACGGGGACAAATCTTGGACTCCAAGGTCTTGGCATCAATTTCAGATAGGTTAATACCACCGGCCGTGACGAATTCATCTCCTGGACGACGGCCAACCACGGTCAACGGTACTGCCTTCAACCAATCGACTGCTGCAATAACTTCTTTGTCTGTGACGAGATTATTCTGCCGGTAAGCTTGCATGCCGATTTCTTTGATTATGACATTAGCTACAGACATCGGTACGAACTTATGCAAGGTATGAGCAAAAAACTTCTTTGGCTGCGCCTTCATGAACGTTTTCAGTATCGTCAGCGCCTTGGCCTGCGGCACCTCGGGGATCAGATCAATGGTAAGTTTCAAAGGCTTCTCGGTATCAAACTTCTCATAAGCCGTTAATCCCGACAGAGCAAATACTGCCGGACCACTGACACCAAAGTGAGTGAAGATGAACGGACCGGTGAACTGCTGCT
>CAYYYA010000056.1:1503-2757 GCA_964475975.1 uncultured Gammaproteobacteria bacterium | reverse complement strand
TTATCGAAGCTATACCACTTGTCATACGAGACATAGTGATAGCGCACGATACTGTCCGGCGGATCAGCCCAATTGGAGTCTAGCCAGTACATTCCGTCCGCGGTCTTAGACGCTAGAATAAAGGTGTGCAGTTTGCTAGTACCCCAAGCCATCTGCACGACCTGTCCCGGCTGGACATTGCGAATGGATATGGACTGACCACTAATATGACCAAGTGGGTCAACGTTCCACATATACCGGTTGGACATAGTAGAGGGAACAATGACCCGACCATCAGTCACCCGACTCACGAGATTCTGAACCCAGACCTTACACAGCCCGCCGTAGCGCCCAATGTCCTGATAGCCGACGCTGAGAAGCACCGAGTTACGATAGCCCTGAGTCCAGCTCGGCCACTGAGCACCGTAACCCTCCGGCTGGAGCGTGGTGTCGGTGATCCTCCTAGGCTCTGGTCCTGTGACGGTAGACTTCTGATCGCGTCCACAGCCGATCAGGGTGACGACACAAAGCATCAGTGTCACCACCAGCGCAAAGAACTTCCGGCTCGTCATCACGAGCCTCCTTTCGGAAAATAGTTCCGCGCAGGATGATAGAGTCTATCTCTAGTCCTGCAGGCAGGGATGCATCTACCGAACACCTTCGCTATGTCCACGGGGCCCGACACTAGCGAAGAGGCTGGGAGCTTCCTGCCTGCAAAACTAAAAACTAAAAAGTCAAAACTCAAAGGTACAATACAAAAGTCAAAACTTGTCCTTCCCCTTCAGCTTGATAATACTCGCCGCTAACATATTAGACATCTGTTCGGTTTCATCTAATAACTCTGCTAAACCGGGTAACTCAACAATCTTAGAATCAAGTAACATAGCTATCCAAAATTTACTTTCATTTGCAGACTTTAATGAATGCTGATAAAAATTCACGAAATCTCTACGCGAACTACCGCTACGTGCTTCAATCATATTAGCTGTGATGCTCGTAATACTACGTATTAACTGCTTTGCAATCACCTCTGCTGATCTTTGTCGATAATCAATCTTCTCTAAAACAATAATTGTTCTTAATGCCAACTTATACGCCCGTTGATCCAGTCCTGTTTTAAATTTTAGGTTATAGTTTTCCACTTTTTAGTTTTAAGTTGTAATTTTGACTTTTTAGTTTTGACTTTTGACTTCCTTGCTTTTCAACCCAGCGAATGTCCGACATCTCATCAGCCGTCTGTAAGTCCCGCTAACAAAAACAACAGGAAAAATCTCT
>CAYYYA010000056.1:0-1403 GCA_964475975.1 uncultured Gammaproteobacteria bacterium | reverse complement strand
ACTTCCCTCGATCTCCTGAAAGGAGGTGGTATATTCGGAATAACCGATGAGCGCCATAAAGGCGCGTAGAACGAATTCACCTGAGGGGGTGAATATGGGGTCCGTCGCAAGCGCGGACCCCTTTTTATTATCAGCCATGACAAAATCACATCAGTACGCTAGTATATCTTCATGAAACCTGTCTTTAGTCAGCTCCCCACCTCACCTGGCGTGTACTTCTTCTTCGATAAGAATAAGAAGATGTTATATATTGGCAAAGCAAAAAATCTCCGTAACCGCGTCTCTTCTTATTTCAAAGACAGCACCGAGCTATCACCAGCCAAGCAAGAAATGGTCAGCCAGATCGCTGATCTCGACTACACCGTAGTATCAAATGAAACAGAAGCGCTCTTGCTAGAAGCTGGGCTGATCCGTAAGCATCTGCCGCCTTTTAATATTATCTTGCGTGATGACAAGACGTGGACGCACATCGTTATTACCGATGAGGCCTTTCCCCGATTAATAACCACGCATGGTCGCAAGGTGGTGAAAGGCAAATATTTCGGTCCGTATACATCATCATTCACAGCAAAAAATATTGTTCGCCAGTTGCACAGAATTTTTCCCATCAGAACCTGCAAACGTGACTTATCCAAACTTCCTAACGGCAAAGTGTGTTTCCAATACGCGCTTGGTCGCTGCCAAGGTCCGTGTGAGATGAAAGTAGAAGCACGGGAGTACGCCGACATGATCAAACAAATCGAACATATCCTCAAAGGCCGTGATACCGAGTTACCGAAGCAACTAGAAGCCCAGATGCGCCAAGCCTCGGCTGATCATAATTATGAGTTCGCAGCTAAGCTACGCGACCGGCTGAAAGCCTGGCGAGCCTTGTCGCAGTCACAGCACATCGTCAGCGTCAAAGACCGCAACCAAGACGTCATCGCTATCGTCAGTATCGGCAGTCAATCAGTCGTGACCATCATGCAGATGCGCCAAGGTCAGGTCTTGGACAAATTTAATTATTTACTCGACCGGCCGTTAGGCCAGACCGAGGAGGAGACCTGGGAAACGATCTTGGCCCAGCACTATACCCTTGCCAGCGAACATCCCAAAGAAATCATCATCGCCCGCAAGCCTCTGACGCTGTGGCAAACGATCGTCAAACCGGCGAAACTAGTAACCGCTACTCGAGGTAATAAGAAAAAACTCTTGGAGCTCGCCACTGCCAATGCGTACGGGTATTATCAGAGAATCAAACAGCAAGCTGAAATTCCGGTAGCGCTCTATCAGCTGCAGGAAGAATTACGATTGCCAGAGCTACCCTTCCGTATCGAGTGCTATGACATCTCCAATATTCAGGGTAACTTCTCCGTCGCTGCCATGGTGGTATTCGAAGGCGGCAAAAAGAAACCTTCAGCCTA
>CAYYYA010000055.1:0-3299 GCA_964475975.1 uncultured Gammaproteobacteria bacterium | reverse complement strand
GTGTCAGGGAGTATTATAAAAAACTAGGCTATACGTTAGAGGGAACGTATATGGTTAAAGAGTTAAAAAAATAACATGAAGATTATTTCGATCGATATACATAATATTAAAAGTATAAAGAACTCCGGCAATATTAATTTTTCAGATATTAATATTTTAATCGGGGAAAATAACAGCGGTAAGTCAACTCTAATTAGGTCTCTACGATTCCTTCAAAATCCCGACTATTTGAGACAATCGAAGATAAGAATTAATTCTGATGAATGCTCAGTGAGCTATAATATTGAGGGGCTAGATAATAAAAACTTTGCAGTTCTTAGCGAATGGAGAAACGAATATTCATCTCCAACGAAATTTACTGTAAGTTTCAAAAAAAATACCAATGCAATTCAAATCGCAGCCAACCAATACTTAGCACGCGATACATCTGGAGCATTTCTCATAAATAGACTTCCCTATGCTCCTTTTTTTTACTTCTTAGCTGATAGGCAGCCTGGAACTGCGGCCAATACAGACAACCAGGACACAGCCTTAGAAGTCCATCCCACCGGTGGAAACGCCCCAGCTATTATTGATTTGATCAAAAACTCAAGCAAAACAAAGAGGGATGAGTTCGAAACGGAAGTTGGAAAAATTCTTCCCAATATCACAATTGGCGCACTTCATCACTCAGCGGGAGGCGGAAAGATCATAGCAACCGAAATTGAACAGCAAATAATTGGGGCTGATGAAATGGGTTCGGGGGTTTCTCAAATAGCCTACCTAGTTGCCTTACTCACTCAATATAAAGATAAAATTTATATAATCGAGGAACCAGAGAATAACTTACACCCGGCAGCGATTAAAGCTCTTTTGAACTTAATTGCTACTAAGTCAGCCTCAAATCAATTCTTTATCTCCACTCACTCTCATATTGTCTTGGAAAGATTAGGATCTTTACCAAACTCCAAGGTTTTTGAGACAAAAATTTCTAATGATGAGAATCCTAAAACCACGGTCACTGAACTAATGGATCCGAACGAACGAAAACAAGCTCTACTACGATTGGGCCATTCTTTAAGTGATTTTGATCTATACGATGGTTTTATCATTACTGAAGAATCTACTGGGGAAGCATTCTTGAAGAATTTGATTGATAAATTCATCCCCCAACTTTCCTCGAGAATTAAAACTATAGCAGCCAGTGGAGCGACCGATACTCTGAACAGATATTCTCTTTTAGCTGAGCTTTATACCTACACCTACTTAGATCCGTTATATAAGGACACTACTTGGGTTATTCTTGATGGTGATATCGAAGGGGAAAAAACATATGACAAATTAAAAAAGAATTATCAAAACGTAGACTTTAATAAACAATTCTTTCTCTTAGGTAAACTAGCAATTGAGTATTATTACCCTGATGATATTCTATCGAACTTCTTAAAAGAAAATAAGATAGCCTCCCTTGAAGCACTACTCGCCGAAAAAAATATTGAAAAAAAAAGAAAGTTAAAAACAGACCTACTCACAAAGGTCCTAAAGGATGCTACATCAACCCAGCTCAAAAATAGCGCTAAAGAGATTATTGATTTTCTTTTAGACATTCAGCTGTAAATGTCAAAATTTTAAAAGTCCCGCCTCTCTGATGAGTGACGGGACTTTTTGCTAGCCGAAGCTAGGCAGGAGAAGACTAGATCATGTCTGCGGTTGATTTCGGCCGGTGGAGCTTGATGAGACCCAGCCAATCGAGCACTCGCATGACCTGAAACGTGGGGTCAATCTCGAACGCCCGCTGAGCGAAGTTGGCGCTACGGCTGTACTTGTGGTGATTGTTCTGAAACAGCTCACCGCCCGTGACGACGTCAAAGGGCAAGGTGTTCTTGCTCTCGTCGTGGATATCGAAATTCCGATAGCCGTACTTGTGCCCACACCAGTTCACGATCGCACCATGGACAGGTCCCATGACGAAGACGATCGGCAAGAGAAGCCACTGCCACCAAGCGGTGACGAAGATGTAGAAGAGCAGAGTGTAGACCGCTCCCCAGACGACACGTGCCAGACGATTGTTGCCGATCTCGTCGATCAGCGACCATTCAGGATAACCGCCAATGAAGCGTTCCTCAATCGGTGCTGTCCTCCGGCAAATCTGCCCATAGCGTTCCTTGGTGTTCCACATCATAGTGAAGAGATCAGGCACATGATGTGGTGAATGCGGATCTTTCTCGGTATCGCTGTAGGCGTGATGCTCACGATGGAGAATGGCGTATCCCCGCGGTACCAGATAAGAGGATCCCATCCAGAACCAGGTCGAGAAATGCACCAGACGCTCCATGAGAGGTCCCATGGTATACATCTTGTGCGCTGAGTACCGGTGCAGGAAGAAACTCTGGTGAAAAACCGAGATCCAGCCGAAGACGATGACAGCCGGCACAATGGGATTAGCGCCCAACCACGTCAAGAAAGCATGAAACAGGTTCACGTGACACCTCCAAGAAAATAGTAGGCTTCAGCCAGCGTCAGACAACGCAGACATATAGTCTTTATCAACGAACTATGTGTTTAGCCTGTATCATAGCATAGATACCATATGCTAGAATATAGGAGCTATTTGCAATCGCCAATGTTTCACCTAACCACCCAAGAACTTCATCAACTTAAACGCCTCTCTACTCCTGCTAAGATCCAGGATTTTTTGAATACACTTCCATTTAACTTTGAATTACAAGGAGACACCTGCCAATCGCCACGACACGTATTGCGATCAGGCACTGCTCATTGTCTAGAAGGAGCCATGTTGGCAGCTGTAGCTCTACGCTTACAAGGACACAAGCCGTTGCTGATGGATTTGAAATCAATAAATGGCGTCGATGATGATCACGTCGCAGCTTTATTTAAACTACGTGGTCGTTGGGGCTGTATAACCAAAACCAACCATGCTGTCCTACGCTATCGTGAACCCATCTATCTAAACTTGCGCGAATTGGCTATGTCTTTTTTTCATGAATATTTCCTGCACAGCGGCCGTAAGACGCTACGAAGTTACTCTGCTCCTTTCGATCTGTCAAAATTTGACCGTCGTGGCTGGATAACAAGCGATGACGATGTCTTCTATATTCCTCAAGCACTTGATCGATCGAAACACTTTCAGCTCATGACTCCTGCCATGATCCGAGGACTACGCTCGGCTGACCCTGTAGAGATCGCCTATGGCAAAATCGTGGAGTGGAATAAGAATGGGAAAGGCAACTTTACGTCTCAGAAGAAATAGGTTATTCTCGTAGGGACAACCCTAGGGTTGTCCCTACGAGCTGTCCCTA
>CAYYYA010000054.1:0-3352 GCA_964475975.1 uncultured Gammaproteobacteria bacterium | reverse complement strand
TGTTACGCCTGATGGTCAGAAACGCTTTACAGTGACCAAAATTGTTTACTAAGCTGAGCAGAGTGGCATCTCATATCCTGGTTGACAGAAAGCCGCTCCAGACCTACAATATCTCTATTATGAAGCTCAATTTTAAAGACTTTAGACAGCATAAAAAGTTATGGTTAGGTTTAGCCTTAGCCCTTATTGTAGCTCTTGGTGGTTGGTATTATTTCTGGTTTTACGCGCCTAAGCATCAAAAAAATCAATCTGTCAGCGAATTCGAGCAGATGATTAAATTTGAGGTTAAGGATCATAAAATTCCTCAAGATATTCAGGATAAATATTTTACAACCTTTGATGCTGCTCGAAAGTTTTTTTCAGATCATCAGAATGATATTACTGCTTATGATGCTCTGATGAAAATGGCTTTGATTAAACAATTAGTTGGGGACTACACTGGTGCTGAACAAATTTTTCTTTACGCCTATAGACTAGAGCCAAATAGTTATGTACTTAATGGAAACTTAGGTCATCTTTATTTATATTATTTGAAGGATTACCCCAAGGCAGAGCAATTTTATCGTAAAGCTGTATCTTCCTCTGAGTCTGGGAATCTCTATACTTATTATACGGAGATGTATGATTTGTATCATGACGGTTTCAAAGATCCTGAGAAAACCAAAGCCTTGCTAACAGAAGCTACAACAGTTATAGCTGACAGCGCTACTTTGCAACAGTTGGCAGGTGAGTATTATCGTTCTATTGGTGATAAGGCACAAGCAAAGATATATTTTGAGCATGCTTTGAGATTGAATCCAAATGATGAGGTCAGCAAGAAAGCTTTAGAAAACTTATAAATTAGAATCGTTATGTTTATAAAAAAAATGGAGCCATGGATTCATCGGATAGTCACTTTGGGGGTCTCGGTCGTTTTTTTCTTGCCATTGTATATCAATAGTGCTTTTTATTTTCCTTTTATCACACCACGGAATTTTGCTTTTCGTATCATAGTAGAAATTTTGCTTGGTTTGTATCTCATTTTACTTTTAACAAATTGGAAACGCTACTCTATAGGCAAAAGTAGGTTAGTTGGGTTATTGGTGCTATTTTTCGGTTGGCTGACGCTATCAAGCGTCGTGAATCCGGGGTTCTGGATTGGTTTTTGGGGTAACTATGAGCGTATGGATGGTTTACTTAATGCCTATCATCTTATCGCCTTTTTGATAATTATTGTTGGTGTTTATAGAGAGAAAGCTAATTGGATCCAGCTCTTTCATGCTACTTTTTTTGTCTCTTTCATTGTTAGTTTTATTGCCTTAGGTCAGTATCTTGGTTTGAATCTATTTATTGAATCTTCTGGCGGTGACCGTGTCACATCTAGTTTAGGTAATGCTGCTTATGTCGGTACATATGCGTTATTTCACGTCTTCTTTGGTTTGTATTTGATGCTTCGTTATCGTCATAGTACAGACAGTTTCAAATTATTTGGACGATGGCATATTCCTGTACCCACAGTTACAGATGGACAGAAGTTACGATTTGAATTGTACGCCTGGTATCTGTTGGATTTCATGGTGGTTGTCTTTGAGTCTATGGCGCGGGGCAAGGGTAACGAAGGAACTTTAGCGGCAATATTCGGCAATGGCGGTGTATTTTTTGCCTTCTTCTTACCTCAGGTATTCCTTAATCTAAATGTGTATTATAAAAAATGGCGTCATTATGGAGCGTATGGCTACTACCTAAGTGTAATTTTGTTGAATGCGATTGCCTTATTTAACACTCAGACGCGCGGAGCGCTGATTGGTTTAATCATAGGTATAGCAGTTATGGGTTTCATGGCTATCTATTTGAAAGCTGTTCCAAAATTTTTACGTATGAGTGGAGTTGGGATATTGGTCCTTGTTATTATTGCCGTTGGTCTTATCTATATAAATAAAGATAGTTCATGGGTCAGGAAAAATAGCACCTTAAATCGCTTGGTTAGTATATCAACTACCGATACCAGCTCTGAAGCTCGATTGTTGACTTGGCAGACTGGTTTAAAAGGGTTGACTGAAAAACCTATTCTTGGTTGGGGGGCTGAGCGTTTCAACGTGGTATTCAATAAATATTTTCCTGAAGATGTTTACCGCCATGCGAACTCCAGAGTGTGGTACGATCGAGCGCATAATATCTATATTGAATATTTGGTCCAAGGTGGAGTCGTTGGGTTAGTATTGTATTTGGCTATCTTTATCTATGCTCTATGGCTGT
Source organism: uncultured Gammaproteobacteria bacterium (assembly GCA_964475975.1). Taxonomy (GTDB): domain Bacteria; phylum Patescibacteriota; class Patescibacteriia; order UBA1558; family 2-01-FULL-52-15; genus CAYYYA01. The sequence goes on along the minus strand of CAYYYA010000054.1, from coordinate 1,117 downwards.
TGCGTCGAAATTATAAACAAACAAAAAATCCTGGTGCTCTGATAGTTTTTACTGGATTATTTGTTGCCTATGGCATTCAAAATGCTTTTGTGTTTGATAGTATCAATACGTACATTTTGCTGATATTAGCTTTAGCGGCCGTAATATGTATCTCGGAGGATTATCGTGTTGGAAATAGGGTTTGGTTTGTGCACAATTTACGCTCTGGAGCCTTGATATTAGCTAGCCTGGTTATCTCCGTTTTGGTTCTAGCTGCCGTCACATTGCTCAATATTCCTCAGCTGCAAAAAAATGTACAATACGTCAAGGAGTATAATAAGCTAAGAGCGGCTTCGACTGCGCAGGATTTTGAACAGGGCGTGAGTAATGTCGTCAAAGTTCTCGATAACTCGGTCTTTTTGGGTACCTTAGAGTTACGACAAACTTTTTCTGAATTTGCTAATGACGTAGCCAATGCTGGTACGGCACCGATGCAAATACGTCGTAACATTGTGGATGATGCCGCTGCCCAATTAGAAAAAAGTATTGCTACTGAGCCAGATAATGCACGTCACTATGCTTTTTTGACAAACTTATACCTAACAGCAGCAAATATTGATAGCAGTTACGCTGATAAAAATTTGAAAATTATAGAAAAAGGTATCGCGCTTAGTCCCACGCGTACCCCATTTTATTATTCTTTAGGACGAGTGTATATCACTAAAAAACTCTACGATCAAGCTGTCGATGCCTTTAAGCATGCGGTTGAATTATCGCCAAATGTTGTGGATGCTCACTTAAATCTTTTGGCAGCTTATATTGCATCTGATCGTGATGCGGAGGCAACGATAGAGACGAAAGTTATTCGAGAAATGAAGGTCAACATGACACCTGCTAACTATATTACTTTTGGTCGAGTGTTGCGCGTTGGCGGAAATATTAATGAAGCGATTAAGGTTCTACTAGAAGCAGTTGATCATTATCCTGAAGAAGCCTCACTATATAGCGAGCTTGCCAATGTTTACGAGAGTACTCATGATACGCCCAATGCGTTGATTTATGCGCAGAAGGCGGCGACTCTGAACCCTCAATATGCTCCTTTATTGGACGAGTTGAAGGGTAATAAGAAGTTGTAATG
>CAYYYA010000053.1:2205-3629 GCA_964475975.1 uncultured Gammaproteobacteria bacterium | reverse complement strand
GACCCAGAGGCCTCTGTTGTCTATCAATATGAAGCTTCTTATTATCTGGAGAAGCTCAAAACAGCCAGTTGTCAGCTGGATAGTCAGGCACTGAGAAATTACTTCCCCTATGCTCAAGTACGCGATGGATTATTCCGCTTGGTTGAGCAGGCATTTGATATACAGATCACACCAGAACAACCTCAGTCGGTCTGGCACGAAGAAGTTGAGTACTACCAAGTGCGTGAGCGTGATCAGCTGATTGGCAGCTTCTATCTCGATATGCATCCACGGACGGACAAATATAATCACGCGGCACAATTTCATTTGCAGGCAGGCGTCAGTCAGCACCAACTACCAATTCCTGTCTTGGTGTGTAATTTTCCTGGTGGCAAATCTCTAGCACCAGCTGATAGTCTTATGACCCACGATGAAGTAGAGACGTTCTTCCATGAATTTGGTCATCTCTTACATACCTTGTTCGGCGGACAGCAACGTTGGCTGGAAAATTCTGGTACTAGTACCGAGTGGGATTTCGTAGAAGTGCCCTCGCAATTCTGGGAAGAGCTTGTCTGGACACCAGCAGCTGTCAAAACATTTGCGCGACACCATGAGACCGGCGAAGGTATACCTGACGATTTGTTACACAATCTTATTGCTTCCAAACATATTGATAAAGGAGCTTGGCTGCTGCGACAACTACGCTTCACTCAGCTATCATTGACGTTATTTCAAGAACATCCAGAGACTCTTGACCCGCTGACTCTTAGCAAGTCTATAGAATCACAATACTCACTCTATCCTGCTGAGCCAGAAGAACATTTCATCGTGAACTTTGGTCATCTGGCGAATTATACTGCGGCTTACTATACCTATATGTGGTCGTTGGCCATTGTCCATGACTTTATCAAATCAGGTACTGATAATAATCTGATGAATGTTGAGACCCTAAAAATATACCGTCAGACCATTCTCAATCCTGGTGGGAGTAAGCCTGCCAGAGAATTAATTAGTGATTTTCTCGGCCGAGATTATACCTTGGAAGCGTTTAAGAGTTGGTTGCTAAATTAGGACGTAATTCGTAATACGTAATTCCTGCTCCAAATTACGTATTACGAATTACCTGCTGCCCGATTATTGACAAAGAAGAATAATAGACCTACAACTAAGGCGTTAATTAACTAACGTCTTTTTATGGAATATTTTCTCACGCCACTGATTATTTTGGTGGTTTTAGTGCTTTTTGCTAGCCTTAAGGTAATCAAAGAGTACGAGCGCGGAGTCATCTTCTTCTTAGGACGATGCACGGGTCAGCGTGGTCCTGGGTTGATTTTCCTTATCCCTATTTTCGAGAAAATGGTCAAAGTTACCTTGCGTACGGTTACCATGGATATTCCCTCACAAAAAATTATTACCAAAGATAACGTCTCTATCGATATCGCCGC
>CAYYYA010000053.1:0-2105 GCA_964475975.1 uncultured Gammaproteobacteria bacterium | reverse complement strand
GCCAAGATTGTCGCTGCTCAAGGTGAGCTACAGGCAGCTGAGAAGCTTGGCCAAGCCGCCGACATCATGTCGGATCATCCCGTCGCTCTCCAACTCCGCACGCTGCAAACCATGGCGGAAATCAGTGTTGAAAAAAATTCTACTATTATTTTCCCTGCTCAATTCATGACCACTGTGAAAGAAGCGGTACAAATGATGGCGGCTGATAACAAGAAATAAGGTTGCTTGATTTTTTCACTGTTCTCTTTTACCATTATCAGCATGGAATCAACCTGCGCAGTCTGTGGTATGAACGCAGTTGGCTACAAATGTGAGGCTTGTGATGAAGAGATGAGCGAGCAAATGGTAGAACACGCTTGCGGAGTCGAACACGTCCTGCCGAAATGTAGCGGCTGTAATCAAGCAGAGAGCAAATGCTCGTGCTAACTATCACCAAAAAAACAGCTCTGAACGGAGCTGTTTTTTTTAACTCATGATATAAAGATTATTCGTATCGTAAGGCCTCGATAGGACTCTTACGAGCGGCTTGTCGTGCGGGATACAAGCCAAAGACCAAACCAATAACAGTGGAAACGACCAGACCTAAGATAGCAGCGTCTATCGGGAAGCTAAATGACCACTCTACATTAGCATATTGCGACAAGCCAAAGCTAATGAGAAAAGAAAAGGTCGTACCAAGGGTAATTCCAATAATACCTCCTACACCGGTAAGCACAACTGCCTCTAACAAAAATTGAGTGAGTATATCTCTATTCGTAGCTCCCAGAGCCTTGCGCAACCCAATCTCACGAGTACGCTCGGTGACTGAAACCAACATGATGTTCATAATACCAATACCACCAACGAGCAAGGAGATAGCTGCTACCGCTGCCAAGAATAACGTGAGAACGTCGGTAATTGTTTTGACAGTATTCAGAGCATCAGCCTGTGTCTGGATAAAGAAATCATCTTTGGTAGGGTCTGTGATATTATGATTGGCTCTCAAGGTCAGGGTAATATCGCGGACCGTATCAGCCACGTGAGCTTCTGAGTCAGCTTCTACGGCTAGACGGTTGAAATATTTAATACCAAATATAGATTGCTGTGCTGTGGTATACGGTATGATAACTACGTCATCAAAATTAAGAAACGACGATTGGCCTTTCTGACTCATCAGGCCGATGACTCTAAAGGTTTTATTTTTTATCTTCACCTTCTGTCCGACCGGATCCATAGTATCAAAGAGCTTGGTAGCGACTTTACTGCCTAGTACTACGACGTCAGCGTTGGCTTTGACATCGTCTTCAGAAAAATTACGTCCCGAGGCCATGGAAATATTATATATTTCTTCGTAATACGAGTTCAACCCATAGATGGTTGGACGATAGACTTTATTACCATAGGTCACTGCTGTACTACCGAAGACGATCGGCATTATTTTATCAACGTAGGGGACGTTACTTTTCTTTTGTAAATCTTGTAAATCTTTCTCTTTGAGAGAATCTGTAAAAGTAGAGATAAAATCAGTCGGTCCGGTCGGTTGTCTACCTGGTACCACGCCAATTGTTTTGGCTCCTATGCTTTGAATCTGACCAAGAATCAAATTCTGTGCTCCTTGACCCAATGAGACGACGATCATGATTGCCATGATACCAATAACAATACCAAGGATTGTCAAAGCAGAGCGACTCTTGTTTGTCTGCAGTCCGACTATAGAGGTATTGAGTGTGTGTTGTAGCTTCATGCTATTTGATAAACTCTTTGCTAGCGTCACGACGATGGCCGACTCCATGATCACTAGCAATCTCTCCGTCTTTCAACGCGATGATACGGCTAGCCATCTCAGCGGTATATGTTTCGTGGGTGATCAGTATGATGGTATGACCATCCTTCTTATTCAGCGACTGCAAAATCTCCATAACCTGTTGGCCGGATTTAGAATCTAAATTTCCTGTGGGTTCATCTGCGAATATAACCTCTGGATCTATAATCAAAGCACGAGCTATAGCAACTCGTTGCTTCTCTCCACCAGATAGCTGCGAAGAATAGTGGTTAATACGATGACTCAACCCTACCGACTCAATAGCCTTCTTGATGCGCTCATCCCACTCAGATTCTTTGATCTT
>CAYYYA010000052.1:0-4020 GCA_964475975.1 uncultured Gammaproteobacteria bacterium | reverse complement strand
CATAATCAATTGACAGCGAATTATATGAAACCAATGAAATCACTCCCTGCCCAAGGTCTAATCAATGCCGCTCTCGGTGCTTTCTATATCATTGCTTTAGCTTGGCTTGGATTCACCTTCGGGCCACTCATACCAAAAGAAGATAACTTCCTGATGCCCGCTACCTTCCTGATGGTCTTTGTTGTCTCAGCTTCTATTGAGGCCAGTCTGGTCCTTGGCCAACCTATTATGCTGTATCTGGATGGCAAGAAATCTGAGGCTATCAAATTATTATCTATTACTATCGGCTGGATGTGCGCCCTCACCTTCCTCAGTCTGCTGTCTATGATAATCATACGCTTCAACTAAGATAGATGAAGTTACCTATTATAGCTATTACCTGCGTAGTCTGGCTGACAATGGGTTGCCAGATACAACAGAATATCAATAGTACTGTAGATGCCACAACTGGTATCGGCACTATACCTCAAGAACGTGCAGCAGAAAAAAATCTTGCTATCGCGCAGGCAAAAATAATCTTCCAACAACAATTAGCTCTGGGAAATGATTTCTCTCATGGACCATGTCTCAGTGAACGTATTATAGATGATTGGGCGGTTGATATTGCTCATGTGCCACGTACTGATGAAGACAATCAGCCAGAAAATCAATGCCAAAGTTATCGTAAAGGCACTACCCATCATTTTGTCGAGCTCGATCTAGAGGGCAATCTAATACGTGCCGAATAAAACCTTACAGCGCTTGACGCTGTTGCTGTCTAGGTCTAGACTGCCTACGTTAGACGTACATCTTTCAGACTCTCTTACGTATGGAGGTTTCGTGACAAACAGCCCCAACCAACCCGCCGTAGAAGATTCCCCAGCAAACGCTTTCGCCGCTTGGCTCATCGGTGCTGCCGGCGTGGTGCTACTGGCTGGCGTCTGCTTCGTCTCCGGCAATGAACTCTTGGGCGGTCTCGGCTATCTGATGGTCATCTCCTTTCTCCTCTGTATGTCTCGCTGGGTTCACCGGCTTCCAAGGCAACCGACAGACCTCGGTCAGCAATACCGAAACAAACGCGTCTGAACGAATTCGAAAGAGCAAGCGCTCTTCCTACCTAATCTCTGGGTCGGGAGGAGCGCTTTTTTCTTCACTTGACAATATATAAGTAAATGCTAATATACTAATATGTCTGATTTATGTACTGAAGTACAGCGCCTTGGCAAAGGTATCGGCAATAGTAACCGCTACACTATTTTTAGTTCTCTCATCGGAGGAGCTAAGACGGTCAGTGAGTTGGTCAAGATTACCAAACTATCTCAACCAGCAGTCTCCCAGCATCTGCAAGTATTGAAGCAGTGCGATCTCGTGACCAGCGCCAAACAAGGCCAAGAAGTCTACTATGCTATCAACCAGCAATATACCGTCAATCTGCTGAAAAAATTCGCCTCATCTATTAATAAACGTTAAGAATCTTCTATGGACTACAATACCGTACCGACCGACGAGACTATCGCTACCACTGCCGAGCATTTGAAGCTCAACGGTATGGAAACCTATGTCGTACATACTGGAGCAGAGGCCAAAGCCAAAGCACTTGAATTGATACCCACCGGAGCTGAAGTCATGACCATGACTTCGGTAACACTGGAGACAATCGATCTAGCACAAGAGCTCAACGAATCAGGTAACTACGACTCCGTCCGAGCCAAACTCAATAGTATGGATCGCGCCACTCAAGGACGTGAGATGCGTAAGCTCGGAGCAGCTCCGGACTACACGGTCGGCTCGGTGCATGCTATCACCGAACAAGGCGATGTCATCATTGCTTCTAATACCGGCTCCCAACTCCCTGCCTATCTCTATGGCGCCGGCACTGTCATCCTCATCGTGGGAGCGCAAAAAATCGTCAAAGACAGTGAGACGGCGATGAAACGGCTCTATGACTATGTACTCCCGCTGGAGAGCGAGCGCGCTCACAAAGCCTACGGCGTAGCGGGTAGCTTCGTCAGCAAACAGGTAACGATTCACAAAGAGGTTCAACCGAAAAGAATACACATCATTCTGATCAAAGAGGTTTTTGGCTTCTAATAAAGTAGGCAATTGACACTCAGGACCTCTACCAGTACCATTATGCTATGATAAATCCATTCTTCTCTAGTCTCGTCGCCACTTTCATTGTTAGTTTGATTTCCTTAATTGGAGTATTCACTATTCGCTTCAAGGGCAAAACCATGCGGCGAGTAGTTTTATTTTTGGTCTATATGTCAGTTGGCGCTCTTTTCGGAGACACCTTTATTCATTTACTACCTGAGGCGTATAGCCACGCAGAGCACCTACAAACAGCCAGCGGGATCGTAGGTGGTATACTGTTATTCTTTATTTTAGAAAAAATTCTCCAGTGGCGTCATAGCCATGAAGTGGATGAGCCGCAGCACCCGCACCACCAAGAAGCTAAAGGAATTGAGCCATATGCTTATACTATTATCTTCGGCGATGCTTTGCATAATTTTATTGACGGTTTACTTATTGCGGCTTCATTTCTGATAAATCCCACTACTGGTATTGCCACGACTATAGCTGTCATTGCGCATGAGATACCGCAAGAATTCGGCAATTTCGCCATTCTTCTCCACACAGGAATGCGACGAGGCCAAGCCCTACTCTGGAATTTTTTGTCAGCCTTAACAGCCATTATTGGAGCGTTTATCCCCTTTATCTTTATCAGCAATCATGAAGCTCTCGTTGCCACTCTCCTACCCATCACCGCTGGTGGCTTTATCTACATCGCCGGTAGCGATCTCCTACCAGAGTTGAAAGAGCACACACGCCTACGTGATACCTTAGCTCAAGTATTAGCTATAACCTTTGGCGTTCTGATTATGGCAGCACTATTATTATTGGAGTAGTTGATAATCATAGTTGTACCCATGCTATACTTATAGCATGAAGTATTATCGATTGATTATTTTTTTATTGTCGCTAACTGTTATCTACTCAGCATCATTGATTCACGCTGAATCTATCGATCAAGATAAGGATGGCTTAGCTGATGAACAAGAAGTAGCTATCTACGGCACAGATCCGACCGTAGCCGATACTGATGGTGATGGCTTCGCTGACGGAGAAGAAATCACTAACAACTACTCTCCACTAGCTGGCAACAAAACAGTACTGAAATCCTTAGACACTGATAAAGATGGGTTGCCGGATGATTGGGAGATTAAGCTCAGCACCAATGTCAAAAATCCTGACACTGATGGTGATGGCTTCAAAGACGGCGAGGAAGTAAATAGCGGACACGATCCGCTGTCGAGCAAGGCCGATCTGATACCCAAAACTATTCGAGTTGACCTGAAAACCCAAACTCTGGAATATTCCTTTGCCAGCACAACACTCGATAGCTTCAAGATTTCTTCCGGTCTGAAATACACACCAACTCCTGTAGGATCGTTTACGATATTAAAAAAACGCCCAACCGTTCATTACGGTGGAGCAAACTATGACTATCCGAACACCAAATGGAATCTCTTGTTTCTGCAAAAAAAATACGGCTACTATATTCATGGTGCCTACTGGCACAATAAATTTGGTCAGCCCATGAGCCATGGCTGCGTCAACGTCAGCTATGCCAATATGGAACGACTCTATAACTGGGCTGATCTGAATACGGTCATTACCATCAAATAGAGGCTAGAAATATAAAATCACCCCGAAAGATCTAGAGGGTGATTTTATATTTGTGCTACATACTTTTGGTACCGCACATTTTGCAAGTTGATTTATGGGTGAGCAATTCGTAAATAGCTGACAAACCAACTAAGCCGTAAACAACCTTAGCAGCCATGCTTCCCATTCCTAATAGTGAATCTACTAGGTTATAATCGAAGGCTACCAATAACCAATTCAAACCTCCGACAACCAATAATATGAAGGCGATCATGTGTAACATTTTCATAATTCCACCCCCTTTCGTGCTATATGTTCCATATAGTTTTTCTGAGTATAAGTATAGCATATTTTACAGACAAAAAAATGACC
>CAYYYA010000051.1:2220-4054 GCA_964475975.1 uncultured Gammaproteobacteria bacterium | reverse complement strand
GCTTGCCACCTAAGCTTGATATTCCTAATTATCAGGTCAATCAAGTAACCCTGACTGATCGGACAGAAGGCGCCAAGATTCAACCAGATAGTCTAGTCCCCAGTTGTGGCGGACCTGATTGTCTCCGCTCTCTCGACCAACCACGACTAGAGCCTATGACCTCAGCAGACACGTGGCTCCACGATGATGATACTGTCATTGGTCTTACCTTCGATGGTGTTAGTCGAGCCTATCCACTCAAAATCCTAGCTTATCATATGGTGGTAAATGACGTTGTGAATCTGAAGCCACTCCTGATAACATATAGTCCACTCACTGCATCAGCGATGGCCTTCAAACCGCTTGTTAATGGTACTCAAACTCAATTCGGTATCTCAGGTCTAGTCCATAATAGTAGCATCATTCTCTACGATCGTCTTCAAGGAAATCTCTGGGAACAAATAACCGGTCAAGCAATACTCGGTCCAGCAGCACAAGCCAACGAGTCCCTTCAATCTCTACCACTGAGTCTGACCACCTGGAAAACCTGGAAAACAGCTCATCCTGAAACCGTCGTAGCAAGCAGAGCTACGGGATTTCCTTTCGACTATGAGCAATCACCATATCCCAACTACGATAGCAGTGATGAGCTACGATTTGGGACCGTACTCTCAAATAAACGACTCCCTATAAAGACTCCTATCTATGGTCTGGTGCTAGGAACGACGGCCAAAGCCTACCCAGCAAGCAATATTACAGAGAGTCCACTCATCGATCATATCGGAGCAACCACCGTCTCAATCATACGCCAGCCAGACGGTAGTGTAGTGGCGACCAATACACGGACAAATGAACTACTCTACCCACAACCAATGTATTGGTTTATCTGGGCTCTGCTATATCCAAAAACTTTGGTATATTAAATCAGACACTACAGGTTGTAGTTTACAAACCGAGTAGGAAGCTCTATACTACTGACATCTATTATTAACTATCCACAATCATGCGAACATCACTATCCCTCCGTCTCTCTCTTGCGACTGCTGGTATCCTCTTATTAGGCGGTTGTAATCTTCTGAGCCCTAAGACTCCTACCCCTGCTCCCGTAGCACCTGAGCCAACACCAATTCAACCTGCGAGTGTTTCTGTATCAGCTCAAGATGTTGTAGATAATATGGTAACTGTTGCTTCTGTAGTCTCTCGAGGTCCAGGCTGGATGGTCATCCACGCTGATTTAAATGGCGCACCTGGTCCTGTCATTGGCTTTACACCTGTTGTAAATGGCGAGAATACCAATGTTAAAGTAGCTATTGATCCGACCAAAGCTACACCAACAATGTATGCTATGCTCCATATCGACTCTGGCATTCTTGGCACCTATGAATTCCCTGGGGCAGATGTTCCAGCCAAAGATGATGCTGGTATGATGATCTCTCCTAGCTTCATGATGAACTCCACTTCTACCATGTCAGGAGCGACAACTACCACAGCTGATGATAAGAATGTCGCTATGAAAGCTGAGACGAGAACCTTCACCGTTACTGCTGGTAACTTTAGCTATGATCTCAAGCAAATCAAAGTTAGTCAGGGTGAAACAGTAGTGATTAATTTCAAAAACTCTGAAGGCTTCCATGATTGGGTTATTGATGAATTCAATGCACGCACCAAACAAATTGGAGAAGGTAAATCCGAAACCATTAGCTTCGTAGCTAGTAAGAAAGGTACGTTTGAGTACTACTGTAGCGTTGGTAAACACCGTGCTATGGGAATGAAGGGCAGCCTGATCGTTCAATAGAGAAAAAGATAAACAAAAAACCGTCCGTTATCAGGGCGGTTTTTTGACACAAAAAAAGCG
>CAYYYA010000051.1:0-2120 GCA_964475975.1 uncultured Gammaproteobacteria bacterium | reverse complement strand
AAAATCCCCAACAAACTGCACCCAAGAAAACTTGTCATAGTAGTTTTCCAGCCTGAGCCGGAAAAAAACTAAGGACAAGTCCCCATGCTTGTCGTGGATGCAGATTGTTAGGGACTACCCGAATGGGATTTACTATACTAGCATAGGCAGTCAATACTGTCAATAGGGGTCCAAAAGGCCGTTTTATCCCCATTTTATCCACTCTTCCTTGACTAATCAGGCGCTATTGTATATGATAGTCCCATCATTTATTAATCGAGACGGGCGATTCTAGAATTGCCCCTACAAATAACATGGGATTACCTGGAAAAAGACGTACTACCTCCTCAGGCCGAAGACGAGCAGCACACTTTGCTTTGACCAAACCAGCAATCATGGATTGTCAGAAATGCGGTAAGCCAAAACGTCCGCATTATGCCTGTCGTTACTGTGGCTACTATCGTGGCACTGAGGTCGTTAACACGCTCCACCGCGCTACTAAGCGCACTACTCGTAAAACAAAGACTGCCAACGCCACTGCTTAGGGGCGTTGTCTTTGTAGATACGTTTTGTCCTTTTGTAACTTTGAACTATGGCCAACAGACATTTAGCTCGTACCTTAACTTTACAAAGCTTATTCGAATGGGATTTCTACCAGGGTAAAGTTAATATTCCCGAAATTTTAGAAAACAATCGTAAAGAATTCGCTCCAGAATTCGATGATCAGGGTTTCAGTCTCAGACTGCTCGAGGAAGTTATAGAAAATCATCTCACAATAGATAAATTAATCGCCAAGTTTGCGCCTGAGTGGCCGCTTGACCAAATTACTCTTGTCGATCGCAATGTCCTGCGTATCGGTATTTATGAATTGAAATTTGATAATACCATCCCCCCAAAGGTAGCTATCAATGAAGCTATTGAATTAGCTAAAACCTATGGCGGAGCCTCTTCAGGTAAATTTGTTAATGGAGTGCTCGGTAGTATTTATAAAGAAATGGTTAAACGTGGAGAAAAGCAAACTCTAGCTAGCCAAGGCATCAAAGAAGAGTCCAGCGGTGGCATCGTCTATCGCCGTGAAGGCAACAGCTTCAAATACGCTCTGATTATGGATTCGTATGGCAAATGGACTTTCCCAAAGGGTCACGTGGATGAAGGCGAACGGCCAGCACAGGCAGCTGTACGAGAAATCAAGGAAGAAATAGGTTTGGAAAATCTCCAAGAGATAGATTATCTCGGGGATATTCAGCTCAAGGTACATAAACCGGATCAACCTGCTTTCCGTAAGCTCGTACATATCTACTTATTTGAAACTACAGACACTGAGATTAAGCCGCAGATGAATGAAGTCAAAGATGGAAAATGGTTTACAGCTGAAGAGGCTATCGATGCTATCGGCTACGAAGAAACTCGGGCTATATTCCAGCAAGTTGTAGAACGTTTAAACAATCCAAATGAAGGACAGTAGTCAGCTTGAGGCGAAACTTGGCCTAAAATTTAAGAATAAAGATTTACTCCGCAGCGCCCTGACGCATCGGTCGTATTTAAACGAACACAAAAATCTTGGCATCGATCATAACGAACGCTTAGAATTCCTTGGTGACGCAGTATTAGAGTTAATCGTTACTGAATTTTTGTTTCTCAATTATCCCAATCCTGAGGGCGAGCTAACGAACTGGCGTTCAAGTTTAGTTAATGCCAATACATTAGGCGATCTAGCTGAAGAGCTCGGTATGTATCCCTACCTCTACCTGAGCCGCGGTGAAGCGAAAGATGATAATGCCAAAGCTCGTAAATATATCCTCGCTAATGCCATGGAAGCGCTCATCGGCGCTATTTATCTGGATCAAGGCTTTGCTAAGACGGAGAAATTTATCTCCGATACAGTGCTAGCGAAGCTGGATCACATTTTGAAAAAACATTTATATATTGATCCAAAGAGCAAATTCCAAGAGAAATCACAGGAACTCTATGGCACTACTCCCCACTACAAGGTAATCGCTGAGACAGGCCCAGATCATCACAAACGCTTTGTTGTTGGTCTGTTTATAGATAAAGAATTGATTGCTGAAGGTGAAGGCTTCTCCAAACAAGAAGCGCAAATCACTGCTGCGGCTGAAGGTTTGAAAAAGAAAAAGTGGTAA
>CAYYYA010000050.1:0-4569 GCA_964475975.1 uncultured Gammaproteobacteria bacterium | reverse complement strand
TCAGTAAGAATTGAACGCCATAGAGTGGTCCGGCAGACTGCTGCATTTTCTTACGTGCTTCTTTGTCCAGAGCTGTGGCTCCTGTGATCTTCATCCATTGTTTACCGAAGATCGGACCGTACCAGATTGTGCCGATGACCATCGAGAGGATGGCGCAGAGGGCGATAGCGTAATAATTTATTTCCATATTTTTAGTTGTTATTAGTATGATAGTTATTTAAAGCACTATGATCCTAACAGCTCTATGACAATATTTCTAGTCGACAGAGTCTGATAGTGCCGGCCTTGATAGCCGCTTTTTTTCTTTCTGCAGCCTTCAAGGGAAGTAGATACGTACCAAGTTTGGTCTCGGGGAAGATGGAGGTTTGCCAGCTGGCTGGTCCGATTGTCACTTGAACTGGCAACGATCCCCAACCACGAGCATCATGACCAAAATGTGTTCTGATTGATTGGGAGAGTTTAATTGGTATAGTCATAAAATGCCAACCAGCCTTACCTGGATAGAGCCAGACCTTCGATCTGAAAGTAAATTTACCCAAGATTTTATCAGACATATTACTCGGTCGTACGACCATCAAACTCTGCTTCTTGAGCTACGGCCTCAGCTTTGGTCTGTCGCACGATCTGATCTTTGTGATGTGCTGGTGAGTAGATAGTGTAGAGTTTCAAATCGGTTGTGTCAGAGGTATTGATGATATTATGCTGTGCGCCAGCTGGGACAACAATAGCAGTACTACTGGTAATCGTATACTCGTTACCATCGATGATGCATCTGCCTTCGCCTTGTTCACAGCGGAAGAATTGATCATTGTCAGGATGAGTTTCCATGCCTATTTCTTCCTTTGGTTTCAAAGACATGAGTACGAGCTGGCTATGGCGACTGGTATAGAGCACGCGACGGAAGTCGGTATTAGCCAAGGTGGCTTGTTCAATATTGGCGTGAAATCCTGTCATAGATTAATTTGTTTAAAAAAATATTACTAACGACTCAAGAATTGCAGTAAATGATAAACCATAAAAGCCGGCCAAACAAGCGCTTTGAAGAAACCAATAACTCCAGCACCAAAGGTAGCTGCCTGACCAATATAATAGACAGCTGCGCCGATTAGACCGAGGCCATAGACAGCATTACCACCTCCTGAGTTTTTGCAAAAATTTTTCATAGCGAATCTTTAATTATTATAGGTTAAGTATAACACTCCTTACTGAAAGAAAAAGCCGCTCCGTTAGGTAGCGGCTTTTATCGGTTGAGGTGTGGCGGCGTGACCGTTGGCGAATTTGGCTTTCGACCAGTCGAGGATTCGGCCATGCCAGAAGCCAAAGAGGGTATGCTCCGTTAAGGACAAGAAAAGGCAAATACGCAGTTGGTCCCAATCTCTACCGCCCAGCCGAGAAGCCAGTAGGTAGAGCGGTATCTGATACAGGGCTAGAGCCGTAGCATCGATAATGCCCCGCTTGGCAGTGCCTTCAGCAGCCTGGTATTTGTTCCTAAGAAACACAACAAGGTAAGCTTCGACAGGCGACAAGACGATACGCAAAAATCCGCCAATGAACCAGTGCATCCAGATCCATCTGCCAGGCGAGACTGGAATGAAATGCATCTCGGCGAAGTAGTTGATGATGCCTGTTGGTATCGTATACAGGATGAAAGCGAGTGTCGCCGCGGTCCAGAACCGCAGCGCTTGGTTTCGCAACCATGACCACATACGGTCCTCCTTGCCAAAGTACTGACTATAGAGCTTTTCTATAGTTCCAAGGCTAGTCTACAAGAAATAAAAAAATAGGCAACTATGTGCCTTTGGCCAGATCTAAATGTTAATTTAACATCCAAATACTCCAGTTGAGATATCCGGCGAAGCTGACCCAGAGCAGATAAGGAAGGAGTAACCAAGCAGCGAGCTTAGAGACCCGGTAGAAATTGACGATCGTATAAATAATGGCAATCCACAGCGCTCCCAGTGTGAAGAAGGCCAACATCGGCGAGTGCCAGCTGAAGAACACAACGGACCAGAGAATATTCAGCACGTATTGAAAGATGAAGATAGCTACAATATTGAATGTCTGCCACTTGCCCTGCCATAGCTGCTGAGACCAACGGTTCCAAGATTTTTTATGACGAGTGAATATCTGATGTGTTACTTTCCAGTGGCGCTTCCAGACGAGAAATAATGATACACCGATCAAGAAGTAGAGCGTAAACCACACTGGGCCAAAGATCCAATTTGGCGGATTCAATGCTGGTTTGGCCAACGTAGCATACCACGTTGGTATAGCTGATACAGTGAAAATAGAGCCAAGACTGCCAGCCAGCTCAGATAGCACAATACAGAAGATAAGTAGGGGAATATTTTTTTTCATAACCTCTTACTCTAGTATAGCACAGGTAGCTATTTTATGAATTCAAAAATCAAACCGCCCGTCTATGCAGACGGGCGGTTATTTCGATGGTACTGCAGGGTCAATCAGAGTGCGACACTTGGTATGCTAAAAAATATGTTTATTTTTTTTGCTGATTTTTGGCGTCAGAAATAATAGCGCCATCACGCATACTGATAGTACGCTTGGCTTTACGCGCGTATTCTATTTCATGAGTAACCATAACGATTGTCTGGCCCTCAGCGTGCAAGTCTAAGAACGCTTGGATGACTGTGTGAGAGTTTTCGCTATCAAGATTGGCCGTTGGTTCATCAGCGAAGAGAACTTTCGGATGATGAGCAATAGCGCGAGCAATAGAGACACGTTGTTGTTGACCGCCCGAAAGTTGGCTAGGAAGATTTTGAGTTTTATCTGACATGCCAATTCGTTCCAGCGCTATCTTAGCCTTATCGAGTGCCATCTTTTTGCTCATGCCTTGCATAATCATTGGTAAAGCCACATTTTCTACGGCTGTTAGTTCAGGGAGAAGAGCGTAGTCTTGGAAAACGAAGCCCATTTTATGGAGACGTATCCAAGTTTTTTCTGCTTGGCTTAATCGTGCCGTCGGTTTCTGATCAAACAGTACCTCACCACCAGAAGGCTGATCCAAAAGTGACAGTTGATACAAGAGCGTAGATTTACCCGCGCCGGATGGACCAACAATAGAGACGAATTCTCCATCTACAATTTCAACATTGAGATTTTTCAGGGCAATAAGCTCTAGTTCGCCCGCACCAAATTTTTTTAATAAATTTTTTGTTTCTATCATGCAATTATCTTCCTAAAATAGCGTCTAAGGTATTGCGACGGACGATTAGTTTCGCAGGGACATAGCCAGCGATAAGAGTTACAGCAATCAAAATGGCTACGCGGATTGCTGCGCTGGCCGGCGTAACCACCAGAATACCGTCAGAGAAAGGGAAATCGATGGGATGAGCGTCAAAGAACGGTTTCAGAAAACCAAATGTTATCAAGGTGCCGATGATAGAGCCGGACAGTCCGTAAAATAAGGCCTGAATAACGTAGGAGAACTGTATAGCTAGAGGACTGATGCCGACACCTTTCATAATACCGATGAATTTTCGCTTCGTAACAGCATTGATAAACACCACAATAAAAATAGTAATAGTAGCAACGACGAGCGCAATGGATGATAAAGCGTTGCCGAGGACACCCATCGTAGTTTCGATGTCACGCAAGAAAGATGGAATAGCTTCGCTGGAGGTTTGTACGCGGGCAGCATGTGTGCCAAGAAATTTTTTAATATCTGCTACCAGCTGGATGGATTGATTATCATCGGCGTGGACAGCTATTTCTTGCAGTTGCAGGTTATTGGTCGCTAATAGCCGTTTGACCTCCTGATCTACTACGAAGAAACGGGTAGAAATTTCATCAACTTTGGTTTTGACAATACCTTTGACAATGAAATCCTTACTAAAGGTTTGCCCCTCATTTTGGCTTACTGACACTCTGACACGACTGCCGATATCTACATCCTCAAGCAAGTCCAATCCTGGAATATTAGCATCAGCGAAGGCAGAATATTTTTTTAATAAACTTGCTCCAATGAGAATATAACCCTCGTCTCCTGTATAGAGAGGTTGACCTTTGATAACGAAACGGGAGAACTGTGTCACAGCTTCTTCTCGTGCAGGGTCTATGCCGACGAGCACGCCTCCGGTCAGATTGGCTCGCTGATTTTTCTTCGGTAAATCATTTAATGTACCCAGAACCTGCGCGCTGACGGCATATCGAGGTGAGATAGAGATGACTCGTGGATCTCGTTCAAGATATGACACTAGAGCAGGGGAGTCTTCGATATAACCGTGACCATCAGCCGAGGTAATAATCACTTCTCCGCTATAACTATTTTTAAATTGAATAAACGAACCAGTAATCAGACCAAGGAGTAGTCCAGAGACAACTACGAGGTTGAGGAATGTTAGCACCATGATGAAAATAATCAGACTCGTCGTGCCTTTGCTTGATCTTTTGAGCTGACGCCAAGCCAAAAACCAACCTACACGCAGGCCATTGAGATATTCTTGTTGTAAATCTTTAAGTTTTTTCATCTGTTTTATATTATCTCGCTTACAGCGGGATGGCGGAGGCGGAAGGATTCGAACCTTCGGTACTGTTTAGGTACAACGCTTT
>CAYYYA010000049.1:0-5138 GCA_964475975.1 uncultured Gammaproteobacteria bacterium | reverse complement strand
AGCAGTTGACTGTTAATCAATTGGTCGTCGGTTCGAACCCGACCCGCGGAGCCACAAAAAACATTAGCCTCGGCTAGTGTTTTTTGTTTTCTCTGAATATTGGCATTAATGCTGGTTAGGTACATACAGCCGGAGATGGTATATTAACAGCTACAGTGAGTAACTGTAGATTTAATGGCTTACCTGATATACTGGTTATAATATGAAAGAACGTTTTTTTAAGAAAGTTTTTGCTCGCCAGCCGGCAGTTTTTTATATAGTTATTTTAATTATGGTTGTAATGATTGCTGGGGTATATGGTCAGAGATTATATTGGGAGTCGGTCTATACGAAAAAATATACGGGGAGAAATTGCGAGCAACCTCAAGGAATATATTTGGATTCATCTAAACCCATAGACAGTCGTATTGAAGATCTACTTAGTCGTATGACAATCGAAGAAAAGATTGGTCAGATGGCTCTGGTAGAAAAAAATAAGCTTCAATCGCCGCGAGATATTATTGATTATAATCTTGGGGCTCTATTGAGTGGTGGCGGTAGTAAGCCGCTCATAAATAATCCAACACAATGGCGGTTATTAGTCGACAGTTATCAAAGTTTGACAGCTCAAACGTGTCTACGTATACCCTTGCTCTATGGTGCAGATGCTAATCATGGACATGGAAATGTACCAGGCGCAACGGTTTTTCCTCATTTCATTGCTCTAGGAGCCACACAGGATGCAGATCTAGTAAAACGTGTGGCCCAAATTACAGCTGAGGAGATGTTAACGACTGGCATTGAGTGGAATTTTAGTCCCGATCTAGATGTGTCGAAAGATTATCGTTGGGGTCGTGTTTATGAAACGTTTGGATCCGACACAACGAATGTTACAAATTTGGGCCAAGCCTTCATTGAAGGAACTCAGATGACTACGTCGGGTAGTAGGCGGGTATTGGCTACAGCCAAACACTATATTGGCTCGGGAGATATGCTCTGGGGTAGCTCAGTGAATAAGACCTATAAAATAGATCAAGGAAGAAGTGCTATCAGTGAAGCTGATCTACGATCAATTCACCTTCCTCCTTTCAAAGCAGCGATAAAAAGTGGTGTACTTAGTATTATGGCCGGATTGAATACGTGGGATGGTCAGAAAATAACTGCCTCGCACTATTTACTAACTGACGTGTTGAAGAAAGAGCTGAGTTTTCAAGGATTCGTTGTGTCTGATTGGTATGGCGTCTATGAGGTGAATCCAAACAAATATGTAGCCACTGTGAAAGCTGTAAATGCTGGTATTGATATGGTTATGCTACCGTTTGATTACAAAGATTTTACGGCCGACATGAGACGAGCTGTAGCAATCGGTGATATTTCTGAAACCCGAATTAACGATGCTGTCCGCAGAATTTTGAGAGCTAAATTTACAGCGGGATTATTTGATCAACCAGAGGCTAAGCCTGATTTCAGTAGTATTGGATCAGAAGAGCATCGACTTGTAGCGCGTGAAGCGGTTCGTAAGTCCTTGGTACTTCTCAAAGATAGTTCAAAGGTTTTGCCTATAGCAAAGGATCAGGGTCGTATTCTCGTGGCTGGTGCCGCGGCTGATAACATTGGTCAGCAGTCGGGCGCTTGGACTATCGAATGGCAAGGTGTAGATGGTAATTGGATCACGGGTACGTCTCTTCTGGCTGGGATCAAGCAAACAGTAGGACCAGCTACAGACGTCAAATATAATAAAGAAGGAAATTTCGAAACTTCAGGTTCTCTAGCAGATATTGGCATAGCTGTAGTAGGTGAGAAGCCATATGCTGAAGGCTGGGGTGATACTGCGCATCCACAGCTATCTGATGAAGATCTGGCAACTATTATGAAACTTAAAAAAGTCAGCAAAAAAATTGTCGTTATTATAGTTTCGGGACGACCGCTCGATATCCAACAATATACAAAGGAATGGGATGCCATCGTAGCTGCTTGGTTGCCTGGAAGTGAAGGAGAGGGAGTGGCCGATGTCTTGTTTGGTGACTATCCTTTCACGGGTAAACTGCCTGTAGTTTGGAAGTTATAAACTAATTCTGTAAGTATCATTTAAAATCTATGAACATATTTATATCTATTATAGTCATCTCGACCGTCTGGCTGACTGGCTGCAGTTTGTTTACTCAACCAACAACAACTACTCCGACAGCTACAAATGATTCAACGCAATCAGTATCAACTACTTTGGATCTAAGTGGTAAGGAGTTAACAAAAGTATCAATGGATATTTTTAATCAAACCAATCTTGAAACTTTGAATCTTTCGGGAAATCAGTTGACAGGAGCCTTACCAGCCGAGATTCGCAAGTTACAGAATTTGAAAGTCTTAAACGCTAGCAACAATCAGATGACCGGTGTGCCAGCTGAGATCGGTCAATTATTAAAGCTTGAAGTATTAGATCTCTCAAATAATCAGTTGACGGGATTGCCGAATGAATTAGGCAATCTAAAAAATCTTAAGACCTTTAATATTTCTGGCAATAAATATTCAGAACAAGATTTGCAAGGAATAATTGCTCGTTTGCCAGCGTCTGTACACGTAATAAAATAGCTTTCTTAAGACGGATAGAAAGGACCCCGAAGCTCAGTGTGAGCCTCGGGGTCTTTGGTTATCGATCTGCAGATCAGAGTACACGCAGCACGTGCACTCGGACGTTTTCGTAGGGCATGGTGCGTTTGTGATCGGCCCAACATTCCCAACCACCCGTCGGCGTCCAGCGTAGGCTCTTCCGACAGGACAGGAGGATGTTGGTCACGCTGGCTCCAGTAGAGTAGAGTGCAACAATGGTTGAGTTGCTGTCCTCCAGAACCTTGGTCCCGTCAGCCTGAAGGATAACCACGCGGAGTTCCAGTTGGCCCGGACAGATGATTTCCGTGGTTGGCTGCACGGTAGATTCTCCTTCTTGGAAAGGCAGGTTGGACAGCACGGTAAGAACAGTGAAAGCAACAACTTACAATTTTTTCCATAGTCTGTCAATAGTGCTCAGAGAGAGACTAGACAAAACAATCAAAATAATGTACACTAGCGTCTGCTATTACTATAGTACACGCCTTAATTATTGGGCCTCGCAGCCCGTTTTAAATTGTCCCTATGTCTGAGAAGCTTCGCAATATCGCTATCATCGCCCACGTTGACCATGGTAAAACTACCTTAGTGGATGCTTTGTTGCGTCAATCAGAAAAATTTACCACCAAAGTTCAGGATGATCTGATCATGGATTCCAACGAGCTGGAGAAAGAGCGTGGTATTACTATTTTTTCTAAGAATGCAGCTGTTGCTTACAAAGGTTATAAGATTAATATTATCGATACACCTGGTCACGCCGACTTCGGCGGAGAGGTCGAGCGTATTATGAGCCTCGTCGATGGTGTGCTGTTGCTCGTTGACGCCAAAGATGGTCCAATGCCTCAGACAAAATTCGTTTTGAGCAAAGCACTGCAAGCTGGTCATAAAGTTATTGTTGTTATTAATAAAATAGATTTACCTGAAGCCCGTGCTCAGTGGGTTTTGAATCAAACTTTTGATTTGTTTGTAGAGCTCGGCGCTACCGATGAGCAAGTGGAATTTCCTGTTATCTATGCTTCAGCTGTTGCAGGGAAAGCCGGACTGGAACCACATTTAGAAAGTATGAAAGATGTCGAGCCTGTCTTTGATACGGTTATAAAATATATCCCGGCTCCAAAAATTCATGAAGGCGCAATGCAGATGTTGGTCGTGAATATCGCTTACGATAATTTTAAAGGTCAGATCGCTATTGGTCGACTCTTGAGCAGCACCTTGATCAAAGGTCAAACAGTTGCTTTATTGAAGCCAGACGGTACTAAGCTGACGAATAAAATTACAGCCGTCATGGTCTTCGATGGTTTGAGTCGGCGCGAAGTAGAGACGGTAGAAGCAGGTGACGTCATCGCTGTCGCTGGGGTGGAGAATATCCGTATCGGAGATACGATTGCCGATGCACAAAACCCTCAAGCCCTACCTCCGATTACCATTGAAGAGCCAACGGTTAAGATGAATTTCGCCGTCAATAACTCGCCATTCTATGGTCGTGAAGGAACCTTTCAGACGGCGCGTCATTTGAAAGACAGATTAACCAAAGAATTGTTAAACGATGTAGCTCTCCGAGTAGAAGCCTCTGAAGGAACTGATTCATCATTTTCTGTTTCTGGTCGTGGTGAACTTCACTTATCTATTTTGATTGAGAAAATGCGCCGAGAAGGTTTTGAGCTGCAGGTTTCTAAACCACAGGTTATTTTCAAAGAAGAAAACGGCGTCAAGATGGAGCCGTTTGAGGAAGTATTTATTGAAGCTCCTGAGAGCGCTAGCGGCACAGTGATAGAAAAGATGAGCAAGCGTAAAGGTTTGATGAAGAATATGAAGGTTGACCGTGGTATTGCGCACTTACATTTTGTAGTGCCGACGCGAGGTTTGATTGGTTATCGTTCAGAATTTCTCACTGATACCAAAGGCCAAGGAATTATAAATACCTTATTCCATGGCTACGAACAGTTCAGTGGTGAGCTCGAGAGTGCTAGTCGTGGCTCTTTGATCGCTTTTGAAACTGGCACCAGTAATCTCTACGGACTGCTAAATGCGCAAGAGCGAGGACAGCTTTTTATTGGCCCTGGTGTTGAAGTCTATGAGGGTATGATTGTGGGTAAAAATGCCCGTCAAGAAGATCTCGAGGTAAACGTCTGTCGGACAAAGCAATTATCCAACATGCGTTCTAAAGGTGACGGTAAGGCTGATCACTTTGACACTCCGGTCAGTATGAGTCTGGAGGAAGCTATTGAATATATTGGTGATGATGAGTTACTGGAAGTAACTCCGAAAAGTTTACGTTTACGTAAAACTATTTTAAACTCTACTGCTCGCAAGAGAGCTTCTGCTGCTTAATCTCAGTAAATAAAAAAACTACTATAATCGGCCGATTATAGTAGTTTTTTGTTTATTTCTTCTCGTCTTTGAAAGCGCCGCGCAGAGCTCTGACTGCTTCGCCTACACTTTTGATCAAGTCAGGTATTAACTTAGAGCCGAATAGCAGTACCAGAATAACGGCAATTATTATAAGCTCTTTAGTACCTAATCCAAACATACATTTATAAATTATAAGTTATTAA
>CAYYYA010000048.1:0-5226 GCA_964475975.1 uncultured Gammaproteobacteria bacterium | reverse complement strand
CCAAAGCTAGCGCAGGCAGGCGACAGAATAACAACGTCACCAGAGACTACCAACTTCTGCGCTGCTCCTATGATCTCTGGCATAGTCTGACAATCTTCAATCAGCGGAATCTGCGTCTGACCAATAGACTGTTTAATATTGTTCCATTCGTCTCCAATACCAATGATGGCTTTGATTGAGTGGCTGTTTTTTATAATAGTACCTAATTCTGTAAAATCACTATGTTTAGAAGAGCCGCCGAGAATCAAAATTTTTGGTTGATCAAATGCTCTAATAGCTGCAATCGCGGATTCCGGTGTTGTCGAGATAGAGTCGTTATAATATCTCACTCCCTCAACTTCACGCACAAATTCTAGCCGATGTTCTAAACCTTTGAACGCTCTAGTAGCAGCTACGATATGCTCATTATCAATACCTAAAACTTTGGCTGCCATAATAGCAGCACAGACATTCTCCCAGTTGTGTCTGCCGACCAGACCAATGTCATTGACTGACATTATAATTTCTTCCAAACTATTTAATCTAACCACGATCTGATCATTTTTTACAAAACAACCATCTCCTTCTTCCAACTTTAAACTTACAACTTTCAACTTCCTACCCTTTGATTGTTCAGCAATCTTAACTGTCGCCGGATAGTCGGCATTATAAATAACGGTATCGCTCTCAGATTGAAACTTAGTAATCCCGGCTTTAGCTTCAACATACTCCTCTACTGTTTTATGATAATCCAAGTGCTCCGACGTCACCATCAAAACAACTGATAACTGAGGACTCTTGGTCACGTCAGCTAACTGAAAACTGGATAACTCTAAAATGGTGATAGATTGATCATTGAGCTGCGGCAGGAATTTCAATGGGGACTGACCAATATTACCACCGAGAAAAACAGTATCGCGTGCAGAGGAAACAATATTAAAAAGTAGTTGTGAAGTTGTCCCTTTACCTTTGGTACCCGTCACTCCAACAACCACTCCTTTGGCTTCATCGAGGAATAATTTTGTATTAGAAATAATCGGTACACCAGCTGCTTGTGCTTGTACAATTTCTACTCGATCAAGTCGAATCCCAGGTGTACGGCTGATGTAGTCAAACTGTGTCAAATCGCCAAAAGGTCCAGTGTGAAATGAGACGGATTGCGCCTCGTATGCCTGACGTAGATCACTATTGATTTCTTTATCATCAAAAACAGTGACCTGTGCGCCACGTGCCACTAACAAATCTGTCATTGCTTGTCCTTCAATGGCAAACCCTAATACTGCTATTTTCTTATCATGAAATTCTATTGGCATACGTCTCAAGGGTAATAGAATTATATTCTTTGGTCAATGTAAGTAAAAAGGCTCCGCCCTCGTCGCCCCATGTTAAGGCGCTTCAGGCGGAGCCATTTGCAGTTGCTTAATCCTGCCGGAATCCCATCTGACCAGTCAGATAACCGACACGGTCTTCACGATCGTCCGAACAACGAGTTGTCTGCGCCAGCATGAGTGCGTCCTCCCACTGACGGTGAACTATATGTCCACCGACCAGATAGCCGCTGAGCTCGTCATAGACCGCATCCGTGATTCCGTGGAGATCATGAAGTCCTTCGAGAAGCTTCCGTGCCGCTTCCAGCTGTCCTCCATCGACAAGTCTGAGAAGCTCTGTCTTCATGTCTTGAGCCAAGCAAATCCTCCCTGATGGTAGTGATCGCCGACTAACAACCGCAAATTTTCAGACATACAGCATACTGGTTTATTATCAATATGTCAATATAATTTAAATTTTAACTATATAAAAAAGCCCCTCTCTACTCCGATTAATCTAGAGTAAAGAGGGGCGAAGTCGTTACCTCGCGGAAACGACCTACTTGGTGGTCAGCTTGACCAGCGACGGCAGCATCGTAGCGAAGCGAAGCGCATAGACTACCTCGCTGATCGCATGAGGCACCATCTGAACGTGCGGCAGAGGATTCCACAAGAGGTTCCACCGCTTGCGTCCATAGCTGATCCAGAAGTTGTTCAGCCAGCGGCGGGAGACATGCCGACCGAAGGTCAATCTGAACCAGTCGGCAAGACTGGTGATTTTGTCAGTCATCTCCTGTCGCTTATCAGCCAGAGCTGGTGCACACTCGACTTCAAACACCACGTGCTGGAAGATGAAAAACTCCCGCACGAAGCAACCAGCGTAGCGGAACCGACGACCCCACTGCTGTAGCAGATGGAGTGGAAATGACAGAGCTGGTGCGTCAGGCCTGCGATCAACCCAATCACGATACCGATGAAACCCGGCAATCATGGGATGAGTCTTCTCCGTTTGCGACGCCCAGCGATACCAGACGTAGTTACGCAGCAGGCTCAACCGCAGCTCACGCCGCGGAAAACGTCGGAGCGCTCGCACCATGTTCTTGACGGTATAGAATTGCTTCCATGCCGCCCTATAGGTTGTGAACCACTCCTCTCGAGTCATCAGCGGATGATCGATGACCGGATGAAAGCTGTCGTAGCGGCTGAATTCGGAATCCATGCGAATACCGCGAGCCAGCGCTCGTACATGATCTTCCGATCCGGGGATTGGCGTCAGCATGTAGAACGAAGCCTGATCAGCTCCATGCTCCATCAACGTCTCGATATCCCGCTGTACAGAATCCGGCGTATCGAAGGGAAACCCAACGATATAGGCAGCGTGAATAGCGATGCCCAATCGGTGACAACGAGCCCAGAGCTCAGCGTGTTCTGACACCTTGTTCTGAACCTTGGTGGCAGCAGCCAAGTTATCAGGATTCATGGATTCCACGCCCATGAAGATCTGGCTGCAACCGGCAGCTGCCAGCTTCTCCAGAAAATCAGGAATCTTGCCACAGGCCAGATCAGCCTCAATCATGAAGCCAATCTTGCGACCCTCCTGTCGTAAGGCGATCAGACCATCGAGAATCTCACGCCAGTGTGGGTGTCGGGCGAAGTTATCGTCGGTGATGAAGAAGGAGGCGTAGCCATACGTCTGGCAATCCTCCAACACCATGGCGATAATCGCCTGTGCGGAACGCGCTCGCATCTTCCGTCCTTGAACATTGATGATAGAACAGAAGCTGCAGGTAAAAGGACATCCCCTACCAGCGTCAGCCGTCCGGATTCTTGTGACGAATCCATCGAAGTAACCTGAAGGAAACTCTGGGAGGGGCGCCTGCTCCAGATTAGGCTGACCTCCTCGATAGAGAGGCTGTTGTTGACCGCGGACGATGTCGATGAGCGCTTGATTCCACGTCTCTTCGGCTTCTCCGTGGAAGACCACAGTGCCAGTGTCCATCAACTGCTGAATCTCCGGCGGCATGATCTTGGGATTAGGAATCCCAGGACGCCGTGGGTCGACCACGCCATCGTAGAGCGTAGCGATCGATCCAGAAACATGGAAACCACCGATGACACACGTAGCACCACGAGCCTTCCACTCATTGATGATCGCTACTGCACGGGGGAACTGTGCAGTTTGCACTGCTACCAGTCCTACGATGAGCTTGGTCCCTGATTCGGGGAATCGCCGAGCCAAACGCCGAAGCGCTGAAGCCTGACGATGCACGATATCTGAGACTACATGAATCTCCCGAGGAACGTGCTCGGGCAAAACTTCACCCAGAGCTTGCTTGGTCAGTGTATACAGTACCGCCAAACTATTAGAAGGCAGCACTGCTTGACCGAAGCGATAGGGAAATCCATCATCATCGTAGTGCGTGGGGTTGATCAGTATGACGACTACCTTGTTCACACCTGGGAGAGTCTCTTTCTGTTCTGCAACGGCAACCATGACACACTCCTTGTTGGTGACACGATATTCAAATGTGGCTACGGTAGCCACTCTATTCGTCGTATTTACAAAGAACTACCGTAACAATACTACATGTTATACCAACCGTAAATAAAACAGTCCAGCAAGTGGACTGTTTTATTTATTGTAAAAATATTTATAACCAACGGAAACTTTGAACTATATTTTCCAATAAGGCCTTGATGGTAGCGGCGTCATACTCGGTAATCCCCTGATCTGGCGAGTAGTTACCAATATTGGTTGTATGAATGGTGTATTCGATAGCGTAGCACTGACCATCATGCACTGCTCGATAGCTGGTCGTTTGGTAGAAATTACCAGCACCTGCATCTTCAGCTGTAATAACAGTATATGGTGTGCCATTGATGTTAAGTGTAGAGGTAGCTACTTGCGCACCACTGGTCGGAGCCAAACAACCGTTTAGAGCTTCAGGTTGTGAGCTAGTACCGATCGTCAATCGCGCTTCACTGAAATTTGTCTGCGGTTGAACTTCGCGCGGAATAATTACTTTTGCTAATACCATACCGGTGGATGTTGAGTTGAACATCCAATCGGTTGTATAGCTACCGTCACCGCCAGAAAGTTTCCCTATAGAAGGATACGAGAAACTAAAACTGTTGTTATCAGCGGTAAATCTCTGGCTGTCGCCGTTAGCAGTGACAGTACCAGCTACGCAATTAGTAAATCTAGGTTGGTCGCTGTCGGTCAAGAAAGCATTACTGCCTTTGGTCCAGAAAGTCAGCGTCTCTGCCTGATAGCGCACTCCTGACCCTGACTCAACCTGCGGTAGTGTAACTTTCTGATCTTCTGCCAGAGTTAGCACCACTTGTTTGTCCGTGAAGCTGGCCGTCAATGGACCTTCATCACAATAATAATTGACGATGTGCTCAACTGGCGCTGCCGGTGGCGGCGTTTCCACCACTCGCTCCGATTTGTGACTCAATAAATACAGGCTGATAACGATCAGGATTAACACGGCGATAACTACCAGCCAAATAATCGTATTCTTCTTCATAATCTCATTTTGATAATTAACGAATTAACTCCTCCAAGGGGCATTATAGCAGATCTTTAGCTTTTTTCAGATCCTTATGGCTGCGCTTCCACCAGCGCCGACCCGTCCACTCGAAAATATCGACTGACCCCGACTGTTGGGATTGTCGTCATCGGCTCTTTGGGGCCACGATCAGCGTAATTAACCACGATCAAACCGTTCAGATAGCCCGTTGTTTGTGGGTTAATGCGATCTCCTAAAACAATACCGTTGGTTCCTTGATAGCCGTTTGACGTCCTCAAGGCTACAACCAGATAATAAAACGTCCCGCTGCCTCCTATGTCTTGTGTCAGGAGAAAAGCCGTGTCAGCTCTGCCGTCATTATTGAAATCACCATCAACCGCATTACCAAAATATTTGGTGGTAACGGT
>CAYYYA010000047.1:0-5386 GCA_964475975.1 uncultured Gammaproteobacteria bacterium | reverse complement strand
CAAAGTAAGGTACGGACACTCAACTCGTCATACTATATATGGTTGAAAAAAAGACGATAATCGATTATAATATAAATATCGTAAAGAAGCAACTATTAGCCAAATTTTCATGAAAAAAATCTCAGTAATCACCCTCTTACTGTCTATCTTCAGTCTCTATACTCCTTTCGTACAGGCTCAAGTTGACACTCCACTACCTACGAACAAGCCGATTGATTACAATTTCCTCATATCTGATAGCGAGCTAACAGACTATAATTCCATGAGTCAAACACAGATTCATGATTTTTTGGTGGCTAATGGCAGTTTTTTGGCATCATTCTACGTTGATGGAGGCTTCGGACAGCCGGCAGTCTCAGCTACCGAGCTGATATATCGCGCTGCACAAGATAATAGAATCAATCCGAAATTTCTGCTGGTCTTAGTACAAAAAGAGCAAAGTCTGATTACCAGCTCAAACCCTAGCCAACGAGCCCTCGACTTCGCTACCGGTTATGGCTGTTTCGATGGCAGCGCTTGCCAAGAACGCTGGAGAGGTTTTGGCAAACAAGTATATAGCGCTGCTGCTCAGTTCCGCTACTACATTGATAACATTGACCAGTATAACTATCAACCTGGCAAGACCTTCCGAATATGTAATGACTACACGACGTGTGCCACAGTCACCCCACAAAATGCCAGCACGGCAGCGTTATATGTATATACTCCACATCTTCATGGTAATGAACTGTTTAAATCACTCTGGGATCGATATTTCTACACCAGTTCCACCTATTTCCCCGATGGTTCGCTACTCCAAGCCAAAGGTGATCCAGCTGTCTGGCTGATACAAGATGGTAAAAAACGTGGCTTCTCTTCCAAAGCAGCGTTACTATCCCGCTACAGTGAATCCAGTATTCAAATGATTGCCAGCAGCACACTCGATGGAATACCGGTAGGCAATCCTATTGAGTTCGCTGCCAACACCTTGCTAAAAGCCCACGATGGTACGATGTATCTGTTGACGGCCACTGCTAAACGAAAAATAGCTTCACCAGAAGTCTTCCGAGCTATTGGCTTCAATCCGCAAGAAGCTGACGACGCGACTGACGCACAGCTAGCCGCGATTCCTGATGGCGTTGATATCACGATCAAAGACACCTATCCAACCGGAGCTCTGCTGCAAAATAATAAAACTGGAGGAGTCTACTATGTTGAAAATGGTACGAAATTCCCTATTTGGTCTAAAGATTTGATTACAGTCAATTTTCCTAAACGCAAGATCTACCCTGCCAGCCCGACACAGCTCGATTCCTATCTGGACGGCAACCCAGTTGGCTTCAAGGATGGCACTTTGTTGAAAACAGCCGATGCGCCTGATGTCTACGTTATCTCCAACGGTGCGAAGCTAAAAATTACGAGTGAAGCTACCTTCAATTTCTATGGCTATAAGTGGACGAACATCATCACTACGAATGCAAAAGTCTTAGCCCTTCATCCAGATGGTCAGGCTTTAAGCCTTTAGTCTATGTTAGTTTACGCTGCTATCGTTCCACATCCTGCAGGCTCTATACCGGGTATTGGCGGCCCAGCCGTTCAAGAGCAAATTCAGAAAACGATCAAAGCCTTCTCTGAAATTCAGCAGGAGATCTATGCTGCCAAGCCAGATACTATTGTTGTTATATCGCCGCACGCCAGCAGCAGACCTGACAACCTTTCAATTCAGCAAAACAAAGAGTGCCAAATAACTTTTAAGCAGTTTGGAGACTTGGCTAATTATTTTAGTCTGCAGACAAACATAGGCCTGAGCTATCGTCTGATAGAGCGTTTAGAAACAACTGCGCCAGTCATTGCTCACGAAGAATCATTATTGGATTACGGCTCTGCTGTACCTTTATTTCACCTTGCTCATAATCTGCAGGCTCTATCCGTAGCCTGTATCGGTACTGCTAGTGATATCAGCTTAGCTCATCATTTCAGCTACGGTCAGCAGCTACGTAAACCACTTGATACAACCAACGAGCGGATTGCCATCATCGCTTCCGCTGATCTCTCGCACGACAAGAAAGGCCAACAATCAGATGCTGGCGTTGCCTTCGATAGAAATATCATTAGGCTGTTAGAAAAAAATAGTATCAAAGAATTACTAGCTCTGCCCGCTGATGAGTGTCTCGCTGTTAATGAGTGTGGCTTACGGCCTATTACCCTGCTTCTCGGAATTCTGGCAGAAAAAAATTATCAAATCAAAACAAAAAGCTACGAACGTGGTCTCGGCATCGGCTATCTTACCGCAACTATTACACTGACCTAACATATGATTGCCCAAGTCTCACCTTTACGCCGATTACCTACCGGCTTAGACGTTTTTGATTATCAGCTGACAGAGGCCCAAGCTCAACAAGCCCACGTTGGTCAACTGGTAACCATACCCTTCAAACAGCAGTCTCTGGCTGGTGTTATTGTTAAACTACAAGCAACAACAACAGAATCAACTATTAAATCGATTAGTAGTTTTTTGCCATCTTCTATCACTGAACATCAAGTAACATTAGCCCTCTGGCTAGCTGACTACTACCACCTATCATTAGCGACTATTCTCGCTTTGTTTGTCCCGACTATAGCTAAGCGCGGACTCGTTAAACAACCAGCCGTACGTTCATTAGAGCCATTTCCTTTCACCTTAAGTACTATTCCGGCTGCAAAGTTACAAGGTTGGCTTGTATATCAGAGCTGGTCGGCACTTTTTAGCTATGTGCAAACTATTATCAAAAAATCATCCTCGGGTCAGACAGTTTTTATATGTCCAGAAATCTATCAGCAAAAACTTATTCAACAACTACTAGAAAAATTAGGACTCCCACAGGAGACTATTTGGCTACCCAGCAAAGTGCAAAAAAATTCCTATGCTCAGGCCTGGCACGAAAGCCAACATAAAAAATATGTTATCGGAGGTTTTCAAGCTTTATGGCTACCATTCAAAAAGTTACATCAGGCTATTATTATTGAAGCTGATAATCTACAATTTCACCGAGCCGAGCAATCACCACGAATTCACCTAGCTGATGTCTTGGTTCGCTGGCAAGAAACATATCAAACCAAACTACTGGTGACCACCGTCAGTCCTAACGTTGGCTTATATCAAGCCTTAACTCCTTTGAACCTACCACCGATTACTGTCCGAGCGAAGCCAGAGCCAAGCAGGACACTCATAGACATGCGACAAGAACGCCAGGTGAAAAATTTTGACTTCTTATCTGAAGCTGCCAAAACAGCTGTGGAATCAGCCCATGGTCCTGTACTTCTCTATCTTAATAACCACGGTAGCGAAACCTTAGTCAGTTGTCAGCGTTGTCACTGGTTCGCGCCGTGTCCCACCTGCAATAAAGCTCTGACGTTTAATCGATCAACTCAAGAATTAGAATGTTTGAGTTGTGGTCATCATCAGACCCCAATACAACGCTGTGCCAGTTGCGGTAGTGAACAACTAAAACTCACAGCCAGCGGACAGAAAAAATTAGAACGAGAGCTGAAGAAACAGTACCCAGAAAAAACTATTGTACTAGCTAAGAGCGGCACACCGCTTCCTCAGCTTACTGACCAGACAATTGTCATCGCTACCAGTATGATAGCCTCCACCTTGTACCATTGGCATCACACTATCATGGTCCAAGCTGACAGCGATTTGCAGCGTCCTGACTTTCAAGCGACAGACCAACTTCGCCGAACTATCTTTAAGTTGTTACAGTCTTGTGATCATCTGTTGATTCAAACCTATAATCCCGAGCATTATATTTTCACCACCCTTGATTCATACAGTGAATTCTTAGAACATGAGTTAGCCTTTCGTCGCGACTTCCACTATCCACCGCTGACACCGAGCTATAAAATTATCTTCCGTCGAGGCATACTCACAGCCAAAGATACCACCTATGATCAAGTGCTAACCTTCCTGCAAGCAGAATTACCAGCATCAGCCTCGCGACTGGTCTATCCTAAACATATCATCATACGAGGTGTTATACCGGCTCCGTTTATTGACAAATTATATAAAAAATTTAATAATAAGCTAATTGTTGAAATAAATCCCTACCAATGGCTCTAACCTCAGGCTTACAATTACAAATTATTCCCGCCAAAATATTACGACAAAAATGTCGTAAGATTTCTGCTATCACACCTGAAATAACTGATCTAGCGCAACGCATGGGATTAGCCTTGGAAGAATTCAAAGGTGTCGGTCTAGCTGCGCCGCAAATTAACCAAGCAATCCGTCTTATTGTTGTTACTGATGAAAAAAAAGGTTTTATACCGATGGTCAACCCAACAATCACTTTTTTTTCTAAAGAAAAAGTTGCCAGTGAAGAAGGCTGTCTCTCTATCCCCAATGTTTATGGTATCGTCAAGCGAGCAGCCAAAATCCGTTTCAGCTATCAAGATTTAGCGGGCAACACCATCAAGACCAAAGCCAAAGGACTTCTCTCTATTATTGTCCAGCACGAATGCGACCATATTGACGGTATACTTTTTATCGATAAAGCTGATCGTATTGTCCAAGGGCATGACGAGCTAGCCAAGATGCAACAGATATAATGAAGAAGATTATTTTTTGGGGCTCGCCTGAATTCTCTCTACCATCCTTAGAGGCAGTACATCGCCTTGGTTTGGTTGCTGCTGTTGTGACCAAAGCTGATAAACCACAAGGACGCGGACTCCAACTGGAATCCTGTCCTATTAAACAGCGTGCACTCGAGCTCAATATTCCCGTACTATCGCCATTAAAATTGAATGAGGAGTTTATTGCTGAATTACGTGCCTACTTACCAGCAACTTTTTTAGTAGTGGCTTATGGCAAAATCATCCCTCAGACAATCTTAGACATCTCTCAGTTACCAAGCTTGAATATCCACCCTTCAATCTTACCTAAATATCGCGGACCATCCCCTATCCAATCAGCTCTTCTCAACGGCGACACACAGACCGGAGTTAGCCTGATGCAGCTCGATGCTGAGATGGATCACGGTCCGCTGATTGAACAAGTACTAGTACCAATCGATCCACGAGATTATTACCAACAGCTACATGATAAATTAGCCGACGTCTCGGCTCAAGTGCTAACACAATCACTAGCTGGTTATCTGGACGGTACGCTACCAGCCCGAGCCCAAGATGATAATCAAGCAACCTATTGCCAATTATTAACCAAAGAACAAGGGCAGATCAATTGGAATGATCGCGCAGAAGAGATTCGTAACCAAATCAGAGCCTATGCCATCTGGCCCACGAGTTATTTCCTGTGGAACGACAAAAAAATCAAAATCATTGAAGCGGACGTTGTTTTTGCGGCTAATGAAAAAAAACCGGGCGAACTCTATCGCCACGGTGATGAACTGTATGTCAATTGCGGACT
>CAYYYA010000046.1:3927-5507 GCA_964475975.1 uncultured Gammaproteobacteria bacterium | reverse complement strand
CAGGCAATGACGAGAATACCGACAAATGAGGTTAATCCAAATGACAACGCTTGTGAGAAGCCGATAGTTGATGCACCTGCAATGAGCCAAGTAGCGAGTGTTAGGACAGCAATGACCAAGACAATTGGCACGAAGACGCTGGATATTTTGTCAGCCAGAGCTTGTATCGGAGCTTTGCTGCCTTGCGCCTCACGTACCATGGTAATGATATGAGCCAGCAAAGTTTCAGCGCCGACCTTAGTAGCCTTGAAAGTAAATGATCCAGTGGTATTCAAGGTGCCAGCGACAACGGCATCGCCAATTTTCTTTTCGGCTGGCATTGGTTCGCCGGTGATCATGCTTTCATCAAGGAATGAGCTCCCTTCACTGATGATACCGTCAACCGGAATCTTGGCACCGGGTTTGATAATAATGCTATCGCCGACAATGACTTCGCTAGCAGGGATTTCTTGCTCCTGACCATCTCTCATTACGAGCGCTGTTTTAGCCTGAAGATTTAGCAGTTTCTCAATCGCGTCACCGGTTTTCAGCTTCGACCGTGTTTCTAAATATTTACCCAGAGCGATAAAAGCGATAACGACGATCGTCACATCATAATACGTCTGCTCCACATTGATGAACGGTTTCAATGACTCTTCAAAAGCAGTAACAATAAAACTATAGATAAAAGCTACTGATGTACCGATGCCAATCAGAGTATCCATATTAGCTTTGCCATAGCGTAAAAAACGATAGACACCGAGCAAATATGGTCTACCAATAACAAACAACATATAGCTGGCCATGATTGGCAGCAGATGATGGACGAATTCTTCTATGACAACGCTCATCGGCCCTACTGTCTGAGTCTGCACCAGCACATCCCATGCCATGACGGCTATACTAAAAATCGCCAGAGGGATAGCAATGAAGATTTGCGTACGCATCTGCTTCAACTCGTGTAGCTGATCCTTCTTTGATTGCCCCAGACCGAGATGAGCCGCGTGTTCACTTTCTGACATATTCATGGAAGCTGCAGTAGGAAGATGGAGCGAGTAACCAAATGGTTCAATACTGGCAGATAATTTCTCAGGCGTTGTGTGGGCGTTATTAAAAGAGACCTTGGCCGTTTGGGTAGCATAGT
This sequence comes from uncultured Gammaproteobacteria bacterium, assembly GCA_964475975.1. GTDB lineage: Bacteria > Patescibacteriota > Patescibacteriia > UBA1558 > 2-01-FULL-52-15 > CAYYYA01. Next base: position 4,384 of record CAYYYA010000046.1, on the reverse strand, counting down.
TAACTTCAGCTGTTTCCACTCCAGGTTGTTTTTTAAAAGTTTTTTCAATAATACCGGCGCAGGAGGCACAATGCATACCTTTGACCTCGTATGACGTAGTTTGCATAGATTATTTACGCTTCAGTTTGTAAACTTTCAGCACTTCTGCTTTGGCCTTAGCAGTCTGGCCCGACTTGATTTGATGCAGGATACAACCACCAAGATGATTCTCCATTAATAAATCTTCTACGTTCGACAGACCCTGCTTGACCGCCGAGGTCTGGGTGATGACGTCGATACAATAGGTATCGTTATCAATCATCTTCTGTAAGCCGCGTACCTGACCTTCAATCAGCTTCAGCCGACGAATAAGGCGCTGCTTATTTTTATCCACCATGTATTTCATATGATTATAGTCTATACCCCCTAGGGGGTATATGTCAAATAACAACTCTAAAGCAAAAAGAAAAATGCAAAA
>CAYYYA010000046.1:0-3827 GCA_964475975.1 uncultured Gammaproteobacteria bacterium | reverse complement strand
ATGTCCGGTCATTCTAAGTGGGCTACAACTAAACGAGCCAAGTCGGTTACTGACGCTAAGCGCAGCAACCTCTTTACCAAATTATCCAAGAATATTACGGTAGCGGCAAAAGACGGCGCTAATCCGGATATGAACTCCAAACTGCGTCTCGCCGTGGACAAAGCTAAGGCAGTCAGCATGCCCAAGGATAATATTGAACGCGCTATCGCCCGTGGGGCCGGTACTGACGGCGGAGCTGCTCTCGAAAGTGCACTCTACGAAGCTTACGGTCCAGAGGGAGTGGCAATTATTATTGAAGCAGTTACTGATAATAAAAATCGTACTGTTTCCAATATCAAAGGTATTCTAAACAAACATAACGGATCTCTAGGATCAAGTGGCAGCGTACTGTGGCAATTTGAACGCAAAGGTATTATCACGCTGGCATTGCCAATTAGTGATGAACAAGAGCTTGAGCTTATTGACTGGGGTGCTGATGATATTCTACGCCATGAAGATGTAGCTGAGATTATTTGCCACGCAGAAATTACAGATAGTTTGAAACAAAAAATTCAATCATCTCCTCAATTCACATTCAAGGATGCAACGGTAACCTATCGGGCCAAAGATTTGATAGCACCCAAGGAGTCAGAAAAAATTATTTCCTTACTTGAAGCACTGGAAGACGACGAGGATGTTGACGCTGTCTCTACTAACGCTGACGTTTAATGTCTGCCTCACCAATAACGATACTTGGACTTGACCCCGGCTATGCTGATACCGGCTGGGGTATTATTCGTTTCGACGGCAAAGCACACTACGAAAGATGCGGCAGCATCAGCACGCCGAAAGATTTAGAATTTGGTGAACGCCTCGTGCAGATAGCCACCGAGTTAGAGCAGATTATTATTAAATACCAACCGCAGCGTGTGGCTATGGAGAAGCTGTTTTTTAATAGCAACACCACTACAGCTATGAAGGTCGCTGAAGCACGTGGCGTAGTCCGTCTGATAGTGGCCAATCATCAGCTACCGCTGATTGAATTAACACCGACACAGGTGAAACAAGGTCTGACCGGTAACGGCCAAGCAAACAAACAGCAGATTGGTAAAATGGTTTGTTTGTTGTTACAGTTACCTTCTCTGCCACGTCCCGATGATGCTGTTGACGCCTTAGCTTGTGCGTTGTGCGCCACGGGGAAAATGAGTATAAAGTATTAAATAGTAAGTATGAAGTAGGACTACCTTATACTTCATACCTTATACTTTCTACCGACTTCTACTATGACTAATCCAAAACTAACAATAGTCTCCATCTCAGCCGAGGTTGCGCCGTATTCCAAAACCGGTGGTCTTGGTGATGTGGCTGCTGCCTTACCAAAATCTTTTCAAAGACTGAAACAACGCAGCATCATTATCACCCCCTACTACCGCCAACTGATTGATGAAAAAAAATACGGTTTGAAAAAAATCATCTCTGACCTACCGTTAGTAATTGACGATTCCACTACTATTAATGTCGGCTATTATCAGGCGGAGATCAAGCCTGGACTGCCTATTTATTTTGTGGCAGTTGACGCGCTCTTTGGCAAGTCCAAAAAAATCTACACTGGAGCAGAAGACAATGCCCGTTTCTATATTTTTCAAATTGCCGCTTTGGAACTAATCAAACAACTAAAGCTCAAACCAGAAATCCTCCATTGTCATGACTGGCACACAGGTCTCATACCGGAGCTGCTAAAAAAACGCTACAAAAATGACCTGACCTTTGCTGACAGCAAAACAGTCTTCACGATTCATAATCTCAATTTCCAACTCGGTCAGCCGTGGTGGGAAATCCCCGGTAAGCAACGTGACAACGGTCGCACTCCCTTACCAACGATTAAAGATAAAAAATTCACCAGAGTAAACTTTGCCAAACGCGGCATCCTCTATGCTGATGCTATTAATACCGTCTCTGAAACCTACCGTGAAGAAATCATGCAGAAAAAACTTGGTCAGGATTTGCATCGTATCCTACAAAATCGTAAAGATAGATTATTTGGCGTGGTGAATGGTATTGATTACCGCGAGTTCAACCCGAGCAATGATCCGGGACTGAAGGCCACCTATGACTATCATAATGCCAGCAGTAAGAAAAAAATTAATAAACAGGCCCTACAGAAACTCTGTGGCTTTGAGGTTGAACAGACGACACCACTCCTCGTCATGAGCAGCCGTGTGACCGAACAAAAAGGTTTGGATCTGTTACTGCCAGTTGTGCCATACCTTCTGCGCAAAAATATTCAGCTGATCATCCAGGGCGACGGGGATAAAAAATATCTCGACACTTTCAGACAATGGCAAAAAGATCACCCGCGGCATTTCCGCTTGATCTCTTTCAAAGAGCAGCCGGATCTGGAAACCTCGCTCTACGCCGGCGGTGATATGTTGCTGCTGCCGTCACGCTTCGAGCCCTGTGGTATCAATCAATTGAAAAGTTTGCGCTACGGCTGTGTACCAATTGTACGCGAGGTCGGAGGTTTGGGTGAGACCGTAAGTAACTTTGATCCGCAACGTTCTCCGGAAGGCATCGGCTTCGTCTTCACCAGCTATCATACCTCTGCTTTTGTCTTCGCTCTGGCACGCGCTATCGAGACTTTCAAATATCCTGATATCTGGAAAGCTATCGTCATCCGCGGCATGCGCACCTCCTTCTCCTGGGATCTGCCGGCAGCCAAATATCTCAAACTCTTTGGTATAGCCCGCGAGACAAAAGTAAAAAAATAACTGTATTGAACTGTATGATATTGAATCTTGGTCATGACCTGACAGAAATACCGCGACTACGGGATATGGATTTCGTCCAGACGCTGGTAGAGTCTATTGCCAGCCGTTGCTACGGTATCGTAAGTCCCGTGAAGGTCGAGTATTCTCATATTTATAAATATCGCTATCATAAGCCAGAGAGTTTCGCTGTGGTTATTGGCTGCAAAGTCACCCGGCAGACAGGATCAGAGCATCACCGGCTGAAATTGTTTATCGGTGCTGCCAGCAATAATTCTAAACTGCGTGCCTATCATAATCTCAATTGGCTACGAGATCATGGATTTGATCAAGGCTCACTGCAGGTCATCAAACCTATCGTCTATATAGAAGATTTGAAAGCTCTGGTCTATGAAGCCTCAGAAGGACAGACGCTGTATTGGCATTTGAAGAAGAGTCCCAGCTTCGAAGAACTCCACTGGCCGCTGCATCTCTGTGCTCAATGGCTGATTAAATTGCATCATACAACAGCTGAAGATTTGCCTGAGACCATGAATGAGAATAACGATCAGGGAATTATCAAAAGTTTGGAACGCGCCCGTGAAAAATATTTAGCACTTGATGCGGAGCAAGGAACGAAAATTCTCAATGTCCTCGAGCTCATCCATACCAGTCTGCCGGCACACGATCAGTCCAAGTCGCTGATCTATGGCGACTATCATCCGGAGAATGTCATCCTGCGCAATCTCCGCTCTCGTCGTCTGTCTATGATTGATTTGAGCGATGTCACACTCGGCGATCCGTTCCGCGATGTCGGCACCTTCATCCAGCAGTTTGATTTCATGTCGCAGAATTTCTTGCCGCGCAAAGATATCAATAATCTTAAGAAATATTTCGTGGAACAATATACCGGACTGCCTTTCAGCGACATCTCGATCGACCATATCCGCCGTATCAATATGTATCAGGCTCTGACAGCTGTCCGCAGCTCTGTCTGGCTGTTTGAACCCGAGTCTCGTAAAGTCAGTTTGGAATTACTTGATGACGCACGCCTACTGATGGAAAAATTTCAAAATTCGCAACATTCTATTAATCTGCGGTAGA
>CAYYYA010000045.1:0-5779 GCA_964475975.1 uncultured Gammaproteobacteria bacterium | reverse complement strand
ACCCTCAATATGCTCCTTTATTGGACGAGTTGAAGGGTAATAAGAAGTTGTAATGCCTCATGAGACAGCGTATTAATACCTGGATCCAGAGTATCACTACAGAAAAAACACTCCTTTTTCTCTTTCACTGGCTGACGGGAGCTTGTTTTCTGATTTTCTTTACTTTCTCCACAGATTTTCTTTACTCATTTTCATTTCTTAGAAATAGCCTTTTTCGCGTAATTGTATACCTGCTTTTATTTATTTATATCTTATTATTTAGTTTGAATAGGTCGTATAGACCGAGAATTACCTCAGCTTTCGTTGTGCTTCTGCTCCTTTTTTTTACCTTTAGTCTATCAGCGCTGGTCAATGGATCGCTCCTTAATAGTTTTTGGGGCGACATGTTGCGCATGGATGGGCTATTCTCCCTTGGTCACTACATTATTTTTGTCTTGGTAGTATCTTCTGTTTTTCGAACATTCAGTGATTGGCAGAAGGTTTTTCAAATGATATTGTGGGTATCATTCATCAGTGCATTCTTTGCTTTTAGCCAGTTTATACAGCATCCATTGCTGATAGAGAGCGCTGGTGGTAGCAGGATATCGAGTACCTTTGGCAATGTGAGCTATTATGCCTTTTTTCAGACTATTGGTTTTTTCCTCAGTCTCTATGTTGCTGTTCACCCGCGATTACGTCAGCTGTCTTTGCTTATCTGGTTTTTTGTTCTGGCAGATATAGCTTTGATTGTCGTGGAAGCATACAGTCATCTGTATGTGCATCAATCAAGCGTACTACGACAGCTTGTCGGCAATTTGTATTTATTAATAGTCTGGCTCTGGCCGCAGTTCTGGCTTCTGAGATTTCGATTAGCAAATAAACCATGGCAACGATGGATAGCTGTTGGTAGTATGCTACTGCTGCAATTAGCCGCTATTTGGTTTTCTGGGGCACGTACGGCTTTAATAGCTACTATCATCGGTCTCCTGGCAGTATCGGTAATCTGGTTGTTGATGAGCAGCCTAAGCTATAGGGTTAAGCTCGTAAGTCTGTCTATTGCTGCTTTTGTTACTGTCGTTATAACAATCTTGAAGTGGTCTTCTGTCGCTACTATTGCCCATACCTTGGCAGAGTATAACTCCTTTAATGATCGTTTGGTCGTCTGGGGCATTAGTTGGCGAGCATTTCTAAACAAACCGTTTATTGGCTGGGGTCCGGAGAATTTCTTGTTGGCTTTTAATCAATTTTATGATGATCAGTTATTTCGTTCGGGCGTTTCTCCAATTTGGTATGATAAGGCTCATAATATTTTCATTCAATATGCCGTCGATGGTGGTGGTATTGCTCTTATAGGCTTTTTAATACTCTGGATTTTAATTGTGCGCTCCTTTAGACATTTGTGGATTCAGCGTCCGGCTGAACGAGTCGCTTGGTCGGTGCTGGCTGTTTTGGGAGCGGTTTACTCGATTTTGGGCCTATTTTATTTCGATACAATAAATAATCAAGTTTTCTTTTATATAATCTTGGCCTACATCTGGAGCAGAGAGGCAGAGCTTAATCACACCGTAAAAAAATATGGCCTGCCACTACGCGTTCCGTTTGGACGACCCATATTTTTCTCCCTAATAACTATCATTTCTATTTTATTCACGTATAATTTTTACTTTGATACCATCGTTGCTAACTACGCTTTTAGCAAGGAGCTAAAGAGTATGAGACCTAATATATCCGCAGCTGTCCCTGACAAACTAAGTTTATTGCGTATGCAAGCGGCCAAGGCACCAACACTTGGTAAGTCCGAGCTTCGATATCAATATGTTTTATTGGTGAGTGATTTAATAACTTACGGTACGGGACTAACAAAAGACCAGCTTCTTGATGAAATAAGGTCGGCAGAGAGCGTTTTGAAAAAAAATATTAGTAAAAAACCTTCAGATCTGGAGACGTATGTACAGCTCTGCAATTTTTATTTATTAGCAGGGAGGGTTGATACGGTTTATTGGGAGCGTGGTTTATCAATAGCCCAGCAAATTCAAGAAGATAATCCTGAGCGTACCCAGTTCTTATATTTGGTAGGGCAAATGAATTTGGCGCTCGGACGCACTGAAGTGGGGTTAGAAGCGTTTCATCAAGCTGCACTCCGTAGACCAGATGTAATGGATACCCATATACAGTATTACAAACAGTTGTCGAATGTTGGCAAACTTCAAGAGGCTGGAGATTATTTTGATGCTAATATTTCTCGGGCTCCTGATGGGGACGTCGTTGCTATCTGTAAGTATGATATAACTACCGGTCGTCTGGAGTTAGCACAGTCTCATCTGGCATTGCTTGAGAAGCGAGGTTCAGTGCCAGATCAGGTGGCTGCTATGAAGACGTTCTTGTTGCTAGCACAAGGCAACGCCACCGAAGCAAGAAAAAACGCCGAACAAACTGTTCAGCGCTACCCATCAACGTATGCTGCCTTGGCACCGTATTTCGCCGATCTCAGGCCTTAACCTAGGAGTCTATCATAGAGTTGTTCCGTCCGTTCAAACATTTGCTCTCGGCTAAATTCTGTCATCACGTGTTGGTGTAGTCCTTCGGCATAGCTTTGACCTTGGTCAGAGGATGTTAGCGTTTCTTTGATAGCAGCGGCTAAAGCTGCGCTGTCTTTGATCGAGACTACCCGACCAGTCGTCTTATCGGTTACTATTTCACTATTACCACCCGCATTGGTTACTACTACTGGCATAGATGCTAAGCCGGCTTCGAGGATGGCATAAGCTAATCCTTCCTTGACTGACGATAATACGAAGAGGTCAAAAGCTTTAAGATAGTTGGCAGCATGGGGGCGTGCTCCTAGCATAATAACTCGATGTGTTAATTTTTTTGCTGTAATTAATTCGCCCAGAGCTTCTCTATCAGGACCGTCACCAATAATTGCTAATGTTACATCAGGAATAAGCGTAAGCGCTTCGATCAGATAAGGAAGGCCCTTCGTGGGGTAGAGTGAGGCAATCGTGCCGATAATCGTTTGATCAGCAGGTAATCCTAGCGCTTCTCGGGCGCTTGCTTGGTCTAGAAAGGTATAATCAGAAACATCAACCCCGTTGTGAATAGTGGTAATTTTCTTGTCGGCAGCTATTTTATGTCTTACTGCACTAATTTTATCAAAGTCAGAGACGCTGATAATAGCATCTTTAAAATATGCCGAGGTTTTTTCTAACCAGAGGTAGAGCGTTTTCTGAAACAAGGGAAGCGGTTCGTTGAAAACAAAACCATGAGCAGTATAGACAACCCGAACTCTGTGTTGACGATGTCTCAGGTTATAGAGCCAGGAGGCAAGGCTGCCAGTAAATCCTGCCATAGAGCTATTAATATGTAGCACATCAGGTTGGAACTCTACTAACGTTCGATAAATTTCTCTAATACTGAGGGGGTTGTTGAAGGGATTTATGTCACGCTGCAGGTGAGGCAATAGACGAGTAGTGATATTTTTGGCCCGAGCAGAGTCAAAAAAAGCAGTATCCTGCTCTTCAGGACAGCCCACTGCCAACAATACTATGTTGCTTAAACTACTAAAATAGGCTAAATCAAGGGTATAGCGTTGGGCGCCACCGTATTTGCTCTGGGTGATGAGATAGAGGATGCGCTTATTTTTCATCTAATATTAGCCAAATTTATAGATATTTGTTTTAAGTCATCTTGCCGCCCTAGGTCTTGAAAATGTTGGCGAAAGTTGTTATAATCCTATAGTATTTACTGGAGATATTCAAGTCTATGTCCAAAAAAATCTTAATCTTTTCGGTGACATTCCACCCATTTGTTGGTGGTGCCGAGGTAGCAATTAAAGAAATCGTTAAACGGCTGCCTCAGTATCAGTTTACCATGCTGACAGCCAAATTACGCTCTGATCTCTCTGATTCAGAGCATTTTGATAATCTTACTGTTATACGTGTCGGTAGAGGCCATTGGTCAGATAAGCATTTGTATTTCTGGTACGCTTTGAAACAAGCTCAGCAATTACATGCTCATGAGTCATTTCAAGCGATCTGGGCTATGATGGCTAATCAGGCGGGATTAAGTGCGCTACTTTTTCACTGGAAATCTCATCTACCATATCTCTTGTCAGAACAGAGTGGCGATTCTGAGGCTTTTTGGATGAGCCGAACATGGTTCTGGCGACCGCTTTTTCGTCAGATTTATCGGCGCGCTGCTCGGGTTCAGGCCCTCAGTGCATTTTTGGCTGAGCGTTGTCGGCGCTACGGCGCAAAAGGTGAAGTGGCGATAATTCCCAATGGCGTAGATATACAACATTTCACCAATACCATGACGATAGATGAGCGTCTTCAGAAACGTCAGGAGCTCGGCCTCGAGCCCGAGGACACTGTTCTGGTAACTACGAGTAGACTAGAACTTAAGAACGCTGTCAGTGATTTAATTAAAGCGGTAAATACTTTGCAATTTAAATTTGGTATTCCGACTCGCGCTTTGATTCTTGGCTCCGGCAGTTTACAGAAAAATTTACAAACATTGTCAGAAAGCCTCGGTGTCTCCGATCGGGTTATATTTGTTGGTCATGTCGATCATCAGGATGTGCTTCAATACTTAGGTGTCAGTGATATTTTTTGCCGCCCGTCATTGACAGAAGGTTTGGGTAACTCATTTCTGGAAGCTATGGCTTTTGGTTTGCCAATCATCGGTACACCTGTTGGCGGTATCGTAGATTTTTTGAAAGATAAAGAAACAGGCTTATTTTGTCAGCCTGGTCAGCAATATACCATAGCTCAAGCAGTCAAACAGTATCACGACAACGCAGAGTTAGTGACACATATACGTCAGGAGGCCAAAGCTTTAGTACAACGACACTATACGTGGGAGATAGTCGCACAGCAGATGGGCTTCTTATTACAAACAATACTGCCATGAGATCAGTAGCCGATATAAGAATTTTAATGATTAGCTTAGATCCTGTTTTGCTTGGACAGGGTGATGGTGATGTGATGCAACGTCATATTGATTATGCTTCTGAGGTTAGTTCTTTGGATATCATTGTTCTTGGCGGTACTAAGTCAGAATCAAAGCAAGTATCAGAAAAACTAACAATCCACAGTACCGGCGGAACAGGCATAGTGAAAGCTTTTAGAGCTTACTCTTTAGGATTGGGTCTTTGCCGCCGAGGGGTAGATTTGATAGATACACAAGACCCTCACTTCACAGGTCTTATCGGTTGGTTATTGAAACGAAAATTTCAGATACCATTAGAAGTGCATTGTCACGGTGATTTTATTGATAACAGCTATTGGAGATCAGAATCATGGAAAAATTATTGGTATGAGAAGTTACAAACATTTATTTTCAAACGAGTTAATGGTATTCGCGTGGTATCTCCTCTGATAGCGGATAAGATTGCTGAGCATAGGCTGTCCGCTGCGCCAGTCGCAGTGATTAATACACCAGTTGATACAGAGCGTTTTAGTCAGCACTTAGCTCAACCTGATCCACAGTACTTTACCATTGTCTCCAATATGCGGTTGGTTCCAGCCAAAAATATTCCTTTTACCCTGGAGATTATTAAGGCGCTAGCTGACAAATACCCAACGGTGCGTTATAGAATCATTGGTTCCGGACCCCTGAGGGCCACACTAGAACAAAAGGTTAAAGATTTAGATTTGTTATCAATTGTTGACTTCCGAGGATCACTAACGCCAGAACAGGTTGTACACGAATACGCGCAAGCAGATCTGATGCTATTACTTTCGACTAATGAAAGTTTCGGCAAAGTCATTATTGAAGCTGGTTTAATGGGTGTGCCAAC
>CAYYYA010000044.1:0-6206 GCA_964475975.1 uncultured Gammaproteobacteria bacterium | reverse complement strand
TGGCCAAACAATTGCTTCATTGTTACCTAACTCGCTCATGAACGACCGCAGTCGCTCTGCAATAGTACCATCAATGCGCATAGAACCCAGAATCTCATCCAAACATGTATGAATACTTTCGTACTCTTGCTTCTGCTGACTCCAGAAATACTTCTCCACCTCTGAATACAAGGTGAAAATATGATCAATATCTGCTGCGCTTGCCTTTTGACCTTGGCAGGCAGTCTCAATACTTACCATGGTTCCGGTATCGCTATCAGTTGCTATCAGCAGAGGCTCAGGAAAATTTGAACTAAAGGGGCTATCCTGAATCATAGAATGTAACCGCTGTAAGCGCTCATAGGCTGCAGTAATCGTCTGATTATCACGGGCACTGCGTACCGTCTTTACACAGAGTGTCGGGGTGGCGGAATTCGGTTGAAATAGCAGGAAGATTACCTTACTCAGAGGTCCACGACCAGAATTTGGAGTACTTAATTTCAGCCAGCTTAGATCAGCTAGATTGCTAAAACGTTGCGGGAACGTTGTTTCCAATAGTGTCAGAACCTTCTTCATTTTTTTACGATGATATTAAAACTGAAGAAACCCAATCGATAGAACTTCAGAAGTAAACTATTCTTAGTCAGGAGCCTTGCTAATGTCCTCTTCAGGCCACCTGCTGGCATGACATTGGCAATCAAATACGACAAAATATGTAAATGTTCATAAGGCACAACAATTCTTGGAACGTTATATCCAGGATACGGTAGATAAAAAGATGTCTTCTGGGATTCAAATCCCGCTGCTGCCAATAGTTTCAGATATCCACCTCGTGAATAGGTGTACGTATCATATCGACCACGACCCCTGACTCTCGTATAGATATTAGCCAAAATACGCGGCATATAACTAGTGAATCTCAAACCGCTATGATCGTGGCCGCGCAGATATGACAAGGCCCAACGGTTTTCTATACCGATGTAGAGATAGCCTCCCGGCTTTAATAATCTCTGACAGATTTTCAGGCAGGCTATTTGCGCTTCTCGAGGATTAGTGAATCGATCGGTCTTACCCACCCATTCCAAGACACCATTCATTACTATCAAATCAAAAGTGCCGTCAGCTAGCGGTAAATCAAAAATGTCGGCCAAGAGTAAATCAACATTATCTAATTTTTCTTTTTCCAGTCGTAGTTTTAAATATTTCAATCGTGACCACGATGAATCAAAGGCGACAACCTTCTTAACAACCCGGGCTAAGGGTATAGTAATACGCCCCATGCCTGCACCAGTATCAAGAACGACAAAATCTTTGGTAACTGGAATATTGAAACGCCAATCAGCTCGACTCTCGTCATAGGTATAATCCAACCAACCATAATATTTCTTATCAAATGCCTCCCAACCTTCAGATTCAATCAAACGTAGTCCGTCCAAGAGCATTGATTCCGGAGACTTACCCCAATAGCGATCAACAGCAAAAAGCGGGATTGAATCCCGTATTTCTGCTGGCTGACGTTGATAGAGTTGAACAGACATTATGATTCGTCTAACATCGCTAAACAAACAAGGTTAGCATTCTGCAGTCGAAGTAACATCGGTAGATACCGTAAAAAAATATTTCTACTACCGGCACGATAGAGGTTATAAAAGCGACAACGAAAACCTAAACGCTCTAAACTATATTCAAGACTCTCCTGATCCCAAAGGAAATAATGCTTACCGTGTTCTGGGATATAGCTACGAGCCTCGTTATTAAATCCTTTACGATTTGGTACTTCGATAAGAATTTTTCCATTTTTATTTAAAACAGCTCGTAATTTTTCAATAACTCCCAACGGATTTTTGAAATGCTCGAACGTGTGTTTCATAATTACCAAATCAAATCTATCATGTAGTTCCAAATCCTCAATCTTCTGTTGAATAAACTCAATACGGCTATCGAGCTTGTCGGGACGTCGATACGAGTCTACAGCTACAATTTTTCCTAAATCAGGTCTCATCTGAGTGAGCTCATTTATAAACTCACCCATACCACACCCGATTTCGAGTACAGCCTGACCATCTTTCAGTGAGCCGCTGGCAATTTTGAGAATTGGGTTCATAAAAATCAAATTGAATTAATAATGCTTATAATGCGCTCGGCCATTCGCCGTGAGGTAAACTCACTTTCGACGCGCAGACGGGCTCTCTGAGCCATTTCTTGGCCTTCAGAGCTATTCATAACAGCTTGTACAGCCTTCGCCAAGGCCTGAGGGTCCCGAACTGGTATTACAACAGCTTCTTTATTATTAGTCAAATAATCTGCTAAATACGCCTTGCGAGACACTATGAGCGGTAATCCACTAGCCATTGTCTCTAGCAGTGAGGTCTGACCTGAACAATCTGAGCCATCAGAATAATCATCTCCATGAGTGACAATAACTGACAGTTTAGCAGATCTGTATAACTCTCTCAATTCTAAATAGCTGCGATTCATTTCAACTTGAACATTAGGCGGTACACTAAGACCTTTGATATTGCGCTCAGCACAAACGATAACAAATTTCTCCTCGGGCAATAACCGTGCAGCCTCTAATAATGTTGCGTAGTCTCGACCATTATCCTTACCTACCGATAAGATATAGTCGCCCGATTGACCCTGAGTCGGTTGCCAAAATGTATCATCAACACCAAGAGGAACGTACACCAATTTTTCACGCTCAATGCCATACACTGAAGCTAAATTTTCTAATTGAACATGTGACAGACAGATGATGCGATCCATTTTTTTTACCAACCGTAAAATAAAACCATAACGAAATTTCTTATGACGGTTTCGATATAAAGTATTATTCAAACTGATATTAAGTAAGATAAACTTAGTTCTATGGGCAAATAATCCTTTGAAAACCACAGTATATAATAATGATGACCCAATCACATAATCATACGTTCTGAGATAACGCGCCAATAACATGTGCTTCATAGGGAAAGAAAAAAAGCGACGCAACCAAGAACGAGCAATAGCATCGTCTGGTGTTTTGAAATCAGCGTTCATTCCCAACTCAGAGAAATAGCTATAACCATAAAACTGAGTATCAGGAAAATCAATATGCACTCGGCCATTAGCCAAATGGCGACGACTACCGGAGAAAATGAAGAGTATCTTTTTTTGGGACATAACCGACTAGAATATATTATCCGATAAACTTAATTGCATCGATTAACTGAATTTGTGTGTCTACATCAATCTCGGTGTGTCGTTGTATCTTCTGCATAGTATAGTCACGAACTATTGTGGAATACCCCAACTTTTCTAGCTCTTCTACTTCCCAGCCGCAGCGGTGGGTCTGAAACTCATGACCACCATGACCAAGGATATCCAGATTTTGCGGTATATAACCTTTTGGTGTTTCTAGGATAACACCCTTACGAGCAAAAGACTCACATTGCTTAATCAGTTCTAGCGACTCCTCCTTCTCCAAATGCTCAATAATATCGAGAGCAATAACCAAATCAAAACTATTTGGTTTGAAGATTTCGTTCAACTTCCGCACATCGTACTTAAGAACGACGTATGGCACATCAGACTCAATGTGTTCAAAATAGGTATCATAAATATCGACGCCTACTCGAATTTGCGCTGGAAGAAATTTTGATTTTAGAGATAATCCGCAGGCAACGTCTAAAATGGAAACTATCTCGCCTTCCTTCCATGGCCAGAGGTTCGCTCTGGCAAAAATCTTATCAAGGGTATTTTGCTCCCAATCTTCTTTTGGCATAATGTTATTGTGCTATTAATGCTAGTAAATAGTTATGAAAAGCCTTTGCCTGCTGATCCCAAGAAAAGCGCGCCAGCACAGTCTCATAGGCATGCTGGCCGATTATAGCACGTTTTGAAGCATCTCGTAGATCTAAAAGGCAATTCTTTAGCCCATTCTTATCACCTGGCTGATAGAGTAAGCCATCGTATCCATGGGTAATCACTTTGTCAGCGTCACTCGTAATACTTGATATTACCGGCTTTCCCATAGCCATATACTCAGGCAATTTTGATGCGAAAGAAATTCTATTGACTGTATTGTCGAGACGAGGAATAACCAAAATATCACAGTCAATCAAAAATTGCGGGACTTCTTCCTGCTGTACCGGACCGAAATTCTCCACTGTAGGTTCATGCTCCCATTTACTCTTCTTACTTGTCAGGGTTTTCAGCTTGAATTCGGGATACTGTTGGATCAACTCCTTATAAACCTCTACCAAAAAATCTATACCCTGCCAAATCATCGTGTTGCCGGCATAGCCAATAATAATACCCTCTTTTTTGATCATGGCTTTTGATGGTACTTGAGGGTTAAACAGAGAGACGTCAGCACCACCAAAAATCGTAAAAACTTTTTTATTATATCGAGATAAAATCTTAGTAGCCGTTTCACTACAGGTAGTAATCAAATCGCATGTCGGATAAAACCAACTATAAACAATTTTATTGAGCCAGTACCATAACCGAGCCTTGATCGTCACCTTGGCACCCTCGCAAAATAATGCCTCTTCTTCAATAAATCCATGCATTTCCAATACAATTTTAGCCGGCGTAAACAATTTCAGGTAGAGCAAATAATACCACGTGGCCATGGTATGACCAATAATAATATCTATACCTTCTTTCTGGACAAAGCGCCTTATTTTCTGAATATCTTGCCAATGATGATTCGTCAAATGAAAATGTTGTAATCCCTCTGGCGACTGCTCGTCCCATGAACAGAGTGTCAGATCAATATCATCAAACGTGTTTAAGCGTTTGAGTAAATTTTTGATACGCAAAGGCGTACCGCGCTGATATTCCAGCTTCGAGCGATAAATGGATAAAATTTTAACCTTCTTATGAACTTCAGACATGATAAGCTGCTAGCTGTTAAATAGGGCTACCATCTTTTTTACTAAGTCGTTCAAGTCATGATTCTCAACAATGAGCGTACGTAACTGTTGCTGTAGCAATAAGCGCTCTTCAGGAGTTAGTCGAGATATCTGTTGAATTTTCAGAGCCAAATCTTTACTAGAGTCAGCGAAACAATCAATAGATACGTGGGAGAACATTTGTTTGAAGGCAACATTTGTCGTCAGAACAAGCGTCCCGCAAGCCATAGCCTCTAAAACAACTTTATCCAGACTACCTGTTTTGCTGCAATTAATCAACAAATCCGCCTGATGATACACAGTTGCTAACTCTCGATTTGGTACAGCTGGTAATAATTGCACGTGGGAAGTCAGCGCGAGAGCATGTATGCGCTCCACCAACGTTTGACGATAGAGTCGGTCGCTCTCACGAGCAATATCACCAATAATACGTAGCTGGACACCTGGAACAGACTTAATATCTGGATCATTCATAAGATCAATCATGGTTTCTAACTGCTTGCTTGGAGTCAAGCGACCAACTGTTGTGATAATAAAGGTATCTGTTGCAACTTTGGGATTGAAGGAAAATAACTCAGTGTCAATCCCCTGATGTAGTATTACTAATTTTTTTGTCGGTAATCTGAAACCCTCTGCCGATGATGTAGCGACATTGGTAGCCAAGGCCGTCATCAGGCGAACTTTCCAATTCACGCTACCATGAGCGTACCAACTAACAATTTTTTTTGCATAAAAACGAGCCCACAGTGCAGCAATAATAGTATATTCGGGATTCTGATGTGCCCAGATGCCATCCACCTGAGGTACCAGCTGTGAGAGATATTTGGCAAAGCTCCATAACTCACGCCATCTATTTTTGCCTATCTCCTTACCAAGAGAATATACTTGAACATTTGTTGGTAGACCGTCGCTGTCTCCCCGTTCTAAACAAATAACAAATAGTCGGTCTACCTGACCGGCTATTTTATTAATCCATTGATAGGCAAATCCGGCTACTGCATCTGACTTATCAACTCTACGAACTATAAAAAGCAATTTCATATTAGTGTACGAGAGAAAGCCAAAAATTTAGAATTGCGTCGATAGTTTGTTGTCGTTGGTATTTTTGCAGATACATACTATGAGCCTTCTGCCCTAGAGCTACTACTACCTCTCGATGAGTATACAGCCGTTCAAGCGCCTCTCTTGTGGCTCGTGCGTCATTAATCGGCACGATCAAGCCTGTCACCTCTGACTCGATGATCGTCTGCGCTCCTAATGTGGCTGAAGCGACGGTTGGCACACCCATTAAACCAGCTTCAATAATGACTTTGCCGAAACTTTCATTAG
>CAYYYA010000043.1:0-6371 GCA_964475975.1 uncultured Gammaproteobacteria bacterium | reverse complement strand
AAAGGTCAGAAGATTATTTGGTTGATGTTGCCTGCCGGCAAAGTGACTGATGATATGATCAAAGAATTATTGCCTTTGATGAAGCGGGGAGATATTCTAGTCGACGGAGCGAATGATTTCTACGGAAATGCGCAACGTCATTCCGCATCAGCTGCCAAACGGGGCGTGCATTTCTTTGACGCCGGTGTCTCCGGTGGTATCTGGGGTTTGAAGAATGGCTATACTCTGATGATCGGCGGACCGAAGGCTCAATTTAAAATTTTGGAACCATTCTGTCGCGCTTTGGCCGCCAAAGATGCCTATGGCTATTTCGGACCGACTGGCTCGGGACACTTCGTCAAAAGCGTTCATAATATCGTTGAGTATGTCTATCTCCAAGGTATTGCTGAAGGTGTGGAATTATTGCAGGGATTCAAAACTCCGATTGATATCAAGCAGGCAGTGAAGGTCTGGGGGCCGGCTAGCGTAGTGCGCAGTTGGTTGATTGATCTGACCAGTTTGGCGCTCAGTCGCCCAGATTTCAAAAACATCGGCACCGAGATTGGTAGCGTGACCATTGGTGAGTTGCGTCAGACAGTGAAGGCGGTCAAAGGCTTTGCGCCAGCCTTCAAAGTTGCTACTGACATTCGTGAAGACAAGAGTAAGAAGTTTAAATTGGGTAAACGAACTATTGCGGCCGTACGCAGAGAGTTTGGCGGTCATGCAGTCAAAAAATAAGCATGAAACTATTTGACATCAGTATTGCACTGACGCCTCAAACAATCGTCTATCCCAACGACCCGTTGGTTGAGTTTGCACCATTGAAAATAAAGAATAAGAAATCATCGGTTACCAAGATTAGCTTCGGTACTCATTCTGGTACTCACGTTGACGCTCCACGGCATGTTTTTGCCAAAGGAAAGGCCATTGATCAATTACCCTTAGAATCTTTCTATGGCCCGTGCAGAGTTTTAGATTGTACTTCGTCGAAAGTATCAGTAACGGTGCAGGATTTGCAGCGGCACAAGATCAAAAAGGGAGAGCGCATTTTGGTTAAAACTTCTAACTCACGTCGCGGCTTCAAGAAATTCTATAATGACTATATTTTTTTGAGTCCCGAAGCAGCAGAATACCTAGCTCGTCTGCCGATTAAGCTCTTTGGCATTGACTATCTGTCAGTCAAACAGCGGGGTAATCCAGACAATAGAGCGCATACGTCACTATTACAGAAGGGTATTCCTATTTATGAAACACTCGATCTCTCCAAGGTTAAGGCGGGGCACTATGTTTTTATTGGTTTTCCTTTGAAATATGTTGGTTTAGACGGTTCTTCTGTTCGGGCGGTTTTGTTACAGCGATAGACTGTGGCTTTCATAATTTGCCGAAAATCGCTATAATTAGGGCAAATTATTAACCATAATTCTATGGAACCGATCAACCCTCAGGAGCCTGTTTCTCAAGATTTGATGAAACAGATGGAGGATATTAAGCAAATGCCTCCCGTTGCGCCCGTAGCGCCTACAGCTCCGCAACCAACAATGTCTAGTGCTATGAATTACGCCGGTTTTTGGCGTCGTTTTTTTGCCTCATTACTTGATGGCATCATCATTTATATTGTAGTAGGTATTCTTTTTGGCCTGCTCTTTGCTACGAGAGCTAGTCAAGATGTGGCTTCTTGGTTCGGTTCCTTACAGTGGCCAATAACTGGTCTGGCGTATGCCTATAATATTATCTTCATAGGTGTACGGGGTCAGACATTGGGAAAACAGTTTTTAGGTATCAAGGTAGTAGCAGCCGCAGGTGGTCAGGTTAGCTGGGTACAAGCAATCGTGCGCGAAGTATTTAAACTCGTTTCTTCCTATGCTTTGCTTCTGGGTTATCTCTGGATGCTCTGGGATAAGGATAAGCAAACATGGCATGATAAGGTCGCTAAGACGTACGTCATTAAACTAAAATAAACATAGCTATGGCTACAACCCAAGATCTCTTACAACAGGTCTTAACGGAGCTAAAAAATATTTCAACCCGTGTACAGAGCGTCGAGAGTCGGTTAAATACCTTAGAAGGCAAGAAAGGGGTGCTGCCGGCAGCGGTCACACCTGCGAATAAACCGCTTGCGCCTCTGCCCACGACCACTTCATTAGGCAAAAGTAATAATCAAGATACCAGTCTGGAAAGTCAGGTTGGTATGGCTTGGTTGGGTAAAATTGGTATCATTGCTATCGCTATTGGTATCATGTATCTCTTGAATTATAGTGTTACGCAAAGTGTTTTTGGCTTGAATTCGGTCGGACGTATTATTACCGGGTTTATCTCAGGGTTATTCTTATTGGCTCTGGGGGATTATTTTCATACTCGTTACCCGCAATGGTCCAAAGAATTCATTGGTGGGGGATTGGGTTTGATGTACTTTGCCTTCTTTACGGCTAGCGCTATTGATGGGCTGTTCCCTTATGTGGCTGGCATGTTTTTCATGGGGTTTGTTAGTGCCTTAGCCGGCTACTTGTCATTACGCTATAACGCCAAAATTATCGCCCTTTTTGGTTTGGCTGGTGGTTATTTAGCGCCACTGCTTCTTTCTTCCGGACAACTACGAGTTTGGCAGATTTTATTCTATCTCCTGATTCTCAACCTTGCTGTTGTAGCCTTTGCTTATGCTCGTAAATGGCGTGAGTTGGATTTTATTGCGCTTTTTGTGACCGGCTGTTATCTCTGGTCTCACTGGGGAAGCTCTTCTTTCGCCGTTTATGCCAGCTATATTTTCCTCTACTTCCTCTTGTTCTTGATGACATCAATAATTTATAACTTTGTACACCAACGGAGAAGCACGCAAGCTGATTTGGCGACTTTAGTCTACAACCCAATCTTCACTGTCATCAGTTTGTATAGTCTCTTGGGTATGCATGGTTGGCAGGATTACCGCTGGCTTATGATACTGTGTTTTGCTTTCTTATATATCGCTTTAGCCTATGTTGTCTTCGCTTATAACCGAAAAGACACCTATCTGACGTATGCGCTCACAGGATTATCCGCTGGGTTAGTCGCTGCTGCTGTAGCAGTTATTTTCCATGGTCATTGGATTAACCTTGTTTGGGCTATTGAAGCTACCGTGATGGTTTGGATTGGTTTGCAGCTCGCCAGCAAAGGCACAAGAACATACGGTTTGATTTTGTCCTTGCTGGTGTTGTTC
This sequence comes from uncultured Gammaproteobacteria bacterium, assembly GCA_964475975.1. Taxonomy (GTDB): domain Bacteria; phylum Patescibacteriota; class Patescibacteriia; order UBA1558; family 2-01-FULL-52-15; genus CAYYYA01. Next base: position 3,202 of record CAYYYA010000043.1, on the reverse strand, counting down.
CGCATGTGGGTATTTGATGGAGGTGCTAGTAGCCCGGCTTTCATGAACACTTCATTTTGGCTCAAGATTATTATCATTGCTACCTTTTATTTGAGTGCCTATGGATATCGTCGTTATCGACATATATTGGCCTCGGAGGAGCGTAGTATTATGCAGATTATTATAATCGTGGCCAATATCGTGACGCTGGTTATCTTCAGTCAAGAAATTAGCACCTATGTCTATTCCCACACCGTAGCTAAGCCAACACCGAAGGGCTATTATAACTATAGGTACAATGGTCAGTATCAGATAAGGAATGTGGCTATTTCTATCTTCTGGCTGCTCTACGCCATTATGGCCTTGATAATTGGTATTGTTAAGAAAGTCAGAGTCATGCGTCTATTAGCCTTAGCTTTGTTCTTAGTTAGTATTATTAAGATCGTAGTTTATGATTTGGATGGAGCAGAGGCAATCTATCGTATTATATCTTTTATCGTGTTGGGCATCATCCTTATTTTTGCTTCATACCTTTATGCAGCGCACAAAGACAGGATCAAGCATTTTATTGCAGTTGAAACGCCCGATGATCTAACTTTGAGTATTAAGAAGATGAGTGATGAAGGTAAAACTGATGTCATCTTTAACCTTCTGAACGGCAAGAAATTTCAGGTTACTAATACAAATTTAGTAAAGATTTGTCTGCAGGTATCTCGCGAGACAGGCAAGCGGACATTTGCAGCGCAAGAACTTGTGCCAATATATAAGAAATATGACACACAGTTTCGCTCTGAATTAAATCCAGCTGATTTGGCTACGTTAAAGAAGTATTTATATGAGTTTGCTCTCGTAGGAGGATCATATGAAATTTCTTGAGCCAATCATGCCAGTTATTGTGTTGATTATCTGTCTGCTTGTAGTATCGATTAGTGTGGCAGGCAGCGATCAGTACCCGTGGGTTCAATGGGTTCTTATTATCGCTTCAGTCCTACTTATCTTAGGATTGGCTATCCAATTGCTACGTTCTACAAACAAACCATTTATGCGTCTCAAGATTTCATCTACAAAAAAGAAGCGATAATTATCAAATATAATAAAATTTTAATCAACTAATCAAAATAGCTATGAAAAAAATAGTATTTGTTATTCCGATGCTTCTGCTGGTATTGGCGACTCCGGTAGCAGCGGCTTCATGGCAACATGGGGAGTCGCTGTCGTTGACCAACCCTAGTAATGATGATGTTTATGCTGCTGGTGGTTCTGTCTCGCTACAATCAACAATCGCCGGCGATGCCTATGCTGCTGGTGGAGATGTTACTGTCGGTCAAGCGGTCGAGCAGGATGTAGTAGCCGCTGGAGGCACCGTGACTATTAACGGCACTGTCGGTGATGATGCTCGTTTGGCTGGCGGTACGATTATCGTCAACTCTGCTGTGGCTGATGATTTAGTAGTTGCAGGTGGTTCGATTACTATCAATAGCGATATTGGCGGTGACCTCGTAGTTACTGGTGGACAGGTTGTGCTCAATGGAAATGTGGGTGGCGCAGTGAAAATAGCAGCTGGCAGTGTCACGCTCAATGGTACGGTGACAGGACCAAGCGAGATTAAGGCCGAAACTATAGTATTACAAGGTACTATGAATGGACCAGGACGTTACGTTGCTACCAAATCATTTTCAGTTCAGTCTGGTTCCAGCTTTAATGCACCGTTTGAATACTATCAGCCAAGCGGTGAATATAATTTCGCCCCATACCTAAAGAATGGTGCTACAGCCAAATTTCAATCAAACTTAGCTCCTACTGATACATCGAAGAAAGCTCAGGCTTGGGCAGCTCAAGCTTTTGGTTGGTTTGAACTACTGACATTACTATCTGCTATGCTTGTGTTGGCGTTATTGGTCGGAATCTGTGGTCGCTATCTGGTGCAGGTTGCTGATGATTTCCGTAAACATTTCTGGCTACGAGCAGCAGGCGGTCTGATTTATTTCATAGTTTTACCCGTGTTAGCATTATTATTGCTAATCACTATTATCGGTATTCCATTAGGTGTTTTAACGATTGCCATCTTAATCCTCAGTATGATATTTGCCAAAACCCTGACAGCTGCCATTCTAGCGCTCTGGCTGCTGAAGCGCAGCAACAAACAGTGGATGGGCTGGCGACTCTGGTTAGTGGCTGTTGCTGCTTACATTGCTCTACGTCTTGTAGTTGTAATTCCAGTTATCGGTTGGCTGATTAGTGCGCTGATTGTCTGCGCTACCTTCGGCTCACTACTTCATTTTAAATGGACACTCTTTCGTCAAGGAATGGCTAAATAAACAATGATAAAAAAACGAGTACTAACAGGAGATCGGCCGACCGGTAAGCTCCATCTAGGACATTACGTCGGGTCGCTCAAAAATAGAGTAACTCTGCAGGAAACGCATGAGCAGTTTGTTATGATTGCTGATGTACAGGCACTGACAGATAATTTTGATAACCCTAAGAAAGTGCATGATAATGTCCTGCAGGTGGCTTTGGATTATCTGGCTGTCGGTATTGATCCTTCTCAGACAACGATATTTATTCAATCGCAGATTCCGGAGATTGCAGAGCTAGCTTTGTATTTCTTGAATTTAGTAACGGTAGCTCGCCTGCAGCGCAATCCGACCGTCAAGACCGAGATGAAAGAAAAACAGTTCGGCACCAATGTGCCAGCAGGATTTCTGGTCTATCCTGTCAGTCAGGCGGCTGATATCCTAAGTTTCCGAGCTGATCTGGTGCCGGTCGGTGAAGATCAATATCCAATGATTGAGCAAACCAATGAAATTGTACGTAAATTCAATAGTTTGTATGGTGATGTCTTTCATGAGGTAGAGACCGGCAAAGCCGAGATGGCTCGTCTACCAGGACTCGATGGCAAAGCTAAGATGAGTAAGTCATTAGACAACTGTATTTATTTATCTGCCTCACGCAAAGAGATTGAAACACAGGTGATGAAGATGTATACCGATGAGAAACATTTGAAAGTTACTGATCCAGGGAGAGTAGAGGGAAATGTAGTTTTCACGTATCTAAAAACGTTTGCACCAGATCAGAATGAAATCAAAGAGTTGGAAAGGCAATATAAGAAAGGTGGTTTAGGCGACGTGACCATTAAACGGCGGCTGATAGATATTTTAGATGACATGTTGGCACCTATTCGCCTTCAGCGTGCCACGTGGGAGCAACGACCGGATAAAGT
>CAYYYA010000042.1:4058-7036 GCA_964475975.1 uncultured Gammaproteobacteria bacterium | reverse complement strand
GAAACGACAGCTGAAATAAAAAACAGAGTATCGATGTGATACCCTGTTTCCAAATTGTTGTCTAACGTTTACTCCACTGCGGTGCTCTACGAGCTCTCTTCAAACCTGGTTTCTTACGTTCCTTTTGTCTGGAGTCGCGAGTCAGAAGACCATTTTTACGTAAGGTGGAACGAAATTCCTCGTTCATTTCCAATAAAGCGCGGGCAATAGCATGTCGGACAGCGCCTGCTTGTGAGCTTGGACCACCACCAGTTACCTTGATTGAAAGATTAATATCAGATTTACCAAGTAAGGTAATAGGTTCCATGACAGTATTTTGCCATTCAAAATATGGGAAATACTCTTGGTATGGTTTGTTATTAACCGTGATACCAAAGGTGCCAGCTGCGGCGTTAACCTTCACGCGAGCTATAGCGGTCTTGCGGCGACCAACCGTTACAATGTGAGTACTTTTCGCTGTCATATTATTTTCCAAAAGTTAGGCGCTTAATTCTGGCGCGGCGTAATTTATTCTTCGGCAACATATCATAGACCATAGACCAGAATAATTTCTTCGGGTTCTTGATATAAAGCTCTTTCAAACCGGTTTTGATGATACCGCCTGGGTAACCAGTGTAGCGTTTGTATTCCTTTTGCTCCATCTTTTTGCCGGTAAACTTAATTTGATCAACATTCAAGAGGTGTACCTTATCGCCACCATCGACATTCTGCTGATAACCAACTTTTGTCTTACCAATCAAAGCAGCAGCAACTTGGCTGGCAACGCGTCCGCCAACTTTACCTGCAGCATCAATGGTGATTAATTCTCGTTTGATCATAGTCATTATTTCACTAATTCAATTTGGACCATCATAGCTCCATCACCTTTGCGGGCGCCAAGCTTGATGATTCTGGTGTAGCCACCGGGACGGGTAGCGTAGCGAGGTCCAAGCACGTCTAAAACCTTCTTAACAGCAGTTTTTTCAGGTAGGACAGCTGCTAGGGCTCGTTTGCTGATCAAAGATTTGACTTTACCCTTGGTAATCAACTTTTCAACTATTGGTCGAACTGCTCTTGCCTTAGCAGCAGTGGTCTGAACCTTTTCGTATAATACTAAACTAGCAGCCAAATTCTCCAGCAAGGCTTTGCGTGGGGCTTGTTTGCGGTCTAGGATTACTTTAGTAGAGCGATGTCGCATAATAGTTTAGTAGATTGGTAGATGTTAGGCTTCGTCTTCTTTTGACTCTTCTTCTTCAGCTTCAGCCTTCTTAGCTTTAGCTTTTTTTGGTTTAGCTTCTGCTTGGTCAGTCTCAGATTTCAAAAAAGCAAAATGTTCGATCAGTACTTCAGAAGCCATATTGATAGCTTCCTGACCAGTGATAGATCCATCGGTAGTGATATTCATAACGATTTTCTCGTAGTTGGTCTGTTGTCCGACACGAACATGCTCGATATCGAAACCAACATTCGTGACTGGTGAGAAGATAGAATCAATATCGATAGCACCGATTTCACCTTTGGCCTTATTCTGAGTATCAACAGCTACATAGCCGCGACCATTGGCCACCGTTAATTCCATTTCTAATACAGCTTTTTTATCAGTCAGCGTAGCAATTACCAGTTCTGGGTTAGTAATCTCTACTTGTGCGTTAGCTTTGATGTCAGCACCGGTGGCTTCTTTTTCGCCTTTAGCAATAAGCTCAATTTTTACTGGCTCGTCAGAGTGCAGTTTGAGGTTCAATTTTTTTAAATTGAGGATAATATCAACCATATCCTCTTTGACGAATTCTAGTGTTTCAAACTCGTGTTGAACACCTTTAATTTTCACGCTTGTTACTGCTGCTCCCGGTAAGGAAGATAGCAAAACACGGCGCAGGGAATTGCCCAACGTTACACCGTAACCAGGAAAACAAGGTTCAATGACTACTTCGTAGACATTGTTCTTCTTCTCCTTGAAGGAGATGCTTTTTGGTAATTCAATGAGTCCCATGAGCGTTTTTTATTAATTATTATCGTGAGTAGAACTCTACGATTAACTTAGTTTCAATATTTTGTGGAGCATCGGTAGGCATCGGTTCAGCAGTGATGGTAATAGTTGATGCGTTCCAATCGGTCTTGAGCCAGCTAGCCTGAACTTGAGGCTTTTCTTTGGATTCCATCAAATTCTTCCAATAAGCTGTTTTAAGCTTAGAAGTTTTGACATTGATAACCTGTCCTACGCTTACTTGGTATGAAGGAATATCAGTACGTCGTTTATCAACGCCGAAGTGTCCATGATTGACTAATTGGCGGGCTAGACGACGTGTCTTGGCAAAACCAGCTCGGTAAATAACGTTATCAAGGCGCATTTCCAATAACTTCATCATGTTCTGACCAGCGTCGCCTTCCATTTTCTTGGCTCGCTCAAAAAGGTTTTTGAACTGACGTTCAAGTAAACCATACATCAGCTTGGCCTTCTGCTTTTCTCTCAGCTGCTTACCGTAGTCAGTGCGACGTCCACCTGTTCCTTTGGTTGGACCATGTTGTCCTGGTGGGAACGGACGCTTATTCCATTTTGGTGTATCAAAAATATCAGTGCCTTCGCGTCGAGAAATTTTTACTTTTGGTCCAGTATAGCGAGCCATTGTATAGAATTAAGAAATAAGAATTAAACTCTACGAACTTTCTTAGGACGGCAACCGTTGTGTGGAATCGGTGTCTGATCTTTGATAGATAGTACTTCTAGACCGTGAGCATGAAGAGCACGAACTGCCGCTTCTCTGCCTGATCCAACACCTTTGACGAAGACATCAACTTCACGTAAACCGTAGTCTTTAGCCATTTCAATAGCTCGTTTGACTACAATACCGGCAGCGTAAGGGGTTGGTTTTTTTGGTCCTTTGAATGAGTTGTGTCCAGCCGTAGACCAAGCGATTACTCCCCCATTTTGGTCGGTCAGAGTAACAATAGTGTTATTGTAGGTAGCTTGAATATAAGCGCGACCTTTCAAGACTTGGCGC
>CAYYYA010000042.1:0-3958 GCA_964475975.1 uncultured Gammaproteobacteria bacterium | reverse complement strand
GTCTTCTGTGCAGCTGGCTTCTTACCAGAAGTAGCAGTAGCACGTTTATTACCGCGAACAGTACGAGAATTCGTCTTAGTTCGTTGACCACGTACTGGTAGACCTTTAGCATGACGATTACCACGGTAAGCACCGATTTCTTTCAGACGTTTGATATTTCCTAGAATTTCACGCTTGAGATCACCTTCAACTTTATAAGTCTCTTCGATAATACGGCGAAGCTTATTCACCTCTTCATCAGTCAAATCCTTCACGCGGGTATTTGGATTCACATTAGTAACTGCCAAGATCTTACGTGCCAGCGATGGTCCAATGCCATAGAGATATGGCAAAGCGGCTTCTACACGTTTATTGTTTGGTAAATTTACCGATGCAATTCTAGCCATGATATTATATTAACCTTGACGTTGCTTATGTTTAGGATTTTCGCATAGACAATGCACTCGACCGCTACGGCGGACCAGTTTACATTTCTTACACATTTTTTTGACTGAAGGTCTAACTTTCATATTTCTAGCTTGTAGCTTGTAGCTTTTTAGCTTGTAGTAGGTCTTCCTAAGAAGCTACCAGCTAATAAGCTACAGGCCTAAATTATGTTCTTCGATACGTAATGCGTCCCTTAGTTAGATCATAAGGGCTAATTTCTAAAGTGACTTTGTCTCCTGGGATACAGTTGATACGGTTCATGCGCATCTTGCCAGATAGGTGTGCCATGATGGTTTGTCCGTTATCTAAGGTAACTCTGAACGTGGCATTCGGCAGTAGCTCTTCTACTACCCCTTCCATCTCAATGAAACCTTTGTTCTGTTTTTGTTGGTTGTCTCCCATTATTTCCGATACTAAAAAAATACTTTCTAACCAGTATCGCCACGGTTTTAACTAGTACTCTTACCTGTTAGAAACACTGTATTTTCGCTATTTGTTGATAATTTTTCAAAGCAGGATAATTATACAGTTTTGGTAGGAGTTGTCAAGAAGAAATAGGCCGTAATTCGTAATACGTAATAGGTCGGCTAAATACCCTTGACAAAATGCTAAAGTTATGATTATATTTCGATAGTTTGCTTCAGAAGAAGTTCATTTGTTCGTGGTTAGCTATCTGGCCCATTTTCGTAGAAGGAGAAGCGGTTATGCGTAAGGTGGCAGTTATGCGTAAACTCTCAATGGCCTGCGGGTTGGCCAGCATCGGGTGCGCGGTTGCAATCCCCTTTGCCAAGCACTATTTCCTCTTCATCCTCCTGTGCATCGCTTTTGTAAAAGCCTGGGGGTGGTTGGAAGAAGAAATCAACCCCTCCCTGCCCGGCGGCCCGTACTGAAGTTCGACTCAGAACTATTTGACCAGCTTTGGTCAACGACACTCGCGACCGTCAGCTCTCACCAGCTGACGGTCTTTAAAATTATTCATTATTGACATTATTTAAATAATATGACATATTATTATGTTCTTTGAAATCCAAATCGCCTAGTCACCCGACAGCCACGAAGCAGTCTGATTATACGTGCTTTCTGAGGAGGGAGCTGTGTCAAATACCCGCACTGAGTCAGTGCTGCTGTTCGGGCATATAGTCTTTCATGCCCTACAGGCTACTGTACTGGCGTTAGTTGTTCTGCTGGTCATGTTTTTTTGGCCAGCTGCCGTACCTTTTGCTTTCTTCCAGTTCTGGCGCTTTTCGGGCAATCTGCCACACGTCCTGCTTCAATGTTGGCCGCTGTTTGCTTGGGGCGTGGGTGTCACCAGCATCATCGCCTTCTTCCATACAAATGACTGGGAGGAAAACCACGAAGCTGAAGGTATGTTCCTGCTTCGAGCGGCTCAAAGCTTGAGTGCAGGATTCTTCGAGGAAGTCTGCTATCGCTGGTTGCTCTTCTTGGCTCTCATCCCGTTTTTCAAGGTTGCTAATGTCGCACTCTTCGGCTTGCCTCAGTGGCTTTTCAGTCATGTCACAGGACCAATAGCCGATGTGCTCACCTTGGGCCACCTTCACACTTACCTGTATAACGGTTTGGGTTGGGCAGTAGGAGCTGCTCTCCTAAGTGCCAACAACTACTTCCAGAAAGGACATGCTGATTTCCTCCAAGCTATCAATGCTTGGTTCGTGGGCATGGTGATGTTCTACCTGATGTTTACTTACGGTCTCCTTGTCTCTATCCTTATCCACTTTCTTTACGATCTGTTCATTATGTTCGTAATTTACGTGGATGCGGTGATAGAGCGCAAGTTGATCCATCAGCGTCGAACACAACCACATCGTTTCTTCCGTTAGGAAGACGACCGTCAGCTCTCAGCAGTTGGCGGTCGTTTCATTTTCTTTCATTATTGACAGAGACAAAAGCAGGTGTTATAAACGGTATACCTTGGAACTACCTTCGAGCAGGAACACTTGGCACAGTAAAACCGTCTGAAAAACGGTACTTGAGATTGAGGCAAGGATCAGGGGATCCATCTCGAGTTTGTGCCTTTTGGTTTCTGACCAAGGGAAAACACGCGTCAAAGCGCCCAAGGAGGTACTCCGTCAAGGGGTTCCGGCGGCGGTCAGAGCATTCAGCTGACCGCCATTTTTTTATACAAAAATTGTACAGGTAACTCTAGGTGATGAAACACTAGGATTGACAATAATTACAATAAATGGTAATACATTTTTATCTGCCAAAGCGGTGGATACCGGACACAAGGCCCACTTATGCGGTACTGCTCCGGTCAGTTCATTGGTATCTCTCCCAACCAAGGAGAAGAGATGACAGGCAAGCCTAAGAAGCCGATTCGCATCCTCCACGCAGGACTGGACGACTACAAGGGGGATATCATCCTCCGAGGAACGGTCGATCCGGAATCCCTGGCCGACCTGCTGGTTGACGACTACCAGCGGGAGGCACTGCCGATCTCCTCGCTCGGGTCGATGATGGCAGCGCTGCGGGAAGGCACTGTCTTTCCCGACATCGAGCTGGGAATGCGCGGTCATCAGGTGACGAATCGCGAGGATACCTTCCTCTTGAAGGATCCCGTGTACATCGTCGACGGGCAGCAGCGAGTGAATGCGTGCATTCAGCATCTGCTGTCCAATCCCGATGCCCAGGTCCGCCTCGGTGCGACGATCCACTTCGGGACCAACCGTGACTGGGAACGCCAGCGGTTCCTGGTGACCAATACGGGCAGGCTCAAGGTGTCGCCGAACGTGATTCTGCGCAACACCAGCGAGTCCAGCCCAGCCATCCGCATCCTGCGAGACCTGACGGCGAAGGATGAAAAATTCGCCCTCAAGAATCGGGTCTGCTGGAATCAGCGCATGGCGCGCGGTGAATTCATCAGCGCTCTGACGCTGGCGAAAGTGGCGGGTCGCCTCCACTCCCACAAGGTCGCTGGTACTAGGTCCACTCAGATCAAGGATCTGGTTCCGGCACTGGACAAGGTCGTCGAAGTATTCGGTCCGAATGTGTTCCGGGATAACATCCGGGCCTTCACCGATCTTCTCGACGACTGTTGGGGAGTCAAGCGCGTCCAGTTCAAGGAGTCGGCGTTCTACATGCGCGGAACATTCCTGCTGGTTCTCGGCAAGATGCTCTGCGATCACACCGACTTCTGGCGTGACGGCGACAAGCGCCTCTTCGTGGATTCTGGGCTTCGCCGGAAGATTGCTCTCTTCCCGGTGAACGACCCCGAGGTCACCAGGCTGGCCGCCTCCGGTGGCAAGGCCCACGAGGTGCTGTACATGATGATGTTCGGACACGTGAACAGCGGCAAGCGCACCAAGCGCCTGACGCAGCGGTCCGGCGTGGTCCTCAACTTCAACGACGGCGCCAACGGTGCCGATGACGAGGAGGGAGACGACTAGTAATCAGGCACACAGTGCCTGACCGTTTGAAGGGAACGGCCGAGTCTAGACGATCGGCCGTTTTTTAATTTAAAAACAGACACTTGCCAACCAGTATCTGTCATGATAGTTTAGCTCTGTCCACGGGG
>CAYYYA010000041.1:1357-7155 GCA_964475975.1 uncultured Gammaproteobacteria bacterium | reverse complement strand
TACGCTTTCTTTAAAGGATGGCTGCTTCTAAGCCAACCTCCTAGTTGTAAAAGTCACAATACCACCTTTTACACTTAGCTTGGATTTAGGGACCTTAGATAGAGATCAGGGCTCTTTCCCTTTTGACCTGTGGAGCTTAGCCCCCACGGTCTGACTCCCCAAAGGTACGAATCGGCATTCGGAGTCTGATTAGAATTAGTAGGCTTGCGCCCCTAACTCCATCCAGTGCTCTACCTCCGACTCTTAACTTTGAAGGCTAGTCCAAAAACTATTTCGAGGAGAACCAGCTATTTCCGGGTTCGATTGGAATTTCTCCTCTAGCCACAACTCATCCCAAAGTGTTGCACGGCTTATGGGTTCGGGCCTCCACCTGGTTTTACCCAAGCTTCACCCTGGTCATGGCTAGCTCACCCGGTTTCGGGTCTATTGTCTGCTGCACTTTGACCTAATAGTTTACCCCGCCTTGCGGTGGGACAAACTAATAAGTCAAAAACGGACTATTAATCCTCGCTTTCACTACACCTGCGCTCCGAAGAGCTTAGATAAGCAACAGCCAATAACTCGTTGGATCATTCTTCAATAGGCACGCCATGGTCCGTTCATCGTATTACTACGATGCATAGGACTCTGACTCCTTGTAAACATATGGTTTCAGATACTATTTCATCCCCCTCATCGGGGTGCTTTTCACCTTTCCCTCACGGTACTTGTTCGCTATCGATCATCAAAAGTATTTAGCCTTAGCGCATAGTGACGCTAGCTTCCTACGAGATTTCTCCGGTCTCGTAGTACTCAAGAAAATTACTAAGAGCTATGAACCTTTTCGCCTACAGGGCTTTCACCTTCTTTGGCCGACCTTTCCAGATCGTTCTGCTAAGGAACACAATTTATAGACTCTTATACGGATTCACAAACTCCGAAACGTAATCTCTTACAACACCCAATTGCAGCGTTAGACTTGTGATCATTTCAAGGCAGTCCATGAAAACCTTGCGGCTCCCACTTTCTACCTATTATCTTACAATAGGTTTAGGCTGTTCCCTTTTCGCTCGCCACTACTCAGGGAATAGAGGCACCCATTAATCCTACGGGTCACCGAGGTGACACGCAAAATTAATAGATGCGTTAATTCTTTCTCTTCCTCTAGGTACTAAGATGTTTCAGTTCCCTAGGTTGTCTTCTCATACCCTATGAATTCAGGTATGGATATCTGTTCTTCGAACAGATGGGTTACCCCATTCGGAAATCTCCGGGTCATAGGTTGCTTATCACCTAACCGAAGCTTATCGCAGATTGCTACGTCCTTCGTCGTCTTTTGATGTCAAGGCATCCACCATATGCCCTTAGTGACAACTATCCAAAACTTTAGAAGCTTCGGATATTTCTCTGCTTGAAGTACAGAGAAACGTGTCACCAACTCCTTCATACACCTTCACAGGTATACGATAGGCTAGCAAATATGTTTAGTTTTATTCTTACTCTACGAATGAAATTATTTCGTAAGTAGCTCTATCGAACGGCTGTCCCACTGTTAGGTGGGTGTTCGATAGAGGCGCCACATCGCGTTTGACCGCGATATGACAAGATGCTCATGAATATTCAATTGTTAACGTACATCCATATCATCCAGAAAGCGGTCGTTCTGCTGCGCCGTATAGAGCACAGGAGAAAGACCAGTTTCTAGAGGCTATGAGCAATGAAATGACCAAATGAGCGAACAAAAAACCGCGGCGGGCGCGGATTATGAGGCCTAAGAAATTCCCCAAAATCCACTATACTGGTACGCTGGTTAATGTTAAGCCCATCTCTTTTTGCTAATATTAGCTAAATTAAACTTAATCAGGAAATTTTCTATTCAGTGGTAGGTATTATAGGGTCAATATAATATTTTGTCAAACCCTAGAGAAAGAGGAGAAAGACTATAGATTGTTCACAGGTTTTCCCCTTATAAAAGGTCCCTATTTGACAGAAATACAATATTATGATATAAAACAATAACTATTCGCTCTGTCTCAACCCGTACACCGTGGAGGACTGATGAAAATCACCGATTCTGCCTTTCCTTTGGATGAGCTCCGTCAGCTCGTCTCCGACACCGCCGACCCAAGGGAAACCAAGGCGGCTAACCTGGCTATCGCATTGGGCGGTCGGTTGACTGCCCGAGATGATCAAGAAGGTGTCGGCAACATCGTCTTCATTCAGCCGGGACATCGCGACGACATGTACATCACCTTCCTGCCGCTCACCGGCGGAGGTAACGTTACCACCATCTGCGTGACGCTCGATGAGATCATCGAGGTCATGACCTCCACCGAGCATGAAAAAGCCTCGTGAAGTCTACAAGGCAGCTACAAGGCCGGTACCCGAGGCGCAAGCTCATTCGTGAGTAGGCGCCTCTTTTTTTTGTTGTAACTCAACGGTGATTTTAAAATCTTCCAGAACGAGTAAAATCTTTTTTAACGCTGCAATATCTTTTAAGAGACAATCATAGTCCCATCCCTGCGCTGACACCCGATATGTCTCTAATTGATACAAAGTTTTTTCAATTACTTCCTTAACCCAAGCAATCTCTTGTAGCTCACCATGGGGGAGAAAGTTTTGTATCGGCACTCTCTCCAATCGTTGTAACATATAGGTCTTCACATCTATGTTCTTTTTTTTGGCCTGCTGTGCTATATACTCATTCACCTCTTGACCTTGCGCACCAGCTTCTTCCCTAAGTTTCTTGGCGCGCGCTTCAATGACCGCGTCATGAACTTTATAATCCTCTGCACGATCGCGAATAAAAACTCGATAGATAGCACCTATAGTTGGCATCTCAGGGAGATGTCTAATTGGGTCTAATTGAACCTGAGTTAATTTATCATTAAAAGAGCGTTGAATTCCGATATAACGCACCTCATCGTTCCCTGGCTCTAGCTCTGATAAATCAATCTTTAAATACTCATCTATCCCACACAGCGAATCATCAACCTCACTGCCTGGCGCAGCTGATAACTCTGAGAGTCCTAGGTTGTTAATCATCTTGCACCAAATGAGGGAATGTTCGTATTTAGAAATCTGCTGTTGCTCACGTGATCGGTCAGCACGAGCTTCACGCTCTCGCTCTAATTCATCAGCTCTGTGCAGACGCCACTCAATAGCCTCCCGTTGGGCGCTACGAAAGATATTTTCTTGTGTTTCACCTTGGTGATCAAAGCAATAATCTTCGTAATCGGCATAGGAGGCAAATCCCATACATTGCAGATAGACCATGAATGGAATAGATCGTTCCTCCTCACCATGAGGGTTCACGATGACCAGCTCGTCTGGGGCAATCATAGCCGTAGAAGTACGCAGGCGCGTGTCAGTAATTTCCAAGTGAGGAGCAATTACTTTTTGCCCACGGTGATTAATCTCAATAATTGGGGTTCGAGCACTTTGACTTTCATCAAACCCTCTGGGCTCGGCCGGTGTACTCGGCTCATTATTTAATGGTAGTTCAAAATTATTCATCATCAGTATTATACCATTATAAAAACTATCAGATAACCTGATAGTTGTTGTTCAACATCCTTACAGCTCGAAGCTATCACCGACTGCCGGTATCTTCACTTCCAGTGTCGGCATCTTCTCTGCTAAAAGTTTCTTGAAAGTCTCTGCTTTCGCTGTCTCGGTATGCACCAAAAAAACTCGTTTCAAACCCTTGGTCTTCATAATGAAATTCAGCAGTCCTGTTTGGTCAGCATGAGCACTCAACGCATCTAATGAAACAATCTGAGCTTTGACATTGTGCATTTTGCCATAGATTGTGACCGGAGAGATACCTTCCAATAATTTCCGCCCCAACGTTGCTTCAGCTTGATAGCCGGTAATTAATATCACGGCATTAGGGTCGCCGATATTACGCTCTAAATGATGTAAGATACGTCCACCTTCCATCATACCTGATGAAGCGATAACCATATATGGCCCGTCAGTATTTGCCAGTGCCCGAGAATCTTCTACCGATGCTACTGTACGTAGATTAGTAAAAGCAAATGGTGAGATATTATCATTCAGGAAATCCTCGCGGCTCTGTTGATCGAAATCATCCAGATGTTGCCCAAAACAGGTAGTGATATCATTTGCCAGTGGGCTATCGAGATAAATTGGAATTACTGGAATCTCTTTGTCACGATACAACTTATGTAAGATATAAATCAACTCTTGTGTTCTGCCGAGAGCAAAAGCAGGCACGATAATCTTACGATTATTTTTGACAGCTTCATGGATAATAGTTTTCAGCTTAGCTGAGACGTCCTCTACTGGTGGATGATTTTTATCGCCATAGGTGCATTCCAAAATTAATGTCTCTACTTCTTCAGCAATAACAGCTGGTTCAGGTAATATTGGCACATGAGTATTACCAAGATCTCCAGAATAAGCCACTGTTTTGGTCAATCCACCTTCATCAACCTGAACAACCGTAATAGCGGAACCAAGGATATGCCCAGCGTCATAGAGCTTACAGCGCATCTGATTGTTTAATGTTGTCCAGTCAGCGGACTTTCGTTGGTAGTCTATCGGTTGCCAGTGAGAACGCATCGAGTCTACATCTTCCGGACTGTAGAGTGGTACGAGCGGTTTATCATCAGCGCTAGCATAGCTCAAAAATTTACGATAATCCGTCTCCTGAATCTTGGCCGCATCCATCAAGATCAAATAGGCGATATCAATCGTAACAGGAGTGGCATAGATCTTATGTTGATAGCCTTGCTTCACGAGAAAAGGCAGTAAACCGCAATGATCAGCGTGAGCATGAGAAACAATAACAGCATCAACAGCAGCGGCTGCGAATGGCAAAGTTTTATTCAGCTCATAGGCTTCATAGCGACGTCCTTGGTGTAAGCCACAGTCAAGCAATAGTTTATAACTATCCACTTCTATTAGGTGTTTGGAGCCAGTGACATTACCAGCTGCTCCGTAAAAGGTTATTTTCATGACTTTAGTATACGATATTTCCCTTGATTAGACCAAAAGCCGCCAAGATAAGTAAGAATAAGTCTATTGTAACGGCATCATCTATAGAGACCCTGAAGCGGGCCATTATATTACTAATTCACTAACCAAAATCATATGGCAGGAGAAGAACAATTGAAACGAGGAGCCGAATTAAAGTCAGCTGAGGCTGAAAAAAAGTCCGCTGACGCTTCACTGCATGCAGCTGAAGCAGAAGGTCGCGGAGCTTTAGCAGACAAGCATGAAGCTACAGAGCGTAAGGAAGAGGCCCGTGAGCGCCAAGACAAGGCGCGTAAATAGGTCTCACCAAATACAGACCCAAAAAGACGAAAGCTAATAGCTTTCGTCTTTTTAAAAATTAGATATGGTGGACCGTACTGGGATCGAACCAGCGACCTCATCCATGCCATGGATGCGCGCTACCAACTGCGCTAACGGCCCTTTGCTGTACTATCGAATGGTGGGCAATGCTGGACTCGAACCAGCGACCTCTACAATGTCAATGTAGCACTCTAACCACCTGAGCTAATTGCCCTTGATTTTATCTGTTCTTTTCCCAATGTTCTACCTCTGCTGCCCGATCTGCTAATAATTCTCTAGCTTTTTGTTTGCCTTCATCAGTGATGAAGTATCCATCCAAATCGTTTTCTAAATTCTTCAAATACTCATCTGGTCTAACACCCTTGCGTACCGTATCTTGCCAAAAATTCTCATGCGTGAAAGACCAAAGGTGATCAACGTCACAAATAATTTTCACTTCTAATGGAATTTCTCCATTGGCTGTTATTTCCCATGGTTTATCATGCAGTAATACAGCT
>CAYYYA010000041.1:0-1257 GCA_964475975.1 uncultured Gammaproteobacteria bacterium | reverse complement strand
ATGGTGCCGGAGAAAGGACTCGAACCTTCATGTCTTTCGACACCAGCTCCTAAAGCTGGCGCGTATACCAATTTCGCCACTCCGGCTTACTATTATACTCTCTACGAACAGAACCATTCATTTATACTGTATTCATTGACGAAAGTCAATCGTAAATTTACTCAGATAAAATATTTATTTGTCTAACCTTCGCGAAAAAATAATATAAAACCCTATACAGAGCCCTCAACACTGCTATACTTACCAGATGACAAAATATCACAATTCCCTCGTTATCCCACTCCTCCTTCTCACCCTTTTTATCAATCCTTTATCAAACCTACCGGCTCAAGCCGCTGCTATTCGACCAATCGTCTTCCCTGTCGATGGTCAACATTCTTTCATCGATGATTTTGACCAACTTCGCAGTGGCGGTCGCACTCATCAAGCTACCGATATCATCGCCACCAAACATACTCCTGTCGTAGCAGTCGTCGATGGAACCGTTAGTTACGTTGTGTCACCGCAAGCCTCATGGGGTTATGCTATCTATCTGAAAGACGCCGAGGGCTATCAATATAATTATTTGCATCTGAATAATGACACACCTGGGACAGATGACGGGCTCGGTGGTGAAGCGTATGCGTATGCTCCGGGCATCTCACGTGGTACAGTGGTAAAAAGGGGACAGCTGATTGGCTGGGTCGGAGACAGTGGTAACGCTGAAGACGTTGGCGCACATCTACATTTTGAAATAGAAGATCCGACCGGAGCTATGGTTAATCCGTATCAAAGTCTCCTAGCCGCTACACCGGTCGCAGAAATAAATAATCCCAAACCTATCGCACCACCGACAACCACAATTACGATTCCCAAAAAATACCGGCTCGTGAAGTATGCCGGTGCTCCCACAGTCTATCTCCTCGCCAATGATGTCATGTCAGAAATAATGGATGAGCAGACCTTTACCACTCTGGGATTTTCTTGGCCAGCGATCAAAACTATTCCTGACTCCGAACAATATCGTTTAGGCCTACCTATTCAGATAGCTCCGAATGTTATCATCAGACATGAAGGTGATCCGACGATAGCTCCAGTCATTGGGAGTCACTATATCTTCACCCAAACCTTACAAGAAGGTTCTGAAGGAGAAGAAGTACGACAATTACAAATTAAATTAAAAGCACTCGGCTACTTCACCTATCCGAGCATCACCACTTATTTTGGACCAGCAACTAAGCAAGCGGTGATTGCTTTCCAGAAAGCTCATGGCTTGGA
>CAYYYA010000040.1:0-7156 GCA_964475975.1 uncultured Gammaproteobacteria bacterium | reverse complement strand
ATGACTCTAAAAGCTTACTTATTTTTGATGTCCTTGACCACCATTGTAGCTTGGACTGGTTGGGTTATTGTTATTACTACGGTTAATCCCGAGGGCGCCGGCGCCCTGGAATTATCCTTTTTTTATCTCAGCCTTTTTTTGTCACTCCTAGGAACATTCTCGGTGCTCGGTTTCGGGATTCGTAGTCTGCTCCAGAGACATCATCGTGCACACATCTATCGGGTTTCTACTGCTTTTCGTCAGGCTTGCCTTTGGTCACTCGGCTTGATCATCGCGCTCGCTCTGCAATCACAGCGTATTTTATCTTGGTGGCTTCTTTTATTATTATTATTGGCAATGACGATGATTGAGTTTACTTTTATTGTATTGCAGCAGAAAAAACTAGAATAAGTATGGATAAGAAACTACAACAACTGAAGAAAGATTTCCAAGAAGCAGTATCACGCATTACTGATGCTGATAGTTTAGAGTTAGTTCGTACCACGTATCTCGGCCGCAAAGGTAAACTAAATGAGCTGCTTCACGGGTTGAAAGAATTATCAGCCAAAGAAAAGCCTCGCGTGGGGCAGTTAGCTAATCAAGTCAAACAAGAACTAACAGTATTACTCACCGCTGCTGAGAAAAATATATCGAAAGTAGCTGCTACACTGTCCGACTTTGATGCGACGTTGCCTGGTCGACATCAGGCGTTCGGTCATCATCATCCATTGACCATTATTCAGCGTCAACTTGAAGATATTTTTCGTCAAATGGGCTTCAAAGTGTTAGATGGTCCTGAGGTTGAATCTGAATATTATAATTTCACCGCACTTAATATACCTGATGATCATCCTGCGCGTGATGCTCAAGATACCTTCTGGATGAAAGATGGATATTTATTACGCACGCACACATCGCCTGTACAAGTACGAGCTTTGCAGAAATACGGTGCTCCGTTCCGCGGTGTGGTACCTGGCAAAGTGTTCCGCTATGAATCAACTGATGCTTCTCATGATCATACCTTTCATCAGATGGAAGGCTTGATGATTGATAAAGACATTAGTGTGGCGAATCTTATCGCTGTAATGAAAGTATTGCTACAGAGCATCTTTCAGCGTGATGTTCAAGTTCGATTACGTCCTGGATTTTTTCCTTTCGTTGAGCCTGGTTTTGAGTTAGATTTACGCTGTCTGATCTGCGAAGGTAAGGGTTGCAGCGTTTGCAAACAGTCTGGTTGGGTTGAGCTTATCCCTTGCGGTATGGTTCATCCTGAGGTACTGAGACAGGGTGGAGTCGATCCTGATGTGTATTCTGGGTTTGCTTTTGGTCTGGGATTGAGCCGTTTAGTCATGATGAAGTATGGTATCGATGATGTGCGCCTGCTCATGTCGTCTGATATTCGTTTCCTGCAGCAGTTTTAACACGTATTATTTTTAGTTTTGACTTTTAACTTTTGATTTTCTATGTACTTATCTCTACGTTGGGTTGAAAAATTCGTTAAGCTGCCCGCTCTAACAGCGGAGGAGTTAGCTTTGAAAGTTACTATGTCAACGGTCGAGGTAGAGAGTGTTATCAAGCAGTCTCAGAGCCTCGAGGGTATTGTTATTGGTCAGATCAAAGAACTCGTCAAACATCCGCAGGCAGATCGTTTATCAATTTGCAAAACGACAATTGGTAGCCAGACATTACAGATTATCTGCGGCGGAACCAATCTGCGTGAGGGTATGACAGTCGCTGTGGCCAAGGTTGGCGCTCGTGTGCGCTGGCATGGCGAGGGCGAGCTTGTGACGTTGGAGCCGGCGAAAATTCGCGGTCAGGAGAGTAATGGTATGATTGTTGCTTCCAGTGAAATCGGCTTGGAGAAGCTTTTCCCTGCCGCTTCAGACCATGAGATTATCGATTTATCTGACTATAATTTTAAGCCAGGCGCTTCCTTGGCGGAGAGTCTTGATTGGAATGATATTATCTTAGAGATCGATAATAAATCTATGACTCATCGCCCAGATCTCTGGGGTCAGTATGGGCTCGCACGAGAGTTGGCAGCAATCTATGATGTCAAATGTAAACCTTTGAAAATTCCTGCTATTGTCAGCGATAGCACTGATGTAGCTCTTACTGCCACTGTTGATCCAGTGGTCTGTCAGAGATTTACTGCTGTGGCTCTCGATGCTATACAGGTTGGACCATCTCCATGGTGGCTACGCAAAGCTCTAGAATCAGTTGGTATAAATTCAATTAATAATATTGTTGATATTACGAATTACGTCATGATGGAACTTGGTCATCCAATGCACGCTTTTGATCGAGCTGCTGTCGATGGTCCGTTGTCTGTCAGGCTCTTAACCAAACCAGAGCAGCTTATTACTTTGGATAAGGAAAAACGTAAGTTAGAAACTGGTACCCCAGTCATTGCAGACAGCAAGAAGGCACTGGATATCGCCGGTATAATAGGTGGGGAGACGAGCAGTATCAAAGCTGGTACTACGAGTATTATCCTAACGTGTGCGAATTTTCCAGCCAGCTTGATACGCCGCACTTCAGTCAAACAAAATATTCGCACAGAGGCTTCGGCTCGGTATGAGAAATCTTTGGACCCAACCCTAACGCCACAGGCTTTAGCTTTAGCTGTACAGTTGATCAAACAGCTTCAGCCACAGGCTCGTGTCGTCAGTAAGGTTGTCGACATTGATCATAGTCCTGATTACCACCGCACTATTATCGTACCGAAAGAGCTCTTCACTCGCATGATTGGAGTACCGATAAGCGACAAAGTAATCAAGGATATTCTGCAGCGATTGTCTTTCGGTGTGAAAGTCCAGTCCAAAGCTTTTGAAGTAACTGTGCCTTCTTGGCGTGCTACTAAGGATGTGACCATACCCCAAGATTTAGTGGAAGAAGTGGCCCGTATTTATGGTTATGATGCTATCCAGCCCCAATTACCACGTGTGGCTTTGGAGTTACCTGATCGTAATCCAGAGCAACTGCTAGAGCGTCAGCTCAAAGACATGCTGGTTTTAGATGGTCATTATTTTGAAACCCAGAATTATTCTTTCTCATCAGCTGTTTGGGCTGAGCGACTGGGGCTGACTGAAGGTCAGCTTGGCATCAAGAATTATCTCACCGATGATCAGAAATATCTGCGGACCTCGTTGATTCCTGGGTTATTAGATAAAGCGGAGCAGAATATGCGCTGGTCGACTGAATTATCGTTGTTTGAATTAGGTAGAGTATTTCATAGCGGCAAAGGAGACTATGCCTCTGATGCTTCCAATAAACATTGGCTACCACAGCAACCAAAATTTTTGACTGGTGTGGTTATTAGCAAACAGTTAAAGAATGAACAAATCTATCTTCAGACCAAAGGTTTGCTACACGATATATTACATCACTATGCAATGGACGGAGATTTTGTGACTGGTAGTTCTGAGCCATGGGCCGATAAGATTCTTGAGTATAAAAATCACGATCAGGTTATTGTCCGTCTCGGCTTACTAGCACCTGAGCTGGCGCAAGATTATTTCGATAATGCGGCTGTTGTCTGGTGGGAGCTAAGCTTCGCTAAACTTATCAAGCAAGCCGTTTGGAAACGTACCTTCAGCGCCTTTCCAAAATATCCGACCGTTGTCAGAGATATTGCTGTAGTTGTTGACAAGAGCTGTGCTTGGAATGATCTCTACCGAGAGGTCAAAGGTACCTCAGGTTTAATAGAAACAATAGAACTTTTTGACGTTTTTCAATCAGACAAACAGTTGGGAGCGGACAAAAAATCATTAGCCTTTTCCGTGACCTTCCGCAGCCCAGAGAAGACGCTGACCTCTGAAGATATTGAGGTAGTGCTTCAAAAAATCCTAAAAAATCTCAAGGCCAAATTTCAGGCTGAACAACGCTAAAAAGCCCACTATTTTCGTGGTAAAAAAGCCTTGTTTTTAGCCCTATTTTATGCTATCCTGAAGTGGTATTTTCATCCACAATAACCCATTCAATTAAGCTTATTTATGACAGCGAAAGACGCAGAAAAAAAGAAGAAGTCAGCCTCGGCCTATAGTGCCGATCAGATCACTGTTTTAGAAGGTCTCGATCCAGTACGCAAGCGTCCAGGTATGTATATTGGTAATACTGCCAGCGAAGGTTTGCATCACATGATCTGGGAAGTAGTAGATAACAGTATCGATGAAGTTATGGCTGGTCATGCTACTGGTGTAGTTATTTGTTTATTGCCTGACGGTATGGTTTCTGTCGAAGATGACGGACGCGGTATCCCTGTTGATATCCATAAGATGACTAAAAAGTCCGCTCTGGAGACGGTTATGACGACGCTTCATGCAGGAGGTAAATTTGGCGGTGACGGCTACAAAGTTTCAGGCGGTTTGCACGGAGTCGGTGTCTCTGTAGTTAATGCTTTATCATCGTATATGCGTACCGAGGTCAAAAGAGATGGTAAGCTCTGGATGCAGGAATACCAGCGCGGCAAACCAAAGAAATTAGTAGCCCCAGTTGGTAAAGCCAGCGGCACAGGAACCAAACAATACTTCGTGGCTGATGACCAGATTTTTTCTGTCCTCGAATACGATTGGCAGACGATTATCGATCACTTGCGTCAGCAGGCCTATCTGACCAAAGCAGTCAAAATGACCATTCGTGATGAGCGGGTTAAGGGTCAGGAGAAATCTCACACCTTTTATTTCGAAGGTGGTATTGCTTCCTACGTCAAATATCTGAATCACAGTGGCGAAGCCAAGCAGGAGAAAGTCTTCTATGTCGATAAGTCAGAAGATGATATTCAGGTTGAAGTAGCAGTACAGTACTCAGCAGAGTATCGTGAGATGGTCTATACCTTTGCTAATAATATTTATAACCCAGAGGGCGGTATGCATTTGGTAGGTTTCAAATCTGCCTTAACACGTGTTTTGAATAAATACGCCCGCAAAAATAATTTCCTCAAAGAAAAAGATCAGAACCTAACAGCTGAAGATGTACGAGAAGGTTTGACAGCTGTCATTAGTGTCAAGCTACGTGAGCCGCAATTCGAAGGTCAAACCAAAGCCAAATTAGGTAATGTGGAGGTTCGTGCTGTAGTAGAATCAATCTTCCATGATTATTTCAGCGCTTTCTTAGAGGAAAATCCTCGCGATGCCAAAGAAATCATGGCGAAATGTTTGTTAGCTGCCCAAGCTCGGCTAGCCGCCCGCGCTGCCCGAGACACAGTATTGCGTAAAGGTGCTCTTGATGGATTAACCCTACCTGGTAAATTAGCCGATTGTTCATCTCGTAACGCAGAAGAATCAGAACTCTATATCGTTGAGGGCGACAGCGCTGGTGGTAGTGCTAAGCGCGGTCGTGATCGCAAATTTCAAGCTATCCTGCCCCTGCGCGGTAAAATTCTTAACGTTGAACGTGCCAGATTGGATAAAATGTTGGCCAATAATGAAGTTAAGTCATTGATAGTAGCGCTCGGTACTAATATTGGGGAACAGTTTGATCTGACCGGTTTACGCTATCATCGTATCGTTATCATGACCGATGCTGACGTTGATGGAGCTCATATCCGTACTTTATTGCTGACATTATTTTATCGCTATTTTTCACCGCTGATTACTGCTGGTCATCTGTATATTGCTCAACCACCACTGTATCGAGTTCAGATCAATAAGGAGGTACGCTATGTATATAATGATGAAGCTTTGGATGTGATCAAGAAAGAGTTTGGCATCAAGGATGAAGATTTGAAAGAAGCGGTAGAGGCTCTCGGTGAAGCAGTAGAAGGCGAGGGTGAATTGCCGGAGACCGAGGTAGCTAGTAAGAAAGGTCCTAAGCTAAACCTGCAGCGCTACAAAGGTTTAGGAGAAATGAATCCAGAGCAGCTGTGGGAAACAACGATGGATCCTAAGGCACGTATGATGAAGATCGTGACGATCGATGATGCTGCTAAAGCTGACGAAGTCTTCGATGTTTTGATGGGATCTGAGGTTGCTCCACGACGACGCTTCATCCAGACCCATGCCAAGACCGTGAAGAATTTGGACATCTAGTTGTAAGATTAAAGTTGAAAGTTGTAAGTAGAACAGGGATTCTAATTAGTAATCTCTGTTTATGTACCTAGAGGATTTAAAAGTTTACAATCAATTAGTTGATCTTGTTTTAGAGATTCACCAGTTGACGTTGAGTTTCCCGGTTATTGAGAGATTTGAACTTGGATCACAACTACGAAGAAGCTCAAATTCTGCTCCCGCCAACCTGGCAGAATGTTTTGGAAATAAGCACACTAAGATATATTTGGAAGGTATCAGTCGTGCGCAGGGTGAGATTAGAGAATCCGTCCACCACCTGAAGATTGCTATGTTAAAAAATTACATCTCAGAAGAAGACTTTCATAACTACAAAATAAGATATATTGAATGCTCAAAAATGTTATTTGGTCTTGAGAAATCATTAGCACGGGACTCCTAACAACTTTCAACTTACAACTAACCTTGCGCTATGCCCGACAAGTTAAAATTTGAAGAATATATTACATTGAGAAAAAACTTACTCGATGATTTCTTAACTAACCTTGCGCAAGGTTCTGATTTTCCGGGACGTCTCGGTGAATCAATGCGCTATAGCTTACTTGCTGGCGGTAAACGCTTTCGTCCGTTATTGGTTTTTGCTAGCTATGAAGCCTGTGGTGGTAAAGATCTGAACTCTATCCTGCCGATCGCAGCTGCGGTCGAGTGTCTGCATACGTATTCGCTGATTCATGATGATCTGCCGGCGATGGATGATGACGATCTGCGGCGCGGCCAGCCGACCAACCATAAGCAGTTTGACGAAGCCACAGCTATCTTGGCTGGTGATGGTTTATTGACCTATGCTTTTCAGCTGATAAGCCAATCATCTCTGCCGGCCGAGATTCGGGTTCGACTTATCGAAGAGTTAGCTGTCGGTGCTGGTCCGGGCGGTATGGTACACGGGCAGATGTTGGATATGCAAGGCGAGGGACAGTCATTACCATTAGAACAGATTCGCGCTATGCATGCTGCCAAGACAGGAGCTTTGATCCGCGCTAGTATTCGTCTTGGTGCGATCTGCGCTCAAGCTGAAGATCAGACTTTGCAAGCGCTGACTGAGTATGGTGAACATCTCGGAGTGTTGTTTCAGATTAGCGATGATATTTTGAATGTGACGAGTACAGCTGAAG
>CAYYYA010000039.1:1502-7198 GCA_964475975.1 uncultured Gammaproteobacteria bacterium | reverse complement strand
AGAGCGGCTCGCAGAAACCAGTGTGGTAGGGACACCTCGAATTTACAACTTAGAGCTTCTGCATTGGTCCTTTACTCCCTATCTTATACGTATGTAATGGTAACTTCTGCCATTTTTTTAATATTGGTGTAATAAATTTCCACTGAGCTGCCACTTCCGCAGTACTCGCAAATAATGTCTGGTCGCCACGAATAGCATCAAATAATAATTTCTCATAAGCATCGAGTTCTTTCCCATTGCCACGATGAAAGCGAAATGACAGATTACGAGACTCAATATCTCCACTCAAATCTGACTTCTTGGCATAAAATTTGATACTAATACCTTCGTCTGGTTGAATACGGAAGGTGACAGTATTCTGATGACGATGCTCTGCATGAGGACGTTCGCAGAAACAGGGGTGAATAGGTTTGAAATATACTTTAATCTCAGTCTTTTTCTCAGCCAGCGCCTTACCACTCTCTAGATAAAAAGGCACTCGGCGCCAACGCGGATTATCTATAAAAGCTTTAAGTTTGAAATACGTCTCTGTCTTCGAATCCATAGGCACGTTCTTAGCGCGGGTATAGCCCTGATACTGTCCGCGAACAATCGAGCGATTCAACTCCTCACCACGCATGAGATGCAGCGATTTCATCACCTCTGATCTACCGCGGCGGATAGCATCGCTGACCAATCGTTTGGGATTATTCATACTGACCAGAGCCAACATCTGCAGCAGATGATTTTGTCCTACATCCCGCAATGCGCCAATGTCATTATAAAAATTGCCACGAGTTCCTATATCAATCTTTTCTAGTAAACGAATATGTACACGTTCAATATATCTATTGTTCCATAGGGGCTCGAAGATGGAGTTGGAGAACCGGAACGCTAGGATATTTTGAACCGTATCTTTGGCCAAATAGTGGTCTACTCGGAAAATTTGCTCCTCTTTGAATAATCGGCCCAGCAGCATATCCAGACGCGCAGCCGATGCCTCATTATGACCAAAAGGCTTCTCTACCAGAATTCGTGTCCAACCCTCATCTTCACTGCATGGATCTGTCAGACCGGAATCAGCTAAATGTTTCAGCAGTGAAGGATAATATTTCGGTGGTACCGCCAGATGGAAGAGTTTACTCGCACAGGCCTTCCACTGTTTATCTTGATAACCGAGCTTCTGAGCTAAACTATCGTAGCTGGCACGATCTTCGAAGTCTCCCTGATGATACCGTATACAACTGATAAATTTTTTGAAGCTTGGCTTTTTCTTTAATTCTCCACCTTGTTGCCACAGTAGCTGCTGAAACTGTGTTTCTGTGATTGGTCGGTGTGAGAAACCGATAATAGAAAAAAGCTTCGGCAGAGCCTGAGCTTCATATAAACTGAATAGTGAAGGAATAAGCTTACGATGGGTCAGGTCGCCCGTAGCACCGAAAATAACAAAAACCGTGGGTACGGTTGAGCGAGAATCTTGTTGAGCGACTCGTGGGTGTTTAGGCATAATGAGACTATTGTAGCATTAATCGATTGTTGTCTCAACGTTAATAATACATAAACAGCCCGTCCATCTGAGGGTCTTCATATGTACGAATGAGCTTATTTAGCTCAACCAAGCTTTCAGGAACATAAGTAAAAAGAAAATCGCAGAAGCTACAAAGATATAGAGCAGAGCAAATAGCCCTGTCCATCTCCAATACATAGCCCAAAACAAACCCAGAAGGGTAATGTTTTTGTTCTCTTGCAGATAATCTTTTACCTTTGGATTTAAATCCAGTGGCAATTTCATGTGTATGAAATTAATTATGCACTTAGTATACTACAAAATAAGAAATCTGACTACGCTGATATACTCATGTATTACTTTTTTGCTCTACGGGGGAACAAACGCCGCTGCACTTCATGCTCACTGCTGTGGTGGGCAGCTACTGCATTAACGAAACCAAGGATAACACCAATGCCAACAAATAAATATATAACTGTGAATATCTTGCTCAAGTTAGTTGTAGGATGTAAATCTCCATACCCTACCGTTGTCAAAGTAGTAACACTAAAATAGAAGGAGTCTATCCATCCCCAACGCTCTGTCGTGTGATAGAAAAAAGTGCCCGAAAAAAGAATGGCAATAACAAATAAAAAAAGTCCCTTAAACTCAGGATCTTTGAACCCATGCCAGAGCGACCGAGCAAAACGCCAGCCTGTTAATAAAAAAGTAAGCATCAATTATTGTAAATAATCACGCAGACTCCTCAGCCAATCGTGGATACGCTGCTCATTGAGCTCTAAATCAAAATAATAACTATCAAGACGTAACGTCTGTCCTACCTGTACGCCTTTCCACTTCTTTACTAATGCTTCCAGCAAGTCTGCCGCACCACAAAAATGAGTATAGGTAGAATCACCGACGCCAAAAACAGCAAACGTCTGACCGGAATACTTCTTACTACCTATCGCCTGCTGTAATTCATGCCAATGCTGCTGTAGCTGTCCTTGAAGCCTCTCCTTGCCTTCGAAACGGTCCCAGCTACAAGAGCCGATGATGGTAAGGTCAGCGTTTGATAGTTCGTCAGGTTGTGTCTCATGAGCACTCTGTACAGTCACGCGATGACCTTCTTTCTCTAACTGCTGTGACATAATCTCAGCTGCTGAACGTGTGCTGCCAGAATTAGTACCATAGATGATACGTATATGCATATCATAAGTATAGCTGAAAAGTTCCAAGTCCGAAATACTAAGCTCTAAACGTATTCAAATCAAAAAAATTCAAAATAGTTCATATTTTGAATTTTAAATTTAGGACTTCTTCTGTTCGATTTATCGAATAGAGGTATAACCACCGACCTTACCGTGCTTAGATAATACTATCTGCCAAAGTTGATTATTGCGTACACGAAATGAAGCAGCACACGCTTGGAGATAATACTTCCACTGACGGTAGAATCTATCGTTATAAGAGTCCTTCAGCTCAGGCCAATGTGTATTGAAATTCTGCCACCAAGCCATCAACGTCTTGTCATAGTCAGGACCAAAATTATGCCAATCTTCGATAACAAAGAGTCCCTCAAGAGCGGTCGTAATCTGCTTGGCAGACGGTAACATAGAGTTCGGGAAAATATATTTATCAATCCATGGGTCTGTTGTAGTTGCCGAAACATTGCCCGCGATAGTATGAAGCAGAAACAAGCCATCGTCAGCCAGATGTTCACGAGCTACTTCCATATAGGTTCGGTAATTCTTATAGCCCACGTGTTCGAACATACCAAGGGAGATAATATGATCGAAGGTACCTGTAATCTTGCGATAGTCCATTAATTGAATATCGACGGGTAGTCCTGCACACAGTTTCTTGCCGAGCTCAACCTGTTCTGGAGAGACCGTCACGCCGACAACGTTGACACCATATTTCTCGGCAGCAAATTTGGCCCAACTGCCCCAACCGCAGCCAATATCTAATACCCGCTGACCAGCCTGAAGTCCAATCTTACGACAAACTAAGTCTAGCTTAGCTTCTTGGGCTTGATCGAGGTTATCACTGTCTTTCCAATAGCCACAGGTATAGACCAATCTCTTATCAAGCATAGCCTCATAGAGATCATTGCCTAGATCATAGTGCTGCTGAGCGTTCTTAGCTGCCTGACCATATTTCTGAGTGTTGAGTAGTTTTGCCCGTATCACCTGCCAAATAAATCGCCAGTCGTGACCGACAGTTCCTTCGAGTCGAGCTGACATCACTTTATAAAAAAACTGGTCCAAAGACTCAGCCTCCCACCAGCCATCCATATAGGACTCACCCAAAGCTAAAGATCCACCAGCTAAAACTCGTTGATAAAACTGCTGATTATTAACCTGAATATCCCACGGGTTTGGTCCTCCGACCTCAATACCAGCCTGTTTTAGTAAGCCTTTTATTGTCTTCTCTGCTTGAGACATAGGAATTTCTTATCTACAGACTACATCAAGTTTAAAAAAAAGCAAGAAAAACGGCCTCGGTCTTTAGGGACCGAGGCCGTACGCCGTCATGGCAACTGAACCCAAGGTTTCAGGCTGTCTGATGTAGACTCGGCTCCACAACCAGGTGTCTGCTGCGCAAGCCGCAAATAGCATTCCAGACGTGGTCAGCCACTGCCTGGTTGCCTTCTTTCCGACCAGCTGCAATTGCCAGAGCCTTAGCCTGATCCTGATAGATAGGCTCACCAACCACCACCTTGATCTTGTTTCCAGTGGTGAATCCGTAGCGCCAGTCGAACTCCTGTCCGCCGACACGACAAATCGTGGCTGGAGGATCGCCCACTGCTTTACGGAACGGCTGAACCTGATCCATCCCGTCATAAGCCACCGGGACCACACACCGAGCTCTTTGAGCAAGAAGCCCAAGAGCGGGGCGAGCACGGTAGATCTGACCAGGACGCTGCCTGGTAGCAGAAGGAAACAGCATGAGATTGGCTATTTGCAGAAGCCGGATCGCCTGAAACAAAGCTGCCGGGTCAACCCGTTCGTCGTCTTCATTCCGCGCTACTTCAATGACGCGGAATAGACGCAGGATCTTGGCGCGTCTTTCATCATTCTTCATGAAGTTCTTGGCGTCCGGAAGATTCCAGGGAGTAGCCTCCGAGTGAATCTTGCCATCACGGCACCAGAGAGTCCCCAGCATGAAGCTGTCAATCAAACTCCAGTGCTCCGCCGCCATAATCACGCCGGATGGATCCATGGGCAAGTTTTCCCAGCCCACAACTTCGAACTCATTTAGATGCCAGAAAACCATCTTTGAGACACGCAGAGCAAGCTCGATGGCCTGCTTCCTGGTGACTTTGATCTTCTGCCCAAGTGGCCAAAACTCTTCATAATACTGCAGGCTATTGTCGAGCGAGGCTACCGTCACTTTGCTCACCTCCTAAAAAGGACAGGTCAAAAAAAATCGTAGGTTTCACATGATACCCTACGATACATTTGTTATTAGGTCAAGTTTAACGTAACAAACTTGTGATAATCTTATTCCGCTCTACGTTACTCCGTGCATACATAACAACAACTACTGTATTACCCTTCTTCAGTGAAACTGTTCGTTGAGCCTCCACTAAATATCCGACCTTCGCAGCATCAGGAGCGAACTGCTGGAGACTATAATTACGATCAGTTACTGGTATTGTCCGTGGTTGACCATTACTGTCCCTCGCTATAATTCTATACGTACTGACAGCACTTCCTCGTACAATATAAGAATTCCAAAAAGCCTCATGCGCGATGACGGCCATCTCCCGTGCTGTTGTCAGCGTATCCACACTAAGTCCTGCTACATCTTTAAATACCGTTTTTTTGAGACCAAGCGTTTTCGCTTTGGCGTTCATCTCAGCCACGAAATCAGTATGCGACATACCAATGGCATCAACAAGAGCACGCGCTGATTGATTGGATGACGCGACCAACATAGCGATCCACAAATCATATATCGTCACCGTGTCTCCAACATGAAGATCGATCTCACTTGTTTTATCTTTACCAACCCAGAGCTTCGGATAGTCTAGATATTCTTGCGTTATCACAACCTTCTGTCCCCAATCAGGCTTATGATCAAGGATAACCAAAGCCGTCATCAGCTTGGTCATAGATGCAGGTGGTAGCTGCTTATCAGCTTGTGATGAAGCCACAACTTTGCCGTCAGTATATTTCACATACGTCACAGAAGGCGCTGGTTTTTTTGCCACTGGTTTAGCGGG
>CAYYYA010000039.1:0-1402 GCA_964475975.1 uncultured Gammaproteobacteria bacterium | reverse complement strand
CCAAAAACCTTCTGCCCCATCAGATTCCAGCGATACAGCAAATACAGCGAAGCAACTCCCGAGATTACCCATGACCACTGAACCAAGGGCCACAAGATGGCACCAGCATTAGCTCCTCCGAAGAGGACAAAGAGCGGCGGCTTGCCGCCGAGAAACAAAGCAACAGCAGCGATGATTAATCTAATCTGTGACCAGAGAAAGCTGTAACGGGTGAGATTTTGTGAATTCATAAAATTATAAATTAATTAATATAAGTATATCAAAAGAGACTTCGCTAGTCATGAGGCGATTTATATACGCTTATTGTAAAGCCGTATATGCGCAATACTAAGATCAAAAAGCTGAGTTTCTGCAATCTTTTTATTTTGGATTATTTTTACTAAGATTTTTTTTTGGATAATTTTTTTCGGTATATTTTTTAACCGTGGCGATGATATCCCTCTACTTCGATAGTAAGGGATATTTAAAATCTTACTGAATTCCTTTTGTAATCCTGCAGGAGATAAATCGCCGGAGAGAAAATCCGATGTTAAAATCAGCCATTCGGAAGGTATCACTGCATATATATCAGGATTCCCCTTGATATTATCCACAATATGTATCAGAGCTGTGAGCCAAAGAACAAAAGCTTCTGCCTCATTGGCCAGAATTTGAGTGCCATTTCGTCCGAATGGCGGATGGAGCACTATTTTTGAGTAAGAATCTGCTATCTTACGGCTATCTATTAGATCCGAGAGATTTGCTATATCTCCATGAATAAAGTGAGGTTGAGTTACCTGTGGTTGTAGCTCTTTAGGTAGCTCTTTGTAGACAAATTTCAATCCTTGATTAAATGTCCTTGAGAGATTATAGATTTTTGAAGTACGCACATCAACACAATCTAAGCTTCTTGGCTGTTTTATTGCCAGAAAAAAAGACAGATATCCGGCGCCAGAAAATAACTCCAATATTGAATCTTCTGGTTTCACATTTAGAATCTGTAAAAATTGAATCGCTTGAGATGGACCCATCATTATTGAAGTTAGCTTTGATCGTATCTCTTGCTGCCCGTTCTTCTTAAAAACGCTTATGCCCATGATGTAATTAAAAGCACCTATCAGGGCGATGAGATGATTAAGATTTTTTTTAAACTTTGCTCTTTCCAACTGAACTCTTAATTTCTTGGCAGTTCCTGTATAACGTAATTGTATTAATGAACCAATATCACTCCTTTTAACCTTTCGCTTAGACATTAAATCACTTATCGAGTTACTTAACTCTTTTTTCGGTATACTGTTAAATTTACTGTCGTGCGGAAACAGATAATCGTATATTGTGTTCATGTTTGGTGTCATATGCTAATTGACAGTCATTATATCAAAAAAAGACCCACAGGGTCATCTTGTAATTTTCAGTGTGGCGG
>CAYYYA010000038.1:3869-8657 GCA_964475975.1 uncultured Gammaproteobacteria bacterium | reverse complement strand
ATGAAGCAATTGTTTGGCCGCGGGTTGCGCAGCACGGTGATTTTACTCTTGATAATGTGTTGATTGATGAGAAGGGTAGTATCGGAGTTATTGATTGTGAACGCTTCGGAATTATTAATCTTGCGGGTTATGATATCTGGCAACTTTTATTGCGAAGAAATGGAGGTCAGCTCGATAAGGTTGCATTAGAATCTTTGTCAGCTCATCTTCAGGCGTAACACCTACGTTGGTAGCTCTGTATGTACTCTGCGATACGCTCTGGAAGCTACCAGCACAGACGAAACCATTTTCACTAACTGAGCTTCGTCAACGATACGAAAAAACCATAGCACTACTATGAAGCGACTAATCTACCTGACACGCATGAATCTTCAGTCACCGCGTGCTCACGTCTATAACACCATTAAGACCTGTGAGGCTATACAAATGTCAGGTGGCTGGCAGGTAACATTGGTCAGTACTGATCATAGCGTGGTTACCGATCAAGAAAAGCAGGAGTTTTTTTCACGTCAGTTTGTTTCTAATCCCTTTGAAATAATTTCGCTGCGATCATTTGGTCGGACAATTACAGAAAAACAGTTTCTCTGGGCACGAAAGCTAGAAATGTTTTTTTCTAATATGACACTGATTCGCTGGCTACTCAAGCAGCCACGAGCAGGTGTTGTCATATACTGTCGTGATCCGTTCTTGTATCCAGTTGCTTGGTTTGCAAAAAAAATTTTGAAATTACCTTTATTTTTTGAAATTCATGCAGTATTGCATAAACCAGCGAGTCAGAGACTTGTTGTCGGCTTAGCACGGATCTCGGAGGGAATTATTGTTATTAGTAGAGCTCTAGCCGATCATTATCAGGTGCTGCATAAGCCGATGATAGTATCATTTTGCTCCGCCGCCGAGCCTGAACGATTTGCCCATATCCAAACTTCTGCTCAGGATTTACGCCGGTCGTTGGGATTGCCGAGTGATAAAATTATCCTAGGATATACGGGTAATCTTTCACGAACAGGAAATAATGATTCCTATGGTATTGAAGATATCATATCTGCCTTACCATTGTTGCCAACCGATTATATTTTTGTTGGCGTAGGTAAACGCGGTAATGATACTAACGAGTTAGAACAATTATCTGAACAATTAGGCGTGGCTGATAGAGTTGTTTTTGTACCGTGGGTGAAAAAAGAGATAGTAGCACAGTATATCAAAGCATTTGATCTTTTGGTGATACCAGCTGCAGGAGCGCAAATCGGTAACTCGCCAACGAAGATATTTGAATATCTGGTTTCTGGTTTGCCTATCGTTGCTGCTCAGACCCAAGCAATAGCGGAGATTCTTGTTTCTGAACGTAATGCTCTATTAGTGGACTATAAGGATCCGCAGTCCTGGACGAGTGCTATCGAACGATTGGTAAAGGATCAGCCTCTGAAGCAGCACATTGTGGCGCAGGCTCAGGCTGATGGTCAGATTTATACCTGGGGAAAACGTGGACAGGATATAACAGGATTTATCGCTCAACACCAAGTGAACTACCATGAACAAAAATAGTTGGATGACATTGTTACATTATACTGGTATAAATTTTCTTACGAGCATATTTTTGCGACGAAAGATTTTCGTTTTAAATTTTCATAGTATTTCAGACGAAAAAAATAATTCCAGTAGCTTGTATCCTGATTTGACGCTAGCCTCTGAGATTTTCGAGCAGCGATTACAATATTTAATCAAGCGGGGACATACCTTTATAGCACTGAAGGATATTGAGCAGGCTATGACATCACAGATATCTAAGCCGACGGTCTTGTACTTTGACGACGGTTTCAAAGATAATCTCACAGTAGTGTTGCCGATTTTACAGCGTTACAAAATCCCCGCAACGTTCTTCGTAGCTGTTGGCTTGATTGAGCGCACACATATTCAATGGACAATAATGCATCGTGAGTATTTACGTCGGCACGGACTGACAGCACAGCAGATTGAAGAAGAAATTACCCACGTGCGTCATCAGGCAAGTACTTCTGATCTGGCGAAGCTCGCAGCCAAACATCAGGAGTCAGGTCTGACTCCTGAATCTATAGGGTCTGAGATCTATCTTGATTGGAGCGATGTTAAGCAGCTGGCGGAAGCAGGGATGGAAATTGGTTCTCATGCCTGGTCTCATATGCGATTGACCGAGATGGGTGCCTCGGAAGCTCGTGAGGAAATAATAAACTCGAAAAAAAAGATAGAGGACATAATTGGTCATGCTGTTTGTTCTTTTTCGTTTCCCTATGCTCGCTGGAATAAAGAGCTGCTATCAGTCGTCTATGATGCCGGCTATCAGACGGTAGTGTGTGCCGGAGTTGGGTTGAATGACCTCAAAACATCAGAAAAGCATCAGTATTTTTTGAAAAATTGTTTGAATCGAGTATCAAGTTCCATCATTAGTTTTAAGGTAGGGTTATATCTTGGAAGTTTTCTTCGTAATCTAAAGTCATGATACAGGAATCAAAAAAATTTGGTCTAAAGACAGTCCTCGTATTGTTTGATGACGAAAAAGCCCACGAGGTTGTCGGTAGAGGTGGCTATCACCGAATTATTATCAGTACGTACAAGGCGATGGAGCTGCCTCAATATCACTTACGAAAAAAAACTACAGCGCTCATTGACTTAACGTTATCATTGGAGGAAATATTCAAAAAATTTAGCGATACCACTCGTAACGAAATACATAAGACTGAGAGGAATAGCCAGCTGCGCTTTGAGTTCGCGCATCAGGTTGACGACGAAGTGTATTCACTATATCAAGATTTTGAACATTTGCAGCAGCGCGTACCAGTCTCTAAGAAAAAATTGAATGATTGTGTTGCGTTCAAAGCTTATTACAAAGACCAGCTTATTTCTGCGCTGCTGGTTATAAAATTTGCTGGTTTTTTGCGTCTGCGTTCAATTTTTTCCTTGCGATTGCGCGAGCACGATCAGGAAATGTATAAAGTCATCAGTAATGCTAGTCGTCGTTTGATGTGGGAGGTGTGTCAGTGGGGAAAATCAGAGGGTTACACATTTCTCGATTTAGCTTCAGTTAATTTCAATAATCCTAAAACGGCCAACATCACGAAATTTAAAATGTCGTTCGGTGGTAATGTCGTTGATGAATATACCTATACCTATACAAGTGGTGTGTATCGTATGATAGAGAAGTTAATGTTTATAAAGAAAATATTTTCCAAACTACGTCACTCAAGATAGCATGAAAAGAATCTTATTTATTGCAAACGGACCACTGGAGAAGCCTATCAAAGGGACACCTATTCGTATTAAAGAGTTTTTTCAGCAGATAAAGAAAGAGCATCAACTTGTTGTCGTAGCCGAAAACATGGATCCCGATCCAGACATACGTTTTATTACGTATCCACGGTTATCGAAAGTAGCTACGATTTTGTATTTTAAGAAATTAATTCGAGAGCAGAATATTGATATTGTCTTTATTACTTCAGAGTTATTAATACCATTACCTATTATTCTCAAGTTTTTAACAGGAGTTAAAATAGTGATCGATTTGCATGGATTGTATTTTGACGAGTGGTACTATCAGAAACGTATTTCATTACCAAAGAAACTAGCCTTGGAATGGATAGGTCGGCTGCAGCTGATGTTTTTCGATTTAATTTTTACCGTTTCTGGTACCTTGAAAGACTTCTATGGCTGGAATAATAGCAATATTCAGACAATTTATGGCGGTGTGAAGTTGGCAGATTTTCAACCGCTAGCGCCACAAGAATCACCGAAGGTCTTTACAATCGGCTACGCGGGGAACTATCAGTCATACCAAGGCTTTGGTTATTTACTCGAGGCAACTTCCAGATTGCGCCAAGCGGGGAATCTGAAATTTAGGCTTAGATTAGTGCTCAGTGGGGACCAAAAGAAGGCGGAAGCTATGATTGATCAGGCTGGCTTGCTCTCAATAGCCGATATGTATTACAATGTCCCCCATACTGAGGTAAATGCGATTTTAGCCCATTCTGACGTTTTGGTGATAGCTCGGCCTCGTGTTAAGATGACCCAGTATGCCTACCCGTCCAAATTACCAGAGTATTTGGCTACCGGTATTCCTACGATTTTGAC
The DNA here is from genome assembly GCA_964475975.1 of uncultured Gammaproteobacteria bacterium. Classification (GTDB taxonomy): domain Bacteria; phylum Patescibacteriota; class Patescibacteriia; order UBA1558; family 2-01-FULL-52-15; genus CAYYYA01. The sequence continues at coordinate 4,559 of CAYYYA010000038.1, read as the reverse complement.
AGCTGTCGGTCCTGTGTCTGAGCTCTTTGCAGCCTCTGATACCTTTGTGAAAATCATACCAGCTGAATCTATTGGACAAAATCTCTATCAGGCTTTATGCGATATTGCTGATTTATCGACTGGCGAGCGTTATGAGATGGGTCAGAGGGCGAGAGAGTTCGTTAGTCAAAATTTAACATGGGAACATCAAGGAGTTTTAATCAACAATTATTTAACTAAACTGTAATATGACAGATCACGGCTATACTCAGATGTGGGACGAATTCGCGGGTGCCAAAGGCGACCGTTACCTGACATACAAATTTAATCCCACACACCGTGTAGGTTTAACTAACTTTCTTAGAGAAGAAAAGATTTATCAGCTGGTTGCTCCTAAATCTACAGATGTTATTTTAGATGTTGGGTGCGCTTCGGGGAGACAGCTTTTTAAGTTGGCTGATAAAATTCATGAGGGATATGGTACTGATATTTCTCAAGGATTTATAGACAAAGCCAATGAGAATAAGGCAAATCTCGGAGTTGGTAATCTTTTTTTTGAAAAAGCTCTGATTGAGAGCCTGCCGTATCCCGATGCAAAATTTGATAGTATTATATGCGGTGAGGTTTTGGAGCATGTCCATGATAAGGATGTGGCGCTCAACGAACTGATACGCGTATTGAAACCAAATGGTCATCTCATAATCACAGTAC
>CAYYYA010000038.1:0-3859 GCA_964475975.1 uncultured Gammaproteobacteria bacterium | reverse complement strand
AAATCTCAATAGTGACGGTACCTGGTGGGGTCGACTGATGCGTACAGTTGGAAAAAGAAAGTTTACGTCACTTGAGCATTTTAGTACTGAGGAGCTGAATGCACATGGTGATGCTCATGTTCGTGAATTTACCAAAACTACTATGCGTCATTGGCTTGAGTCTCATGATTTGGAGATTGAGTCCTTGTCGTCAGTTTCTTTTATCGATGGTCCCTATGGCAATGCTATTATCAAATTTCCTCTGCATGTTCCGATTTTACAGAAATTGATAATCATTTTTGAAAAATTATTAAATCGTTTGCCTATATTTTTAGGTAGACACTTAGCAGTAAAAGCAAGGAAAAAATAATATGGCAAGAATACTTATTACCGGATCTCGGGGGGTGATCGGTTCAAAACTAGCAGCGATACTATCTGATCGGGCTCATCAGGTTTTTGGTGTGGATCTTCATCATGGATTAGGTGAGATTGGTTGGGAGCATGAGATGGCCTCACGGTCACAGTTCAATTATGCTCGTGCTGATATCTCTGATTATCGTCAGATTGAGCGAGTATTTGAAAAAGCAGGTCCCTTTGATTACGTTTATAACTGTGCTGCAGAATTCGGTCGCTGGAACGGAGAGGATTATTATGAGCAGTTGTGGCGCTCAAACTGTGTCGGAACCAAGAATATGATCAGATTGCAGGAGAAATACAAATTTCGTATGATTCATTTCAGCAGCTCAGAAGTCTACGGTGATTATGAGGGAGTGATGGAGGAAAAGGTGATGGAAGAGAAAGAGATCAAACAGATGAATGACTACGCTATTACTAAATGGGTCAATGAAATGCAGATCCGTAACTCTCGCATCCAGCATCAGACAGAGACAGTCACAGTTCGTCTTTTCAATACCTATGGCCCGGGCGAGTGGTATACACCATATAGAAGTGTCAATTGTAAATTCATGTATCATGCGCTTTTTGGTTTACCGGTGACTGTCTATCGCGGTCACTATCGTACTTCGAGCTATCTTGATGACACCTGCAGAACTCTCAGTAATATCGTCAATAATTTTAAACCGGGTGAAGTATATAATGTCGGTGGCGGCGAATACCATGATATCGAGACCTTGGCTCGTACAGTATGGAGATTAACGGGTGCTGATGAACGCCTCATAGAATATAAAGATTCTGAGATTTTAACCACTAAGAAAAAAGAAGTCTCCTTCGAAAAGGCTATCCGTGATTTAAATCATCAAATTAGCTTCTCTTTTGAAGAAGGTTTGAAGAAGACTATTGATTGGATGAAGAGTTATTACCGACTTCAATAGTCTTATTGAAATGTCTGGTATTTCATCTGAGATCCATAAGTTTGATCTTTCAGGCTGCTCGATTTTAAACCAACTTGGTTATACTTTCGATTCAATTAAACTCAACATTGGATCAGAGTTATTATTAGCTGATATCTCTGAAAACGAAGAATTAGAACGCGAGGTAGTCGAAGAGGTTAAGCGATTTCAAGCACGGAATCCGAAAGCTACCAACGGCTCACTTTTAGGAAACCCAAAGTTTAACGTAATTGATCCTGTATCTGGTCAAATAGATATTTCAGTCAGACCGTTGAGATATTTTACGTATTATGCGCTCATTGAGCTTGCCTCTAAATCAAAGATAGCGAAGGCGTGTAATGCGTTATCTACCTGTTGTGTGATATTTGATAGAGTTGCTAAAGTTTTTTATTTTAGTCTGCGACCTGTCGACTCACCAGAAAACGCCGGCAAAATTGACGCTGCTGGTGGTGTGCTTGATCCTGAGAGTCCCCAGCAGGCAGATCCTTTTTTGACTGCCAAGAATCGAGTCGAAAAAAAATTAGGTTTAACTAATCTAAATCCCAAATGTTTGGGTATTACCGGCATTTTTGATCAGCGTCATGCCTTATATAACCTCGTCATGTATGCAGAAGTAGCAGGGAATCGGCCAACAGTTGATTCTGCACTGTACACAGCTATTTCCCTTGGTGATATCGACAGATTCTTTGGTAGTGATACTATGACTACACCTACTAAGATAGCAGTTATGTTGGCTTTAGGTCAGGATACATTTCTTGCTGATGGATGGGGTCAGAAGAAAGTTGCGTCACTAATAAAAATCGATAACCATGTCTAAAAAAAGAATAGCTATTATCCTTGGAGCGCGACCGAATTTCGTCAAAGTAGCACCACTAACCCAAAGGGTAAAAGAATATCCCGGTTTTGAGTTAGTGCTTATCCATACAGGACAACACTTCGATGAGAATATGTCAAAGGTTTTTTTTGATCAGATGGGGATACCAAAACCAGATATCATGCTGCACATCGAGGCAGAATTTCATACTGAGAAGATCGGTAAAATGTTTAGTTCGCTAATGGATATTTTCCATAAAGAAAAATTTGATGCTGCTATCGTTGTTGGTGATGTCAACTCAACATTAGCAGGCGCTCTGGCTGCGGCGAAAAATAATTGCCGTTTGATACATATTGAAGCAGGCTTGCGCAGTCATGATAGACGTATGCCAGAGGAAATAAATCGTGTGATAGTTGACCATTTATCAGAGCTGCTCTACACCACAGAGGAACAAGCTGTCACAAATTTATTGAAAGAGGGTATTCCGCCCGCAAAGATTCATCCAGTCGGCAATTTGATGATTGAAAGTCTCGAGTTATATCAGCCTAATATTCAGGCAAGTACTATTATTTCAGAGCTTACGCTAGAGCCAAAACAGTATATTGTCGCCACTATTCATCGAGTGGAGAATACAGACAGTGAGGATTCATTACGGACTATTCTGAATATCTTAAATAAAATTAATGAAACAACACATGTTGTGTTCCCGCTACATCCAGGAACAAAACAAAAAATCAATAATTTGAAGTTGTCCTATTTACTAGAACCACTACAGATTATTGATCCTTTGGGGTACTTTGATTTTATGAAATTGGTAACTGATAGCGCTGGTGTGGTGACAGATTCAGGAGGTATCCAAGAAGAGACGTCTCATCTGGGAATTCCCTGTTGCAGTTTGCGCGATAATACTGAGCGACCGGTGACCTTAACCTTAGGATCAAATAAACTATTTCCTATATCAATCGAAGCTGTTCCTCTGATACTCGAGCACCTAGCTCGACAGGACTTTCAGTCGCGGGCAATCCCAATGTGGGATGGCGGCGTTAGCCAACGGATATTTGACTCACTGGGGCAGAATCTTTGACTCGTAAAACTAACAATAACGAAATAAGAGCATTCATGACTCGTATCAGAACGCGAGCGGCTATTAGTCCAACTAATCCAAAATAGGAGAGACAGATAAATAATATAGCGATTTGTGCGATAGGAGAGTATGTATTAAATAGATACAGCTCTTTTTTTGCTTTCTGTGACTGGAGGGCTGTCAGGAGTAAGCCAGCAGGATGAATCAGGATTGAGAGAGCAAAGATTTGAGATAGGCCAATTGAAGCTGTGTATTGAGGTAAAAACAGTTGGAAGAGGAGTGGTGCAGCTATGATGTACACTACCGTCAGAGACCCAGATAGAATCATGAGACGAACTGTTTTAGAAATGACACTCTTCTTTAACGTTGCACTATCCATCGCTGCCATCTTCGGGAAAGCTAGAGCGTTTAGGTTCTTGAAAATAATTTTGACTTGGTCTGGTAGCGTAGTTGCGAAGGAGTAGATAGCCAATTGTGCTGTACCGAGGTAATGAAAGACTAGAATCTTATCTACTTGACCAGCTATGGTCGGTAAGATACTCATAAGACTCAGGTGTTTGCCGTAGGAAATAATCGATCTATCCTGCTCAGGACTTTGGGGAAAATGGTTTATCACATAGCGATGTGATACAT
>CAYYYA010000037.1:0-9530 GCA_964475975.1 uncultured Gammaproteobacteria bacterium | reverse complement strand
CATCATCTCCTTGAGGGGTTAGCTTCGCTTAGGAATCCTAAGAAAGAATGGGTAGCAATATTTTTGTCTTCCGGTAGCTACTATTCACCAGTCCAGAAACGCTATGCTCTATCGGAAGCTATTTTTAAACAACAAAAAATAAATGTCTATGATAAGGCCTTCAAAGGCGACCGTTTGACTCAGGCCTTGCGTTGTCTCTACTGGAGTGCTAGTTTGACCTATAAGGTAGCTGTAGATCAGGGTCGCGATACAACCGCCATTCCTTGGGTCGACTATTTTAAACAACAGCTACGTTAATTATCCGCTAACTCTTCCATACCATGCTTTTGGAAGATTTAGCTTTTTACGGCCACATGAGAATTATTAGTATTGCGAAAAGGACCCAGCTAGAGTATCTGCTGGTGTTTTTATTTTCTTTAATACTAGGTACTTTCTGGCAGTTCCACAAAGCCTACGGTGATCCAGATGGTTTCTTCCATGTACAGATGGCGCTTTTTTTATCGCAAGGTAAGATATTGACTCAGCTACCTTGGATGCAATTCACGACCCTAACTCAACATTTTACTGACCAGCATTTTCTTTATCATTTAGCCTTGGTACCTTTTGTTAAATTAGGCGACCCTCTGTTGGGAGGAAAGATGGCTACGATAGTCTTTATGTCTCTTTTTTTCTTGACCTTTCATCGTCTCGTGCGTAAGACGGCAGGTAGTATCGCACCACTTCTGACATTCTTATTAATGTTCTCTGCTTCATTTACGTTTCGTCTTGGTCTGGTCAAGGCTAATAGTCTGTCACTTATCGTTCTGCTTTGTATTATTATGGCAGCTCTGAAACATCGCTGGATTGTCGTAGCTATTCTTCAAGGACTCTATGTATGGCTCTATGGAGGATGGATATTGGGAGTGGCTGTTATCGGTGTTTATTGGGTCTTAAGCACTATTACCGTTGGTTGGCGACGAGCTTTTTCGTGGAGCAATAATCCCGCCTGGAAATTATTAATAGCGAGTCTCATCGGTACCGTTATTGGATTGGTTTTTAATCCTTATTGGCCCTACAATTTGTATTTTTATTGGCAGCAGATAGTTCAAATCGGTATTATTAACTATGCTGGCCGTATTAATGTTGGGTCTGAGTGGCTACCTCTCAACCTCAAAGACGCTGTGCTGTTTCATATTTTTCCAGTGACGCTAGCATTGCTAGTAGCTATCTTTAGTTGGAAACGACATCGCCACCTCACTGTTCAGTCGTGGTGGCTGGTAACCTTGGCCATAGTATTTTTTATTTTTACGGTTAAATCTCGTAGGTATGTAGAGTTTTCTACGCCCTTTATCTTTATTGCTCTGGGATCAGTTTGGCACGAGGCTTGGCCGAATTTTCATTGGCGAGAGCTTTGGCGTCGATACACTTCGCTGACTGACAATTCTATTATTTTGCCACTCTACATGTGGACCTTTACTATTCTTATGACCCCACTCTTTTTTGGCGTCTTATTGCGCGATACATATACTGTACATGCGTGGATTGCGAATAGTGGTTTTCCTATGAACGGTTTGGCAGCAGAATCACGCTGGCTAGCTGAGAACAGCCAAGAAGGTGATATTGTCTTTCATAGTGACTGGGATTTATGGCCGATGTTATTTTATTATAATCAGAAGAATTACTATTTAGTGGGGCTGGATCCTACCTTTATGTATAACTATAATCCAGCGCTGTATGACACGTGGACCAGTATTACAACAGCTCAAACAACGGAACAGATAGATATTATCATCGCTACTTCTTTCAAATCAAAGTATGTCTTAGTGACTAATGATGCTCGAGAATTTATTAAGGCTCTTGATAATAACAATAATTTTGTTTTAGCGTACCAAGGACCAAGTGCCCGCATTTATAAAGTTAATCTCTATAATCGTGTGGACGAATTATCGCTCTAATATTGCCTTCTGGATTATAACCATCTTTTTTGTCGTTGTTACAAATCTATTTATTGCTGCGGGTTATAATCACTCTACATCTCAGAGTCATTACACAGGTGTAAATTTTTTCGCAACTTCAGATAAACTAGTTTATTATTCTCAGATTGAGCAGGGACGACAGGGTATCATCATGATGAAAAATCTGCATACGAGCGAACCGCAGAAAGGACTATTTTTTTCTCCTCACTGGTGGCTAATAGGGCAGACAGGTTACTGGCTGGGACTATCAAACGATATAGTATATAACGTCTATCGAATCTTATTAGTAATCCTCATGGTGGGTTTATTGTGGTTTGTTAGTAAGAAATTATTTAGCTCATTTATTGATCAGCTGGCCGCCACCTTTGTTGTTCTTTTTAGCACGGGCTGGGGGTGGCTCTTTAGCTACTTCCAACCAGCTACATTGACGAGTAGGTTTAATATCATTTTGAATAAGCCCGTCGATCTCTATGTGACTGAGATGGCTCCACTATCAAACAGCGGACAGTCTCCACTCTTCATCCTCTCTCATATCATGCTAGTAAGTACGATGATGCTGGTGCTTCTCTGGCGTCATCAGTGGAGCTGGCAGCGAGCAACCATCCTAGCGGGGATGTCAGCTTTTTTAGTAATCATGCATCCGTATGATTTTTGGATTGTAATGGGCGTTATGGGTTTACTTTTGGCTTATAAATTATGGCGAGGTGCTCCGTGGTCCTTAGCTCGCTATTTTCTCGCTGTTACTATTGGACTTATTCTGGGAGCGCTCTATGTCTATCTTGGTCTGCAGTCAGACCTAGCTATATCTGGCTGGTCGAAACAAAATTTAGTCTATTCGCCACCTTTGTATAATTATATCGTCGGGCTTGGCTGGCTTGTGCCACTGTGGGTAGTCGGTCTGTATGAGGTAGTCAAACGTAAATATGATTCTATCTGGTGGCTATGGATAGCGATCTGGTCAGTGGCGATTTGGTTTTTGCTTTATCTACCTTTTGACTACAATCGTCGTTTTGCCAATGCGTGGCAGATCCCGCTAGGATTTGTGGCCTATTTGGGACTACGTCGTCTTGGAAAGCAACTGAAGTCTATCTATGCGCGCGGATTATTTTATGCCCTGTCTATTATGCTGTTATGTACAGGAAGTTTTTATAGTTTGTGGTTGCCATTGCAACAATTCCCTATCATCGCCAATGACCAAAGATTTTTTTTGAACGATGATTTACATCAAACGTTCAATCAACTAAAGCAAGAAACAAATGATCGAGCTATATTCCTGTCATCAAATAACGATTTGAACCTTCTTATACCAGCGTATACCGGACGTAGGGTGTTTGTCGGTCATGCACATCAGACGGTGAACTTCGTCGTCAAAGAACAGCAAAGTAATGAATTCTGGTCAGGCTCCACCGGCATGGATAGACAAGCATTCCTTCGTGATAACCACATAAGCTATCTGATGACACTTTATGATGAGGACAGAGGAGCTAGGTATTATCACTGGCTCGAGCAACAGCCCTATCTACAAAAAAAATATTCCTACACGGATGGAGCAGTGTATAAGGTTATCCTGCCTATAGGTAATTAATTTAGAACGTTTTTTCTAGCAGCAACGTTTGATTAGACCATTCTGCTGAAATAGAATTCAAAGCATTAAGACGCAGTTGAGCCTTGTCCCAAGAGTAGAGTTTGATAGTACCTGATGATGAAATCGGCAACAGCATGTCGATTTTTTTCGTACTGGTAGTATGGTCAGGTTCATAGAGTCCATAAGCGACTGGCCAGCGCCAGAGCTGTTTATCGCTTGCTACTTCTAGATAAAGCTCCTGCGGAGGCAGCGGACCTTCGATGTGCACTGCTATGCCATCAGATTGTTGAGTGGTAATCATGGATAGGTTCTGGGCTGTGGAGGAAGTGATGAGCGCAAGTGGTTTTGGTTCTGACTGTCGCTGCATAATCATGACAGTTCCTTTTTGCCAGATAGGATTGAATTGGCTGCTGATCATGTGCCATTGAGTCAGCATGGATTGATGGTTGACACTGTGTGGATAGCGACTCGGATAGTGAGCTTGGGCATAGATCATTTCCTGCCAATCAATGACAAGATAGTCAATTGAGGAATCAAGCGTATAGTCAGTTAGAGCAAACTGTCCTTTACCAGCGTAGGCATAGGGTAGGAGCTGTAATGTGTGTCGTGAGGATAGATTGGATAAGAATGAATAGGTAGTAGCTACAGCAGCTTGCGAAGGTATCTGTTGTAACGCTTGGTTATAGGCTTGATCACGGCCGGTGTCTGGGTGATACCGCAGCCAAGGTATGATTGACCCATAGGTCAGACTAGCGTAGACGCTGGCCAGAAGAAGCAAGCCATATATGAAATAGGTCTCCGGAAAGAGCTCACGAACTTTCTTTGGTAGTTTTCCGCCATCCAACCAAAAAATAAGCGCGATAAAAAGTGGCCACAATAATAGTCCGCCGTAATGACTCTTGAGCACCAACTCGCTGCCGCCACTATTGCTAAGCACCATTGAAGCTAATGGCGCTAAGAGTAGTAATAAAAATTTTGGTCGAACAAGTGGCAAGAAAAAAAGCGGAAACAACATACCAAGAACCAACTCAACATTACCCCAAGTTAAGAAATGTTGAATAATGTTGCCAAACGAGCTCTGGAAAATCCAAAGATAATAGATTGAGAATTTATAATTTCCATTGGCAGCATAGTGTTGGATAATGGTTTGCATAGCTGCAAACCAACTCAGCCCAACAATAATAGGAATAAGTCTCCAGAGCCATGATCTTTTATCCCACCACGCTATAATGCCGTAGAATAAAATAATTAAAGCTATATCCTCACGACAGCTAAGCGCTAGAGCAGAAAAGACAAGCCATAACCAAATATGTTGCTTCTCATACCAATACCACGACCAGAGTAGCCAGAACATGGCGAATGGCACCAGACTGAATTCGAACATGGTCATGTTATGGAGAACTGGATTAACCAACCACAATAAGCAGATGACCAGTGTTTTGATAGCTGAAAGTCTTTTTCGGGATATGAGATAGAGTGGCCAGACGCAAGCAGCTAAAAATAAAACTTGCAACCAGAGAAGAAGTAGTGGTGAAGATATCAAAGTATAGAGCGGAACCAATAGATAGAGGAACAAAGAGGCATGATCACCCCAGTAGCTAGGAGGATGGATGCTATTATCTAATGCTCCAAAGTGACTAAGGTTATATAAACTGTTATTAAAAATTGCCAAGTCAAGATTATCGTAGCCAAAGTGCGTTAATTTGAACCAGGTGAAATAAAAAAAAGTTAGTACGTAGGCAATGACGACTAACCACAGGATAGCTAACTGATGTTGTTTGAAAAAAGTGACCATATGATGTCCATATTGTAGAAGAGAGTAGATAACAAGGCTATATTGACATTATATCAATAATATGTAATAATATAGTTATGTCCTTTGTTAACGCCTAAACCTAGGCAAAATGCCGTAATTTTACGGCTAACGATAGCAATTTTCCTGGAGGTGTCTCGTGAAGAACAATGTTCTGCTTTCACTGTTGGCTGCTCTAGCCATCACGCTGCCCGGTTGTGCTGTCTACAAGGTGGGCAGTGGGATTGTCGGGGTTGTTGTCATCAGCGGTGACGACCTCAGAAAGGAAGCCTACGGTCAGCAGCTGACGCTGGTGAGATTCCGCAGTGAGATCCGCTGGCCGGTCATGGTCAGTCTGGATGAGGGTCACATGATCCCTAATCCCGGAACCAAGCTGCCGGAGTTTCCTTCTCACCGTGCTACCTTCTGGTCGGTCAAGCAAACCGCGCAAGGTCAGCCGCCGGAGCTGGAACAGGCACGCTCGCTGGTGTTGGAGCCGAACGGCACCTATACCATGTATACATTCTCCCAATTCATGGGGTTTCACACCCGGGTCGGCTACTGGTGGACGGATGAGTTCAACAAGATTCACTACGAATCCGTCGATGTCCTGATTTTCCCTCGGGACATCAAGGCGACACCCGACCCGCAGGAAATCGTCCTCGTGGAACATCCTGGCAAGCAACCGGTGAAGCTGCACACGCCGCGCTGACATCCGAAAATAAAAAGGCCTCCCCGCGAATCATCGTAACGATGTAGGAGCGGGGAGGTTTTCTTTTTTGTAAAAATTTTATACTGCTTGCTGAAGCGAGCTGCTGATAAAGGCGGCGATACTATAAGCAGCTAAGACAATTATCAATCCAATGGTTGACGAGCGGATGGTGGCTTTGGCTTCTTCGATAGTACTTTCATTCCCTTCAGATGTCATCCAACGGAAGCCTGCATAGAGAAGTAGTAGGATAAAAATAAAACCAAGAAAGCCCAAAGCTATTTGTACAATATTGGAAATAATTATTTTGGGATCAATGTGTTGTGCATTTGAGCCGTAGATAGCCTGACCTGTACGTGTGATATCACCAAGAATATTAATACCGGCTGCACGTGACATGCTCGGCAAGAGACTGGCGAGTAGAACGAGTGATGTTAGTTTTTTGATCATGGTGATAGTAGAAAGTTTAGGAACCTGTAGTCGGTGCTGTCTGAGCTGGAGGTTGCACAGTTGGCTGTGTAGCTTGCAGGAGATAGAGCGTAATGTAGTAGGTAATACTGTAAGCAGCGACAATCACGAGAAGTCCTATAGTAGCATTTGTTAATAATGATTTGGCCTTGCTAATAGCTTCCTCATTACCATCGCGTCCTCCAACCATCCAGAGAAATCCAGCATAAATAACCAGCAGGAGGAAGATAATTCCTACAAAGCCTAAGATAATACGAATAACATTGGCAGCTAATACTTCGGCTGAGACCGGAGTGAGATTTGTACCGTCAGCAGCAGTACCTAGACCATAGTCAAGTGCTAAAGCCGTAAGAGGCAGACACAGCACGGTCGTAAAGGCTGCAAAAAATATTTTTTTCATCTGTTAGATATAGGTTAGGCCTAAACCCCTGAACCAATGCGATTCGGGGGCTATAGTCTAGACTATAACAACTAAACTGCTGCCGCGAGGTTATTGACCACGAAGCCAGCAATACCATAAGCCGCTAAGACAATAACGAGACCGACAATACCGGCGCTGATAAGTTTCTTAGCTTCGGTAATTTTTTCTTCACTACCGCCGCTCGTCATCCATTTGAAACCACCGAGCAGAATAATAAGGATGGTGAGAATACCCAGGAAGCTCAACACTATCTGTACAATATTACTGATAGTGATTTTGATATCTTGAGAAGCGAAGCCAGCGAACGATCCATCACCAGGAAAATCAACAGAGACCGCGTGAACAGGTGAAGTGATAGCCCAACCAATAGCTAATGCTGGTAGTGTTGATAGCGTTTGTAAAATTTTTTTCATCAATTCACCTCCCTTCAAGTGTATTTTTTTTAAAACTAACTACAGTATACCAAAAAAATGCCTCTTTCTCAATTTGCTCCGAGCAACGCGCGGAAGATTGTGTTGACGAGAGAGTAGCTAGCGAAGATAATCAGCAAACCAATCGAAGCCCAGACTAATGTCTCGCGCCCCTTTTTTACTTGATCAGAATTTCCACCGCTGGTCATCCAGAGTAAACCTCCCCAGACAAACATTAATAATGCTAAAGCGCCGACAATTCCCAGAATAGCGATGATAGCTCTGTTGATTAATTCAGGCACAGTGTTGACTGAGCCTAAGGGATTTGGCAGAGCAACGGCTTGAACTTTTTCCGTTAGGAGAAAGGCGGTAGCGATAATTAGGGCAGATATTTTTTTCATAGAAGTAGAGCTCATTAAAGGTTAGTTGATTATTGTGGTGCAGGATAGCAACAGACATAGTCTAGGGTTGCGCTCGGATTGAGATAGGCTTTTGGTGCGCAGAGGTTAGATCCTGGTTGGCAGTTAATAGAATTTTGACAGCTACCGCCAGAAGGGAAGTTGCAGTCGGTTGGCTGACGACACTCATAATCTTGGCCAGTCGATAAGAACTGATAGCTGCATTTGCTGATACAGCGCTGATTATGGCAGATCATTGCGCCTTTGGCTTCAGGTCCACCGCAAAGCACACCCTCACGGTTCTCCTGCTGGCAGAAGATATTAGGACCATCAAGATTAGGACCATAAGGAGCTGTCTCGAGTCCTGGTTGGAGTTTGAATTGATTATCTTGAACAAGCGCAGTGACAACAAAGTTAACAATCAGCCAACTACTGAAGATAAAGAATAAAGCTACGCTGGTGCCTACGAGAATATCTTTGCCACGTTTGACCCAGTCAGCCCGTCCGGCACTGGCCAAGAGATAGACACCGCCAACAATGAATAGGAGTAGGGCAATAGCGCCACTGATGCTGACAGCCCAATTCATCAAAATACCGAAGCCATTAATAATTTCTGTAATAGTACAATCACCTCTGTCAGCGCAGGGTATCTGCCCGATAAGATTGAAACCTTGGCTGGCTGCGTGAACAGGAGTAATGAAACGTAACGATACTACAAAATGTAGGAGGTTTGTCATTTTTGTTGTGGTGGTTCGTAAGTCTGACGGATTTGTCCGGTCAGAGCCTTCAATGGTTCTAATGATGGCGTTTGACTGACAGCAATAGCATTAATGGCATCCAAGAAATATTTCTCAGCTAACGGGTAGTTATAACCACGGTACCAGCTTTGGGCTTGGAGAACATTTTGTGCAAATGGTCCAATGATAGGATCTTGCTGCTGTTCTTTAATCAGAGAGCGTAGGGCGGTAGTTTTTTTTGTTTGATCCAAGTATGGTTTCACGTGATCAGCTCTACTCATCTCAGATAATGCTTGCCATGCGACACTAGTATTTTTTGATTTCTTGGCCACCATTGTGACCCAATAGTTAGCGTAGGTTTGAGGTGTGGCAGTTAAGCTGGTTTGAGGTACTGGTATGACATCCCAATCGAGTTTAGGGTTTATCTGTTTGATCTGACTTGCATGATAATTGTAACCCAAGAAGTAAGCCAAACGTCCTGAGGTGAAAGCGTCTAAGGCATTAGCTTGATCTTTGTTCCATGAATAAGCGACGGTTGTTGGTCGCGCAAAGTTTAAATAAAAATTGATAGCAGATAAAGCTTTGTCATCACTAGCAAAGGTTGGATTGGTACCATCAGTCAGACGTACTCCAACTTGGCTCATCAGCAGTGAGACAATATCAAAAGCATTCGGGATATTATTTGTAGTACCGAGAGCAATAGTTGACTGTAGAAAAGAGTTGTCCGTATTAAGTTTGGAGATAGATCCAGCTTGGGTTACGATCTCATCCCACGTGCGTGCTGGCTCAGCGATATTATTAGCTTGCAGTAGTGCACGATTGTAAAAAAGGGCCATAGTATCCACACTGTAGGGTAAGGCCAATATAGCATTGTTATCTACTACATCTTGATAGACAACGTCGAGAAACTGATCCTTGATATCTTTGGTGCTATAACCTTTATACGTCTCCAGCCGAGTGACGGTTTCTTTTTTGATAGTTCCTTGTGTGTATTGCACCGGCACTGACATGGTAGCAGGCATTGGCACCGCATATTGAGTGTATTCTCTGACCCA
>CAYYYA010000036.1:7573-9718 GCA_964475975.1 uncultured Gammaproteobacteria bacterium | reverse complement strand
AGTTGACTAAAAATCCATCTTTTGGTAGTATCAGATACACAGTAAATATATGAAAAAAGACACTCATCCAACCTATTTTGCCAAAGCTAAAGTTACCTGCGCCTGCGGGAATGTCTTTACTGTTGGTTCCACTGTTGAAGCCCTAAATGTGGAAATTTGCTCAAATTGTCATCCTTTTTACACTGGTAAAGATAAGCTCATCGACACCGCTGGTCGTATCGACCGATTCAAGCACTTGGTCACTCGTCAGACAGAAGAGTCCAAGGTTCGAAAAGGTAAGAAGGTCAAGAAAGCTAAAGTCGTAGCCAAAAAAGCAGCTAAGAAAGCTGAAAAATAACTTCTGAACAAACTCCCCGCTTTTTGCTATACTTGCAGGGAGTTTTTTATTTACCTGTCATTTGGTCATTGCGAGCCTTTGTCACCCTGAGCCAAGCCTGTCCCGAGTTTACCGAGGGAAAGGGCGACAAAGCGAAGCAATCTCTAATAACTTCATTATAGAAAACCACTCAATATATAAACTAGACTGCTCCCCCGCCAAGGCGGGGTCGCAGAAACCAGTTGAATAAACCATCCCTATGATCGACATACAACCTCTCAAAACTAAAGCTGACGACCTCGCCGCCCAGATGCAGCTACCGGAAGTCACCGGCGACCGCAATAAGATGCAGGAAGTAGCCAAAGGCTACAATGAAGCCCGTCTGATGCTAGAGCAAGCCGAACGTGTCAATAAACTGACGGCTGATCTTGATCGTACGGAAACAATGCTGCTGAAAGAAACAGACGAAGAGATGATTTCTATGACTCAGGAGGAAGTAACGAGTCTCAAAGCACAGCTGGCCATCGAAGACGAGAAATGGCAAGAAATGATCAATCCAGCTGATCCCAATGACAGCAAAAATATCATTATGGAAATCCGGGCCGGTACCGGCGGTGACGAGTCAGCTTTGTTTGCTGGTGAGCTTTTCCGTATGTACTCACGCTACGCTGACCGCAAAGGCTGGAAAATCTCCAGTATCAGCTCCAGCCGGACAGAGCTTGGCGGCTTCAAAGAAATCATCGTAGAAATCAAGGGCGACAAAGTGTATAAACAGTTAAAGTTTGAATCCGGCGTACATCGGGTGCAGCGCGTACCAGAGACAGAGAAAGCCGGTCGCGTGCATACCTCCACTGCCACGGTTGCCGTATTACCAGAAGCAGAAGAAGCTGATATCGAGCTGCGACCTCAAGACTTGCGCATCGACACCTTCATGGCTGGCGGCAACGGCGGACAGTCAGTTAATACTACCTATTCAGCTGTTCGCGTCGTCCATATCCCAACTAATACGATCGTCACCTGTCAGGATGAGAAATCCCAGCAGCAAAATAGATTAAAAGCTCTACAGGTCATGCGTACTCGCTTATTAGCCGTGCAGCAAGAAAAGCTCCACCGCGAACGCTCCGAAGCCCGCAACAGCCAGATCGGCAGCGGCGACCGCAGTGAAAAGATTCGAACGTATAATTTCCCTCAAGATAGATTAACTGATCATCGTATCAAATACACCGCTCATAACTTACCGTTAATCATGGACGGTGATCTTGATACACTTATTGCAGCTCTCCAACACGCTGACAGACATGGCATCACCGACAGTGAAGACGTGGCTGAATAACGCCGCCTCTCTCTTACAATCTCATAGCTATACTCCCAGCGAAGCCGAGCTTTTGCTGGGTTTTGTTTTGAATCTCACCAAAGCCGATATATTAGCTCATCCCGAACAAGAGCTGACCAATGAACAGGCCGCACAGGCAGAAATACTCCTCCAGCGTCGTTTAGCTAACGAGCCAATAGCCTATATTATTGGTCGGAGAGATTTCTTTGGCCGGACGTTCAAGGTTAGTCCAGATGTACTTATCCCCCGCCCTGACAGCGAAATTATTATTGATGAGGCTAAAAAGCTACTAGCTACCTCTCCTACTGCCTGCATTCTAGATGTTGGTACTGGCAGTGGTTGCCTAATAATCTCCATAGCTTTGGAAACCGAGAATAAATTCACCTACACCGGCCTCGATATTTCTTCCACAGCTCTGGAAATAGCTAAAGAAAATGCCGCCAGCCTCGGTGCTCAGGTAAATTTTCTTCAATCTAATTTGTTAGACTCTCTCAAT
>CAYYYA010000036.1:0-7473 GCA_964475975.1 uncultured Gammaproteobacteria bacterium | reverse complement strand
CAACCAGATGACCGAACCGTCAATACAGTCCGAACCAGAGCTAGCACTCTACGGCGGCACGCAAGGACTTCATTATTACCAACAGTTACTACGACAGCTACCAAGGTTCGTAACGAAAGACAGTGTGATACTGTTGGAAATCGATCCAAGTCAGGAGCATCTGCTGGATGAGGAGATTAAAATAAATCTACCAACTGCCACAATTAGATATCTCCCTGATCTCAGTGGTAAGACACGATTGCTTCACATCGCTCTCTAGTACCAACCAAAAAAACCAGCGAACTGCTTCGCTGGTTTTTAGATAATCTAACAACTAGGTTATTTTTTCTCTTCTTTCTTACCGCCCTTATCACCAGTCTGCTTATCATCAGCAGTAGATACTGGAGCTTCTGGTCCTTGATTTTGAGCTTCAGCGATTACTACTTCTGGAGCAGCTGCATCTAGCTTCTCTTCTTTGACCGCAGCTACAGAGGCAATAGTAGCAGAAGGATCGTCTTCAACTGTAACACCTGATGGTAATGCTAATGATCCTACAGTAATAGAATCACCGAAATCAACCAAACTGCTCAAATCAATGCTAATCTCATGAGGTAAATCTTTCGGTAAACATTTGATCTTCAAATGATCCATAGAGGTTACCAAGTTACCACCCTTTTCTTTGACAGCAGGGGCTTCACCAACGAAGACCAAACGAACTTCAGCTTCTACTTCTTCGTTCATATTGATTTGATACAAATCAGCATGAATAATAGTATCCTTCACAGGATGAAGTTGTACTTCTTTTAACAAAACGTTAACCGTTGGTTTGCCGGCAACTTCTAGTGAAATCAAACTACTTTCACCTGCTGCCTTCATGACGCGGCTAAACTCTAAATTATTGACGGCGAGATGCTGGGTAGGCAAACCTTTGCCATAGACAGCGACTGGCACTTTGTTGCTCTTGCGTAAAGCCTTCAATTCACCGGCAGTGCCAAGTGTTCGGTCTTCAGCTTTTAAGATATATTCCATGAGATTGCTGCAAATTATTGATAAATACTGGACTATAGTTAATCATGAATTAGCTTTGGTGTCAATAGTCGGCTAAGGTTAGCCCTAAATTATCGTTTACTACCCCCTACCTACTGTCGACGGCCATATTATTAATCATGCCCAATGCTATTAATAAGGCTATCATCGAGCTACCACCAGCACTGATAAAAGGCAGCGGAATTCCCGTTACTGGAGCGATACCCATATTCATACCAATATTGATGAAGAGCTGAACTAAGAGCATAGCAGCCAAACCAAGACAAAAGTAAGCCACATAATTATCTCGTGTTCTATTGGCCAGACGTATCAAACGATAGAGAATCAACCCATAGGCAGCTATCAGCAGCGAAACACCGATGAAGCCGAACTCCTCTGCCAAAACAGCGAAAATAAAATCAGTCTCTGGCTCTGGCAAGAAATGGAGCTGACTCTGGGAACCCAAAGCAAATCCCCTACCCCAGATTTGACCGGAACCAATAGCAATCACTGATTGACGAACATTATAGCCTTCATTCAAGGGATTTGATTGGGGGTTGATAAATGTCATGATACGATCTTTCTGATACGGCTTAAAAACAAAGAACCAGCCAATCAGAGAAGATATAACAAAGATGGAAAATAATACCATCAAATGTGATTTGCGCACGCCAACAATGAGAAGCATCAGGATCCATGTAGCTACCATAACCATGGATGAACCTAGGTCTGGCTGTAATAGTACTAATCCGACGATAAACATAACGCTGATACCACTAACAATCACATGCCTCCAAAGGAAAAACTCACGACCATAACGATTAAAATAGTGCGCTAGAAAAATAATGACGCTAATCTTGGCGAATTCCACTGGCTGCACTCCGAAGCCACCGAATTGAATCCAACCAGTAGTACCGCGAATAGTGGTACCGAAAACCAAGACACCGAGCAATACCAAAGCGAAGAAGGCGTAAATAAGTTTGCTCATGGTCTGCCATAAGCGATAATTGACCTGACTGAGAAAAAAGAAAGCCAATAAACCTATACCTACAAATAATAACTGTTTTTTAAATAACTGAAAGTTGGTAGCTGGATCATTAAGACTAATACCATAAATAACAGCCAGACCAAGGATAATCAAAAATAAAACTGCTGCCGTTAGCAGCCAATCTAGGGAGCGAAGATTTCTCAACCAACTATACATACAATCAACTAATTTCTATACATTACACAATATAAGACGGCAATTAAGGTCTAAAATTTTGTCGTTGAGGGTCGTCCGTTGAATTCGTTGAAGGCACAAAGGTATTGGTCGCGCTAAACATATCATACATAGGGTGTACCTCAACACTATCAACCCGACTGATAGTATCAGTTACCGCTAGGCTAAAAGGCCTTGTTTCACGATAAGCGATACGCTCACTCTGGTATTCTCCAACATACACCACTGAGCCCCCACTATGCAAGATGACCTGCCAAGCAACAACAGCCAAATTAATACCTGTATTATTGGTTGCAGACCAGGTGACTCGAGCTGGGACGACAGCCGGAGTACCGCCATTATCAATCACTCGGCGAGCTTGAAACTGAGCTGGCACAGGATACAACCACTGATCTTCCGTCCAGTTAGACAATTTCTTCCACTGATAATTAAACAAATTGACGGTATTAGGTACCAATAACAGCGTCTCAGATTTTTGGTCATAGACCGTTAATAAACGTCGCTCTCCTGGCAATAACGACCCAACGCCTGTAGCAACCGTATGATTGTCAGCAATAAACTGAAACTGTACCGAGGTGACTGCCCATTGAGCGTTCGGATTATAGGCTTCAACGGCCAAATCATAAGTGTTATTACTTCGTGGGAACAAATAGACACGATCTAAAACAATTTCCTTAGGTGCATTTTGTTTGTGCAGCTCAGCCCAATGATATTGGTCAGTCCAGAGGTCCTTCATTGCCCGCGAGACATCACTGGATTGAGCCAGATAGACGAAATAGCCATTAGCTGTGAAAATAATGGACCAAGCGCTTACCAAAAAGAGTGCAATAAGAATACCTAAACGGAGGCGTAGCTTATTACGCGCGTATAATAAGGCGTTATCGACTTGTCGATCTTCAGGACTCTTGACGGGCATAGCTATAGTATAGCACTTGTGATGAAAATTCTGAATCCGAATCACAACTCTCCACTTGGTTTCTGCGACCCCGCCTTGGTGAGGGAAGCAGTCTAGTCTATATATTGAGTAGTTTCTATAAGGAATCTATGAGAGATTGCCGCGCCAAGATCGGCTCGCAATAACCAGCCTTATTGATTATTGACAATCTTCATAAATATTGTACTATCTGCCCATCAGCACCTCGGTGCTTGTACTTTGTACGGAACGCCTCTCGTGAAATCTCGATGGCTGAGAGCATCCAGGCGAGGATCCTCAAAGTGTCAGATTTGTGCTTGTCGGCGTTCCGTACTTCCTATTTGGGGTGTCTATCGCTCCACTGCCATTGGTTGGGCCTTCCTACAGCCACCCACCTTATCGGCACGTGATAGACACTCTGGGCGGATCTCGTCATTATTTCGGCTTGCTGGAATCCTCAGAAGTAACGCATCGCTTCTTTGGTCTCCAGGGTAGACAACCGAGCTAATGAACGAGGTCCGTTTTTTTATCCTGAATTTTTGAATTAACGTTTCCTCGGATTTCAGGTTTGGTGAACCTGTGCTATAATGAATTTATGATTTTTGACCATGCTACCGAGATATTTTGGCTCACACTCTCACTGGCAATTGCCTGCTTGACCTTCTTTTTTTGCTGGATGATGTACTACGTCATCAGTATGATGCGACGGACATCTCAGATTATGAACAAAATTGAAGGCGTCATCGGACAAGTAGAAGCGGTGACTCATTTCGTCAGAGAAAAAACTGAAGCCGCCACCTCCTATCTGCCTGTCTTGATAGCTGGCATCGGACAGCTCAAGCAAATGATTGATCATTGGAGACAACCTGACAGCGACGAACCAAAAACAAAAAAATCAAAAAAAGATAAGTAGGTTCATTGCTAATCTTCATGCTATCCTGCGCTTTCGTGCGCTGGATTTTGTTTTCTAAACGTTTACTTTGATGTCCTTCGTCCACCTTCATACACATTCTCACTACAGCCTACTCGACGGTATGGGTACTATTGATCAGTTGGTCAAAGCAGCTGCTGATTTGGCAATGCCAGCTTTGGCACTGACAGACCATGGCGTTATGTATGGTGCTATAGAGTTTTATCAGAAATGTTTGAAAGCTAATATCAAGCCTATTCTTGGCGTCGAAGCGTATCTCAGTGACGAACCGATAACCTCAGCTCCTACGCGCAACCAGAAACCATATCACTTAACACTGCTGGCGTATAACAACACCGGCTATCATAACTTGCTGAAGCTCACTTCCATTGCTCATCTGCAAGGATTTTATTACAAACCACGAGTCGATTGGGATATTTTGGCACAACATGCCAGTGGATTGTTAGTGTTAACAGGCTGTATCAATGGACCAGTAGCTCGTCATCTCGCTCAAGATAATCCAGCTGAAGCTGAAAAGAATCTAGAAAGATTACTGACTATCTTCGGCGCTGACAATCTCTATGTCGAGCTGCAATATCGCCCTTCAATGCCAGCTCAGAGCCTCGTCAACACTGAGCTGCAAAAGCTAGCCAAGAAACATAATCTGCCGTTGGTGGCCACAAACGATGTTCATTATGTCAAATCAGAAGATGCTCTGGCCCACGATATTTTGATTTGTATGCAGACCAAAGCCAAGATTACTGACAAAGATCGAATGAGCTATATCGGCGAGGACTATTCTTTGTTACCGGCGGAAGATATGGCCCGTAACTTCGCTGATATTCCTGAAGCTATAAGCAATACGGTAGTGATCGCGGAACGTTGCCAAGTATCTATCGAGCTCGGCAAGATTAACCTGCCTCACTTCGAAGTCCCAGACGGTCTCACACCTGAAGACTATGTCAAACAACTGTGCCATAAGGGTTGTATCGTACGCTTCGGCTTACCCTATGATCAATTGGACGCCAGTATCCAAGACCGGCTGGACTACGAGCTGGAAATTATTGCCAAGACTGGTTTTGCTGCCTACTTTTTGATTGTTCAAGATTTCGTCAATTGGGCTAAACAGAATAATATCGTCGTCGGACCAGGACGCGGCAGCGCTGCTGGTAGTTTGGTTTCCTATTTACTCAATATCACTGATGTTGATCCGATTAAATATAAACTACTCTTTGAACGATTCTTGAATCCTGAACGTATCTCCATGCCTGATATCGATATGGACTTCGCTGATATCCGTCGTGAAGATGTGCTGAAATACGTGGAAGGCAAATACGGCTCTGATCATGTGGCTCAGATCATCACCTTCGGAACCATGGCTGCCCGTGCAGCTGTGCGCGATGTCGGCCGCGTACTGAACTATAGCTATAGCTATTGTGATCGTATCTCTAAGCTCATTCCTATGTTCTCTAGTTTGTCTGAAGCTTTGGAGAAGGTGAAAGAGTTACAAGATATTTATAACGAAGACGATCAGGCGAAACGACTCATTGACGCTGCCAAACAGCTAGAAGGTGTAGCGCGACACGCCTCTACTCATGCCTGCGCAGTCTTGATTACCAAAGATCCCTTAGTCCAGCATGTACCGTTGCAATACTCCAGCGCTGATGACAACTCTATTATCTCTCAATACTCCATGCATCCGGTGGAAGATTTAGGATTATTAAAAATGGATTTCCTTGGTCTGAAGAATCTGACCATTTTGGAAACGGCGCTGAAAATTATCCGCAAAACAACAGGTCAAAACATCAATCTCCAAGCTATTCCACTCGAAGATGAAGCAACGTTCAAATTATTCCAACGTGGTGACACTACTGGCGTCTTTCAAATGGAATCCAGCGGCATGACACGCTATCTGAAGAAACTCAAACCAACTTCTATCGAAGATATCATTGCCATGATTTCGCTCTATCGCCCAGGTCCGATGGAATTCATCGATGACTATATCGGTGGTAAGCTTGGCACTCGGCAGATTGAGTATCTCCATCCTGATCTTGAACCAATTTTATCCAATACCTACGGCATCGCTGTCTATCAAGAACAAATTTTGGAAATTGCACGTAAGTTAGCCGGCTTCACCTATGGTCAGGCTGATATCCTCCGTAAAGCCGTGGGTAAAAAAATAAAAAAACTGCTAGATGAGCAGGAAGAATTACTGATCCGCGGCATGGTTGCTAATGGCATTAATAAAGAAACAGCACAGAAGCTCTGGGAATTTATTGTGCCCTTTGCCCGCTACGGATTCAACCGTTCTCATGCGGCCTGCTACGCCATGATTTCTTACCAAACAGCTTATCTCAAAGCTCACTTCCCTGCTCAATTCATGGCAGCCTTATTAACCGCTGACCTTGGCGATATTGATAAAGTTTCCAAAGAAGTCCACGAATGCAATAAAATGGGTCTGCGTGTCCTGCCGCCTGATGTCAACGAGAGCTTCACTACCTTCGCCGTAGTACCGAACGCTGACGGCACACCAAGCACTACCCTGCGCTTCGGATTAAACGCTATCAAAAACGTCGGTGAACATATCAGCGAGGCAATTATTGAAGAGCGCAAAGCTCACGGCCACTACACTGACCTCGAAGATTTATTGAAACGTATCACTGACAAAGATTTAAATAAAAAATCATTAGAAAGTCTGATCAAAGCCGGGGCACTTGATGCTTTCGGCGAACGTGGACAGCTGCTGGCGAATCTGGAAACGCTGCTGGCGTTCAACAAGAAAATCCAGACCAATACCAAATTAGGCAAGAGCGATTTGTTCGCTGATCTGCCCGTACCTGTCTCCACTAAGCTCAAGCTGACAGAAGCCGAGCCAGTAGCCAACTGGGTGGCACTGGGCTGGGAAAAAGAACTCCTCGGCCTCTATGTCAGTGATCATCCCTTCAAATCATATCTGCCGTGGCTCAAAGGCGCTATCACCACCCTGAAATCCCTGCGCAACCAAGAAGGTGCCGAAGTGACCGTAGCCGGTGTCATTACCAATATTCATAAGATCCTGACCAAGGCCGGTGATCCGATGTTATTTGTCACCATCGAAGACAGCACCGACGCCACCGAGATTATTATTTTCCCCAAACTGCTGGCCAAGACACAAGAAATCTGGCAGCCAAATGTCATGGTGATCGCCAACGGCAAAGTCTCGGACAAGGACGGTTCACCGAAGCTCTTAACCGAAAGCGTCAGCATATTAACCGAAGAAGTCCTGCAGCGTTATCAGAAACAAACTGGTAATAATACCAAACTTTGGATCACACTCCCTGCCGGTACGACCAAGAATCAGCTGGAAGAAGTCAAACAAGCTCTGACAGCCTCCAGCGGTCACATCCCTGTCTATATGATCATGTCCAACGGCACAACCAAGAA
>CAYYYA010000035.1:2313-9921 GCA_964475975.1 uncultured Gammaproteobacteria bacterium | reverse complement strand
AAATCAGATGGTGCCTGTCCGCAGATACCGATCTTAGTCTTAGTTTCTTTAGCAGAACGGATGACATTACGGATCAGGGTCTTCACTGCTTCGTTATTCTCATCATAGACAGAAGCTACTAACTCTGAATCGCGATCAACACCGAGCGTTAATTGAGTCAGGTCGTTAGAACCGATGGAGAAGCCGTCGAAAATCTTGGCAAACTCTTTGGCGAGGATGACATTGGCGGGGATCTCCACCATGACGTAAATTTCCAGACCATCTTTACCGCGGATGAGACCTTCTTCTTTCATCAGTGCCTGAACTTTCTTACCTTCCTCGATGGTACGGCAGAACGGCACCATGATTTTCAGATTTTTCAAACCCATGACATCACGTACGCGACGCAAGGCTTTCAACTCCAGCTTGAAGGCAGGGATATAGGCAGGGGTATAGTAGCGGGAAGCACCGCGCCAACCAATCATCGGATTGCGCTCTTCTGGTTCAAACTCTCTACCGCCTATTAACTCTGAATATTCGTTACTGCGGAAATCTGATAAGCGGATGATGACATCTTTCGGATAGAAAGCCGCAGCGATACGGCCAATGCCCTGCGCTAATCGTTCAATATAGTAGTTAGTTTTGGAACTGTAACCAGAAGTTAATTTCTCAATCTCAGCTTTCGCCTTCTGATCTTTCAAACGGTTGAAGTGAATCAAAGCCAAAGGATGAATCTTGATGAAGTTGTTGATGATAAGCTCTTCTCGAGCCAAGCCAACTCCAGCATTCGGGATGAAGCTCTGAACGAAAGCCTGATCAGGATCGCCGATGTTCATCATGATCTTGGTTTTGGTCGGGAGTTTGAAACGTTTGAGATTAACGGTCTTCACCTCAAACTTGAGAATACCAGAGTAGACATTACCTCGCTCACCTTCCGCACAAGAGACTGTAACTTTTTGACCTTGTTTTAGTTTGGCAGTGGAAGTTTTCGTTCCAACAATACAAGGAATACCCATCTCACGAGAAACAATAGCTGCGTGACAGGTACGTCCGCCAGAGTCGGTGACAATGGCTGAAGCTTTTTTCATGATTGGCTCCCAATCTGGGTCGGTCATCTTGGTCACTAAGACATCACCTTCTTTGAATTTGTTAATCTGCTTGACATCTTTAATCAAACTCACCTTACCACTGCCAATCTTCTCTCCGACAGAAGCTCCTTGGAGAATCAACTTACCTTTTTGTTGCAACTCATAGGTGGATAGGCTGGTCAAATCCATACGAGACTTCACTGTCTCCGGTCGGGCTTGGACAATATACAATTTACCCGTTAGACCGTCTTTGGCCCACTCCATATCCATCGGCTTTTTGTAATGACGTTCTACAATCATAGCCCAGCGTGCCAACTGCAAGACTTCTTTATCAGTCAGGACAAATTTCAGACGATCGGCTTCTGGTACTGCCACACCAATAGTATCTCGGCCATCGGCGCCATAGATTAATTTGCGCTCTTTGCTACCGCGTGTCTTGCCGACAATCGGCTCGTAGCCTTCGTCTAATTTTTTTGAATACACATAGTACTCATCCGGCGTGACATAGCCTTGGACGATGTATTCACCGAGGCCGTAGACAGCGTTGATCAAGACCGCATCTTGGAAGCCGGACTCGGTATCGATAGAGAACATGACTCCGCTGGCAGCTTTGTCTGAACGCACCATCTTCTGCACCGTGACGGACAAGGAAATAGCGAACTGACTGAAATGTTTGTCTTGTCGGTAGGAAATAGCACGCGCGGTAAATAATGAAGCCATGCATTTCTTCACTGCCATGAGCAGATCCTTCTCACCGCGAATATTGAGATAGGTCTCCTGCTGTCCAGCGAAGGAAGCATCTGGCAAATCTTCAGCTGTAGCTGATGAACGCACTGCTACATCAGTGTTTGGTGTACCGAACTCTTTGGAGAGTCGATGATAATTAGTTAAAATCTCAGCTTTTAAATCATCTGGCAATTCCACACTTAAAATAGCGTTACGAACCGCAGTGCCTCGATGCTGTAAATCAGTAATATTACCCGTATCTAATCCTTTGAGGAGGGTCTTAATAGTTTTACGCAGACCTGTTTCATCTAAAAAATGTTCATAAGCGCTAGCAGTAATAGAGAATCCATTAGGGATACGGACACCTTTTGGCGTCAAGCGACGATACATCTCCCCCAAGGAAGCGTTCTTACCTCCAACCAAAGGAATATCATGAATCGTTGTTTCCTTAAACCAGAGAATGTATTTTTTATTACGCGCTTTAGCCATAGTCGTGTTTGTTTAAATTTAAATATTTTGTTTATGAATCCACTCACCGATCCAAGGCATCTGCCAATACTTACCGCTAAGACAAGCGTAGATACCTTTCAATGAGAAAAACAAGGACGGAAGAATAAAAATAACTGCTAGCGGCCCAAAAAATAATGGTGTAACAACTTCTACGACAAATAGGAATGTTCCTTGCTTGGCATGCCATTGGATAAAATCGGAATCTTTGCGAAACAATAAGCCATAGAGACTAACAATCCAAATGTAACTCATTGCTGCTGTAACTTTATTTTTCTCTACATCCTGTAAATCTTTTTTTATAGCCTTAGCCATAATTATTTTATTTTTTGTTTATAAAAAGAAGTGTGCCCAACCAGCTGCCAATAGCAGCTAGGATAAGAGCGTCCACTGGTTGCACTAAAAGGTTAAAAAAGGTCCAAAAGGCTACGTGCTGCAGGAACAATAATATTGAAATAATGACGCCAGTCAGTAGGCCGATGCACAGATTGATGATATACAGGCGCAAAGCGTGAGCTCCCTGTCGAGCCAATAACCAACTAACACCAATTACAACTAAAAAAAGAGTTCCCAACGATAAGAAATATACCAATCGCTCTGACCAGAACCAACCACCACCCAACCACCGCAAAAGCCAATGTAATCCTACCCCGAGTGCCGTACCAACGATAATCATGACCCACCACGGGAAAGATAATGAGACACGTGCTTGATTTGAAACCGGCTCTACCTGTGTCTCCTGTACGACCGGCTCGAGAGGTTCAGCAGAGTCATCAACTACAGACTCTATTTCAGGATCGAGATAGCGGATTTCACTGGACGCGTCCAACGTGTTCTCCTCGGCTGAAACTTCTTCTATATTTTCTGATGTGGATTCACTCATATTTGTTCATAGTATACCATAGTATCAACAAATTCGGTAGTAATTTAGACCTCACAAGAGTACTAAAAGAGCCGGCATTAAACCGGCTCTTTTTAGTAATGAGTATCTTCAGGATTACATACCCATCATACCTGGCATACCACCACCCATACCCATACCACCACCGCCATGACTATCATTCTTCGCTGGTTCTGGGATATCAGCTACCACAGCCTGAGTAGTCAAGAACATGCTAGCAGCAGAGGCTGCATTCTGCAGAGCTGAGCGAGTAACTTTGGTCGGATCAACGATACCAGCAGCTAACAAGTCTTCATACGTATCAGTCAGGGCATTATATCCATGGCTACCACCTTTTTCTTTTACGCGAAGCGCTACTTCAGAGCCATCTTTGCCAGCATTAGTAGCAATCTGTTTAATAGGAGCATGTAATGCCTTCATCAGGATATCGAAACCCATAGTGAATTCAAAGTTCTTAGCATCCTGATGTTTATCCCGTTCTTTTTGTAGATGTTCTAGAGCGCCAAGATACGCTACACCACCACCGACCACAATACCTTCTTCAACAGCGGCACGAGTTGCA
This sequence comes from uncultured Gammaproteobacteria bacterium, assembly GCA_964475975.1. GTDB lineage: Bacteria > Patescibacteriota > Patescibacteriia > UBA1558 > 2-01-FULL-52-15 > CAYYYA01. The sequence goes on along the minus strand of CAYYYA010000035.1, from coordinate 6,158 downwards.
GCCAGCGCGTCTTCAATACGATCTTTGACTTCTTTCATTTCACCTTCTGTGGCGGCACCCACTTTCAGAACTGCTACACCACCTGACATTTTGGCTAGACGTTCTTTCAATTTATCTTTGTCAAAATCAGAATCAGCCTGTTCGATAGCTTGCTTGATTTGTTTGATACGTGTCTCTATCTCTTGTTGTTCACCGCGACCCTCTACAATAGTTGTAGTTTCCTTGGTAGCGATAACTTTACGAGCTTCGCCCAACATATCTACATTTGCTGTACTGAGTTTCAAACCAACTTCTTCAGAAACCACTTTACCGCCCGTCATAACGGCAATATCCTGTAACATTTCTTTACGTCGATCGCCGAATCCTGGAGCCTTGATAGCCAAGGTGTTGAACGAACCACGAAGTTTGTTCAGTACTAAGGTAGTCAAAGCCTCTCCCTCTATCTCTTCCGCGATAATTACTAACTCTTTGCGACCTGATTGCGCCATGCTCTCGAGTAAAGGCAATAAATCACTCAAGGCTGAAATCTTCTGGTCAGTAATCAAGATTGGCACATTTTCATACACCGCTTCCATCCGGTCAGGATTGGTCACCATATACGGAGCAACATAGCCCTTATCGAATTGCATACCTTCAACCACTTCCATCTCTAAACCAAAGCTCTGAGATTCTTCCACGGTAATCACCCCATCATTACCAACCTTTTCCATGGCTTCAGCGATGAGCTTACCAATTTTGGCATCATTAGCCGAGATAGAAGCTACTTGCTCAATCTCATCTTTACTAGAAACCTTCTTAGAAGTTTTTTTTAAATGCTCCACGACAATCTCCACGGCTTTATCAATACCAGACTTAATCAAAATAGGATTGGCATCCGCCACAACATAGCGCATTCCGTCATTGATAATAGCTTGAGCCAGAATAGTAGCAGTTGTAGTACCATCACCAGCGACATCGGCTGTACGAGCAGCTACTTCTTTCACCATTTCTGCTCCCATATTTTCAAACTTATCAGCCAGCTCAATCTCTTTAGCTACACTGACGCCATCTTTCGTAATACTGGGCGCGCCATATCCTTTATCCAAAACCACATTGCGCCCTTTTGGTCCTAATGTTACTTTCACGGTATCAGCTAAGATGTCAACTCCACGTTTCAAACGAGCGCGTGCCTCGTCGTTAAATAATATTTGCTTTGCCATACGTTTATTCTTTCTTAATTCTTAGTTCTCAATTACTGCCAAAAGATCATCTTCACTCAAGATTTTATATTCCTGATTATCGACAGTATATTCTGAACCGCCGTATTGACTATAGATGACACGAGCGCCAATTTTTAAATTCAATTTAGTAATTTTCTCACCTGTACCAATAGCCACAATCTCGCCCTCTGTCTTTTTCTCTTTATCGACGGTATCAGGAACGATAATACCTGACTTAGTGACTTCTTCTGCCTTAGTTGGCTTCACTACGACACGGTCACCCAATGGTTGTAATTTCATACCTATAAAAGATTAACTATTAATTGAGTTAGATTAGCACTCAATTTGCATGAGTGCTAATTGCTGGTCTATTGTACCAAAGAGTTGGTAGGTGTCAAGAGGTTTGAGCAGTCTTAGTATGCAGAGTCATCGTTGAGATAAATCCTACAGAAATCCAAATAATAACCAGCCCGACGTAGCTACTCCAGAGCCAATGATCGAATACAGCCATAGTAGCTAAGGCTGAGACCCAAGCAACAGCTATTATCCACTCCTCTGTCTTACGCTTCGGCCATATAATACAATTAATAATCACTACGAGTAATACCCATAAGCCAACAAGTCCCATCTCTACGAGTGCCAAAAGGTATGCCATGTGAGTAGGTTGGTAATCATACGCTGCGCGGCCTGGGAAATAGCTAGCAGCAGCCCAAATATAAGCTCCCGGTCCAACACCAATTAATAACTGTGGTAAGCCAAGAAGGTGCGTAGCCTCATCCCAACTAACAACTCGCTCAGTATTAGAAATAACTTCTAATCGTTGAGAAGTATCTGCTCTCGTTAAGATCAACCCTTGCGTCATATAGTTACCAGCGATAACCATCAGAACTAAGAGTAGAATTGATGACCGTACTATCTGCGCTAATTTCCACCGGCGTGCCCACAGACTTAATCCTAAAGAAACAACTTGCGAAACAACCAACGCTAATAATCCTGCTCGCGAGAAGGTGACAAATAATCCCATGAACATCAGAGCTTTGCCTGCGATAAAGAGAACCGTGGGCAGCGGTTTCTCACGCCTACGATCTAGCCAATACCAGATAGTGAGTGCCATCAAGGAAACAACGAGAAAACCCGCCAGAATATTGGGATGAGGCAAGCTACCATAGGCTCTCAGAATACGACCAGCTGAAGTGATAATTACCGATTGACCTTTATCCAAAGGATCATGCTCAGCCAGACCCAACCAGCTATTAGGATAAATATAGGCTACTGTCCATTGCCACAGCGCCATCACAGACTGGACACAACCAGCGATGACGAGACTACTAGCAACGACAATAGGCGGGACCGTCCGGACAATCAAATAATAAACAATAGCCGCAATAGTCAATAACAAATAATACCAGCTTACCTCTGGCATGATGCTCCAAATAGCAGCTAGTCCCAGCCAAGCAATCCATACCATGAGCCAACGAACATGGTTGGGTGTTTTTTTCTTATGATGTCGCAACCAGCAAATAAGTCCTGTGAGAAAAACCAAAATCATCGTACCGTAGAGACTAATTGTCCCGTACTCAGTGTTTTGGCTATTCGACATAGAAACAACACCGATAATCCAGCGTGTCTGCCAAGGTAATAAGAAAATTGCTATCCAGACAAGACGAGCAGTCCAACTATGAAGAAGCTTTTTGTGCATGGAAAATTTTTTTTATATTTGTTTGCCACTGAGATCTCATAGGCAGACGGTTGTCCTTATCATGAAATTTTAGCACATTCTCAGTAATAATCACGCGCCCATCAATATTTGCTAATGATTTTAAGCGTTCTGGTAAAATTTGTAACTGAATACGTGTATACCAATCTCGCGTCAGCGGGTTATACAACGGCCAAATCAATATGTTAAACATCTGATGCCAAAATGGTAACCACCACGGTATCTGATCGGCCAAGGCTGTACCCTGAGGTCCCATATTAGGTAGAGTATGACGATACCAACTGTTAGCATCGTACCAAGCTTTATAGACACCACCAGCATCATACAAAGGTAAGAAGCCTGCTACATAATTGGTAAATACAATATCATCAGAACTAAGACGAGCCGATTGCAGCGCGAGAGCCTGAGTCGTTACATAATAGCTCAGACAAATTTTATTTCGTGTGTGCTCTGCCACTGGTCGCTGGCGACTAAGCTTCAAAAGACTAACTAACAAAAATCGTGTAATCCAAACGTGGTGTTCGCTACAGACAATAAAGAAATCAATGTCGCTTTTTTCTTTGACATTACCAAGTGGTAATGAGCTAGCTACCGCTACCATCCGTACCCAGGGCACGAGGCGAAATATTCGAGTCCAAAAAAAAGCAATTTTCATTTGCTTATCAACGGCACTATTTCTAAATTTTCTCTGCGCGATACTATGCTCTCGACCCTTGAGACAATAAAAACCCTCTCTGCGGGTAAGAAGAGATTGTAGTCTTTGATCCTGTTCCAGTGCCGAGACTACCTCGGGCAATGTTGGTGCATGGGTGGTCGCTGAAGGAGGAGCGTAGTACCAACGCCAAATCTCCGTAGCCGTCAAAGGATAATCCAATAAATCGAAGTAGCAGATGGTCTTAATAATAGCCTCAATCATAGTGGTAGTATAC
>CAYYYA010000035.1:0-2213 GCA_964475975.1 uncultured Gammaproteobacteria bacterium | reverse complement strand
AGCTTCTTCAGATACTGTCCCGTATATGACTGTTTGATTTTGATAATCTCCGTCGGCGTACCCTCAGCCACGATAGTACCTCCCTTATCTCCTCCATCAGGTCCGAGATCGATAATCCAATCAGCTGATTTAATGACATCAAGATTGTGTTCAATCACCAAAACAGAATTACCCTTATCTACCAGCTTATCAAGTACCTGAAGTAAGCGTTTGACATCTGCAAAGTGTAATCCAGTTGTCGGTTCGTCGAGAATATACAGTGTCTTACCAGTAGAGCGGCGTGACAACTCGGTGGCTAATTTGATTCTCTGTGCTTCACCACCCGACAACGTAGTTGCTGATTGTCCGAGGTGAATATAACCCAGACCAACATCGTTCAAAGTTTTTAATTTAGTACTGATTGCGGGAATATTGCTGAAAAAATTCATAGCATCTTCGACTGTCATATTGAGAATATCGGCGATACTTTTGCCTTTGTAGTGAATATCCAAAGCCTGCTGGTTATAGCGTTGTCCGTGACACTCTTCACATTCGACATAGACATCGGGTAGGAAATTCATCTCAATCTTGGTAAAGCCATCACCCTGACAGGCTTCACATCGTCCACCTTTGACATTGAAACTAAAGCGGCCGGCTTTGTAGCCACGAATCTTGGCCTCTGGCAAAGCCGCGAACATGTCTCGGATGTAGGTGAAGACACCGGTATAGGTAGCAGGGTTAGAGCGAGGCGTACGACCGATCGGTGATTGGTCAATATCAATTACTTTATCTAAATGCTCAAAGCCTTCAATCTTCTTATGGGCACCTGGCTTGTCTTTCGCATGATAGAAATGTTGAGCCAAGGCCTTACCGAGGATTTCCATCATCAAGGTTGATTTGCCCGAGCCAGAGACTCCAGTCAAACAAACAAACTTACCGAGCGGGATACTGACCGTGACATCTTTTAGATTAAACTCCGTAGCGCCGTGAATGGTGATAGACTTGCCGTTACCATTACGATACTTTTTCGGTACCGGAATAGATAATTTGCCGGAAATATACTGTCCTGTCAGCGAAGCTTTGACCTTAGAGATCTCTGCTGCTGTGCCCTGCGCCACGACTTCACCACCATGCTTACCAGCACCTGGTCCGATATCAATCACCTGATCAGCTGCCATGATAGTATCCAAATCATGTTCCACAACAATCACGGTATTACCCAGATCACGCAAGGACTGGAGCGCGGCGATTAATTTATCATTATCACGCTGATGCAGACCGATAGACGGTTCATCAAGAATATAGACCACTCCAACGAGTGAAGAACCAATTTGTGTCGCCAGACGGATACGCTGTGCCTCTCCTCCGGACAGAGTAGCCGCACCACGGCCCAGACTGAGATAATCCAAACCAACATTGTGCAAAAATTTCAACCGTGCGTTGACTTCTTTCAATACCTGCTTGGCAATCTGCATTTCGCGTTTGGATAATTTCTTCTCTAGTTCTAAGAAAAAAGTCTGTGCCTCTTCGATTGTCATGTCAGAAACAGTAGCGATATTTTTATCATCGAGAGTAATGGACAACACTTCTGGCTTCAAACGACGACCATGACAACTAGGACAATCATAGACGCGCATATAGTGCTCAATCTCGCCACGAATATAGTCAGAGTCGGTCTCACGGTAACGGCGTTCCAGATTATTTACTACTCCTTCGAAGGTTGAATTAAAATCGCCACTAAAACGCTCCCCTGCCAACTCCATTTTATACACTTCCTCACCAGTACCATAGAGTATAACGTCCAACTGTTTCTTGGTTAGCTGTTTGACCGGAACAGAAATAGAAAATTTATGACGCTTAGCTACTGCTGCGAGAATACGGAAATACCACGACTGATTCGTCGCAGTCCGTGACCAAGGACGGATAGCGCCTTCTGCCAGAGTCAAATTTTTATTAGGAATTACCAACTCAGGATCAACTTCTAGCTTCGAACCAAGACCGGTACACTCCGGACAGGCGCCGTGAGGACTGTTGAAAGAAAAATTACGTGGCTCGATCGGCGGCAAGCTGATGCCATCAACCGGACAGGCGAAGGACTGACTCATGACGTTCTCTTTGTCTTCACTCGGCAGACTGACAATGACTGAGCCATTGGCTAGATCAAGTGCCGTCTCTAATGATGCTGCTAAACGTTTAGCGGTATCCTCTGTCTCATCTATATCCAGACGGTCGAT
>CAYYYA010000034.1:0-10146 GCA_964475975.1 uncultured Gammaproteobacteria bacterium | reverse complement strand
AATCTACTGCTTAATAGGCATGATCAAATAACGATAACTCGTATCACCTTGGGCATGGAAAACAGCTGGTATGTTATTAGAGTTTAACTGCAGCTCAACTGTTTCACCTGATAATACATTTAACCCTTCAGTCACATACCGATGATTAAATATTAAATCACCAGGTTGGCCGGTAATTGTAGCTTGTAAGCGTGACATATTATCACCTGAGGCGCTATTTTGGGCACGTAACTGTATCTCTCCTGTATCGGGAACATAGAGAATCTTAACGTCATTAATGCCAGGTTGGCAGAAGAGGGCAGTAGTACGAATTGTTTGTAAAATATCGTTTACCCCAACTACTACCGTGGTAGCAAATTCTGTAGGAATTATTTGATTATAATCAGGATATTGACCCACAACGGTCCGCGAGACTATTTCTGTGGCCCCAAGAGAACACTTAATCTGATTATCGTTAATAGCGATAGTAACAAGCTCTTCACTATTTTCATTTGTTAGCATTTTGACTACCTGTACAAAAGTTCGAGCTGGCACTATCAAGCTATGAGGCTCTGAAATAGCTGTTTTTAAGCTAATTTTCTTCTCTGCCAAACGATAACTATCTGTTGCGACTAATGTCATAGTGTTTCCCTCGAGGTGGATATACACACCATTAAGCTCAGGGCGTGATTCGTCAGTACTAGCAGCAAACAATACCTGCGTTAGTCCTTGTCGCAGGTCATCACAGACAACATCTATAGATAGTTCTGGTGTTATATCTGGAATCAAAGGGAAATCCGCAGCTGTTTCTCCTTTGATCTTTGTTTGATGGTTTTCACCCTCTAATACCAGTGTGGTGTCTTTTAGGCTTAGCGTAATATTTTCTCTTGGTAAGGAGCGAATGAAATCGCCAAGGAGTTTTGCTTGCACTGTAAAAGCTCCAACCTCTTCTACCTTGCCTCTTAGTTTTGTTTTGATACCTATTTCAAGGTTGGTGGTGGTAAGTGTAATACCTTCTTTATCTGCTTGTATTAAGACGTTGTTAAGAATAGGTAAATTTACATGCTTACCCGCGATCCCTGAGACAAGCTCGAGAGCTTTCGTTAAGTTCTCCTGTGTACAAATCGCTCGCATATATTATTAATTAATTTTAGAAAAATAATACGTAGTAGTAACAATAAGGACTGGGGAAAAGTTGATAACTTTTTATTTTTATATTTTTACCCAGTTGTTTAAAGAAGATAAGAAGATTTTTTTCTGAAAAGTTATTCACGTTACTTGTTTACAACCGCTATGCAACCGTGGGGATAGTTTGCTTCTGTTGGTGTATAACTTTGTCACCTATATCCACCCCCTACACTTATACAGATATTAATCTTTGTTAGTGCCCATGATGTCCACAGACAGTGTGAACAAGTTTTTACTAAAACGTTACGACTGATACAAACGCTGACGTAGAGAAGCTACGTCATTTTTTATTTTTTCGTCTTTAGCCATACACTCAGCAATTTTATTACAAGCATGCATAGCTGTTGTATGATCTCTACCACCTAGCTCTTGTCCGATATTTGGATATGACGCGCTCATTTCCTCTCGCATTAACCACATAGTAATTTGTCGAGGCACTACAAGTTCGCGCTTACGAGAGTTGCCAATCAAATCATCAATAGTAATATCAAAAAATTCCGCTACAGCGTTTAATAGTCGTTTGGCTGTTAAACCACCCTTCTTAGGATTGACGCTAATAGTGGATAAAATACCTCTCGTGGACTCAACGGTTGGTAACGAGTTGTTTAACTGATGGAAAGCGATAATTCTATTAAGGGCGCCTTCTAATTCGCGAATATTATCTTTAATATTTTCAGCAATGGATTGGATAATATCCCCATGGAGTTGGAAATTTTTCTCCTGACATTTAGCTTCTAGGATGGCTACGCGCGTTTCGAAGTCAGGAGCAGAGATATCAGCTATCATACCCCACTCAAAACGCGAAACCAGCCTATTTTCAATAGATTGGATAGCTTTTGGCGGACGATCAGAGCTAATAATAATCTGCTTATTTGCTTGATGGAGGGCATTGAAGGTATGAAAGAATTCTTCCTGAGTCTGCTCCTTGCCAGCAATAAATTGAATATCGTCTATAAGTAAAACGTCTACATTACGATAGACTTTTTTAAATTTCTCCGCCTCACCATTTTTGATTGAGCTGACAAAATCATTAGTAAACTTCTCACTATTGATATACAGCACTTTTTTATTAGGGTTCTGATCGATAATATGATTACCAACAGCCTGAATCAAATGAGTTTTACCCAAACCTACTCCACCGTAGAGAAACAAAGGATTATAAATTAACCCAGGTTTGCCGGCGACTGCTTTTGAAGCAGCGTGAGCTAGCTCATTACCCTTACCGACAATAAAAGACTGAAAATTATATTTTTTATTAAGACCAAATTTGTTGTGAGAGAAATTTGTGGAGTCATTCGTTGTTGGTCCGAGCTTCTCCTCAGTATTTTTATTGATAGCTTTTTCTACCGGCGCCGGTTGAGCCGCTACTTTATACGTTATAGTGAATTTTCGCTCAGCGCCAAGCAGGTTTGTCAGCGCTGTGACGATTTGCTGATGATATTTATTTTCTAACCAAGCCTTGGTGAAAGCGTTAGGAACGCCCACGATTAAATTATTCTCATTGTTCTCGAAAACAAAAGTATTTTTGAACCACGTAGTGAAGTTAGCTTTGCTAATCAAAAGCTCTAGCTCACCGAGTACAGCTTGCCATAATTGTGAATTATCCATGGGGTAAGATAAGATCACTGTTAATAGTTAGTACTATAGCACACATGCGATACTAGCAAGAATATGACAAAAGTGCAAAAGCTGGGGACAGATGGTAGATAACTGGGTACGGTATCATAGTTCTTGTGTGTTCACTTCCCCACTATAACTTCTCTGCTGTGATGTGTCCACTTTAGCAACAACACCTTTACAACTAGAGAGGAACGTGTTATTTTTGATTCAATCTGTTTGGCTCTTCTCTGCCCGTCTCGCCGTAGCGATGACAAGGCGGTCCAAACTAAATAACCAAACTATTATGCCAAAACGAACATACCAACCGAAGAAACGTAAGAGAGCTCGGACTCACGGATTCCGTAAGAGAATGGCATCTGCCACAGGACGTAATGTGATTAAACGACGTAGAGCCAAAGGCCGCAAGAAGGTCTCTGTTTAGTAGACTCTAATGTTGCCAGTTGCCCATAGACTGAAGAAAGACGAGGACTTCCAGAAAGTAGCCTCTGGTGGTAAGTATAGTTATTCTCCCTATTTCACATTGAAGTATAAACCCAACAAACTGGAGCACAGTCGCTTCGGTTTTGTTATTTCTACTAAAATTGATAAACGAGCGACGGTGCGGAACAGACTCAAAAGACAGATTAGAGAGGTAATAAGGCTAAAATTAGCCAAAATTCCTCATGGTTATGATATTACCATTATTCCTAAGAAAGCTGCCTTAGAGCTTAATTATCAGCAGTTAGATCATGAACTGGGAGGGCTATTTGCTAAGGCTAGATTATGATATAGTAGAGAATGATGAAGAATAATTGGCTAAAATTAGCTATTTTATCCCTAATTCGTCTCTACCAACGAACCCTGTCACCCGATGAGGGCTGGTTTCGAAGCTTATTTCCTCACGGCTATTGCCAATTTCACCCCCATTGCTCGGAGTATTGCTACCAAGCCATAGAAAGAAAAGGGATACTACGGGGGCTATCTTTGGGACTCTGGCGAATACTACGCTGTCATCCATGGTCCAAAGGCGGCCTTGACCCAGTAGAATCTAGCGATAAAGCCACTGTCCACAGTTTATAAACAAGCCCACACTATTAATTTCTAACATCTATTTTAACCTGATTATCCATGAATATACTCATCATCATCTTCTATCAGCCATTATTTAACCTCTTGGTTTGGATTTATAACGTTTTACCGACACATGATCTTGGTTGGGCTATTATCATACTAACTTTGTTGATTCGTATTGTGCTCTATCCTATGGGGCAGAAGTCAATCAAATCACAACGCGCTTTACAGACCATTCAACCAAAGATAGATGCCTTGAAGGCACAGTACGGTAGCGATAAGGAAGGGTTAGGTAAAGCCATGATGCAGTTATATAAGGATGAGGGCATCAATCCTCTATCGTCATGTTTACCTTTGTTAATTCAATTTCCTTTTTTGATAGCTTTATATGCCGTTTTCCAGAGCGGATTGAAATCAAATAGTTTCGATTTACTTTATCCTTTTGTTATGAACCCTGGCCAATTGAATCATGTGGCCTTCGGCTTCTTTGACCTCACGAGTAAAAGCATACCGCTGGCTCTTGCTGCTGGTCTAGCACAGTTCTGGCAGACACGGATGCTGATGGGTCAGCGCAAGACACAGCCTCAGCCAGCTAAGAGTAACGATATGGCGGCGATGATGAACCAGCAGATGGTCTATGTTATGCCGGTGGTGACTGTTTTTATCGGCGCTAGCTTGCCAGCAGGCATTGCTATGTATTGGCTAGCTACTACGATTTTCTCTGGATTACAGCAGATGATTTTATTCCGGCAGATGAAAAAGAAAGCAGACGTCGGAGTTGTGGTTGCTGACGATACAAATAAGTAGAAACAAAAAAAACTGTCTGAGGAGACAGTTTTTTGTATTAGATTAGAAATTACGTTGACTACCGACAATTACTTTTAGTCTTCCAGGAACAATCTCAATACGAGCCGGCGTCTTCATGATCATCTGTTCATCTGTCAGGATGGTGACTGGCTCTTCACCAGAGCTACTGATATCGATTTTGGTAAAAGGTAGAATAGTGGATTTAATTGGCTTAGGGTTGCCCATCCAGGCGTTGCGCATAGGAGTAATGATTGCCTCCATCTTGCCGTCTGTTGGGTCAGAAGCGGTGGCTAATTGACCAAAATTACAGACTTGGATTGTGTGGCGTTCTGTGGTCGGGCTGATTTGAAAGGTGTCACAAGTAATAGTGACAGGAGCGTCAATGATCTCGGCTGAATACATAAAGTATTGATTATTGATTTTACCGAGATCTAGTTTTTTGATAATGCGACCTGAGACAACATCGCAGGCTAGCTCTCGCGGAGCAATGCCTAGAATCTTAGCAATTTTGCTTTTGTCGTCTATTGGTATCAATCCCAACACTACATCAAGATCAGCTATAACGTTGATAACTTTGGCAAAGGTTTGATCGTCACCGATAGCTACTACTGTTTTGACACCATCTTTGACAGCGTCTGTGATCAACTCTTTTAAATTCTTGAGAATAGAAAGACGGGCAATACGTCCTTTGATGTCTAAGTCTGTAACACGTTGTTCAATTTTACTTAGGACCGGAGCGTATTTTGGTTGGTTAAGATACGAATCGTAGACGTAGAGATACATTAGGCTTGAGTTTGATTTTCTTTCAGTAGATCTCCTTTAGCAGATTCTTTTTCTTTGCTGACGCTTTCCTTCTCCTGCGCTACATGCATGGTTAGTTGTCCATTGATGATGCCGCCACTTTCTACTGATAGCTCCAAAGCTTTGACATTGCCAAGAATCATTCCAGAACCAGTTAGTTCCAACTTACCTTTAATAGAGACATTACCTTTGACACGGCCTGCGATATAAGCATTTTTAGCTTTGACTTCAGCCTCAACAATAGCATCGGGCCCAATGCGCAGATTGTTATTAGTACTGAGGTTACCGATGACCATACCCTCAATCACGAGATCTCCTTCTCCAGTGAAATCACCCTCAACTTTTACAGATGGTCCAATAAACGTTTCTACATTTTTTTTGCTAATATCGGTGCTATTTTTTGGTGCAAACATAGGTGATTCTTAATACTTAACTGCCTTTAGAGTAAGGGCTTTTCAGATGATTGTCAATTATGGACAGCTAAAACATTTTGGGGTATAGTAAGCCCTGTTATAGCCTAATAAAGTTACCAAAATATATGGACCACAAGCAGACAAAGAAAGACCTAGCAACAACCCTGATCCTTACAGGGATTTGTATCATTGCTATGATTGTGTTGTATTACTATGACCAACAATCACATATTCTCAGTTCTATTACTAGCAGTTGGTTGAAGTAAGGCGTGAGTAGTTAGGATACGTTTGAGTCGGCTAAGCCCCCGTAGTTTAACGGATAAAACGGTCCTCTCCTAAGGGACAAATCCTAGTTCAATTCTCGGCGGGGGCACCACCAGCCAGCACGCCCCGCCAAAGGCGAGGCTCCGCAAATGCGGGCCGAGGGAGGCTGGAAGTTAAAAATCAAAAAGCCCTAAAGAACATAAGTTTCCGCTTTTAAGTTGTAACCTTCAGTTTTGGCCTTTGAGTTTTAAAATTCTAAGCCCTTGTAGTTCAATGGATAGAACATAAGTTTCCGGAACTTAAGATAGAGGTTCGATTCCCCTCAAGGGCACCACTATTATTTGCACAGTATTCATTACATCATTAAGCACTCAGATGTCCCCTTTTGAACAAATAGATAACCCAAATAATCTTGGAGGCCGCGAAGTTGAGCCGAGTATCGGCCTAGCACCTGACGCAATCAATGCTTGGAGTCAGATTTTTCTCATTGACCAAGTAGATGGCTCACCACACGCGGCAATAGCGGAAAAAGCGGTAAAACGAGCTCTGGCTCAGGATTTACCAACCTATCGTCAGCACTATGAAAAACAATATCCAGATAGAGTCGAGACTATCATGGCAGAAAGTAATCCAGAAGTTGTAGCAGCGCTTGATGCGTTAGTTGCTGATTTTAATGCACGTCGTGAAGAGATAGCCGCTGCTAGTGACTGGAAAGAACAGGTGCAAGCAATCTGGGATAAAGCGCGCTATTTATTGACACAACCAAAAAACTCAGAAGAAAAAAAGTCGGCTTAACCAACTTTTTTTAAACACGTCATGAGTCGTAAAATATATATCACGCATAGTGCCTTGGTATGATATAGAACGTTTGAGTATAAAAAAATCCGCCGCGGTCCCGAAGGGCCGCGGCGGCACAGATTTACTTCTTCTTGATCGCAGGCAAATGGTCCTCGTAGAGCTGACGCTCTACCGCCCAGATAACCCACCCGATCAGAACAGTCCAGCCCCAGACATGAAATGTCCGATAGGCTTGGTCTGCTTGCACGTTTCGACTGATTGCTGCCCAGCAGATGAGCAGCGCAGCTATGGTAGCTGGAGCAAGCGACCAAACGTCGTGATTCTGGAAAAACTTCTTGTTATTGGTTCTCCCGAACGAGAGGATAACGAAGAAGATCCCGTAAAGTGCGACGCTCAGGATAGCAGCCAGCCACGAGTCGCCTCGAGTGCGCGGCCTTGCTGCAATCAGCTTGGGGCTGATCAGCGACTTGGCTGTTGTATCCAAGCCGTAGGCCTTCCCTTCATATGACCGCTGATAGGTGACTCGGAGCGAGTCACTGTACTGACTGGCGTATTTCCAGCCAGCCGGATCAGCGATGCGAGCGTCGCTCTTCCAGTTCTTGATTTCCTTGGGCCAGCCGTCGATTACCTGACCGACAGTCAGACCATTCTGCAGCTGAACTACCACAGCCAGTCGCACGTACTCTTTGAGCGTCTCGCGCTCAAAGTTGTGGTGCTTGTTCATGAACTCGCGCGGTGCTTGTTTCGTGATCTTGACCCAGGCCTCTTGGGCTGATTTCTTGCTCGAGGGATCATCCCCGAGGTTGAAAGGGTCGTAGCGAAGCCGCTCCTCGGGTGTTGAGACGGCATCATAAGGAGCCGACTTCAGGTTGGTGGTCCGCTCGACCTCGATGGCTGAGTTGACGATGGCGTTCGCCAGGTACTCAGCTTGCGCCGATATTTCTGGGCTCGTCTTCCCTGCCTTCCCCGTGTGAGGACCCATGGTCTTGAGCATGAGAGCCAAGACAGCGACGGCGCCGATGGCGCTCCAGATGAACACGCTTTTCTGCCTTTTCGTCAGCCCGGTCCAGCGTCTGTTCAGAGTACCGACGAAGCGGTTTCTGCGCCTCGCTGCGGTAGGATTAGGATTGTTCTGCGCAGAACCTCCGCCAACCACTGGAGTGGCGGCGACAGCATTTCGGGCAGCCTGCCGAGGGGTCAGGTTGATCGGCGCGGTGTTCGGATTCGGCTGCCTCCGTGAAGCAAGCAACCGAGTCCCGACAGCCAGCCCAACGATGAGTAAAATTACCAGCAAAACGTAATGCATGGCATCTCCCAAGCGCTTACAGCGCATTTGTGGGTTTATCCCCACGTTACTAACATGGCAATAGCGATGGACTGTTGTCCAGTAGCCACTGCATTTATCAAAGACCAGTATTAATATAGTATTATATCACTATTTATTAATAATGTCAATATTCAGTATGGACATTAATTGACAATGCAGCGTAAATAATATACACTATACTGGTATAGAGTATGTAATTGAAAATAATTTAACTAACATTAGCCAAATTTAATCTATGGATTTAGAAACAAAGGAGGTATTTACCTCACATCTGAAGAAAGTCTGCGGTCAGGTGACAGCGCTGGAAAAAATGGTCAACGAAGAAACACCCTGTTTGGAACTAGTACAGCAGATCAGAGCTGCCCGTTCTTCTCTGGCTTCTCTGGAAAAAAAGATCCTTCTGGACAAGATCAAGGGCTCGGGATCGAATGAGACACAGGTGAAGGAGTTGGAGAGGTTGTTGGAAGGGCTTGTAGGGTAGCCGGTAGCTTGTAGGTGGTAGCTTTTTGCTCCACTTGCGCATTTTACCTGACCCAGACCCTAATCCTGATCTTAATTTGAACTCTTCTCTCGAATGGATTATTATTACCCAACGCAAAGAATAATTAACTAACACAAACTATATGGCACAAGAAGTTACAGATCAAAATTTTAAACAAGAAGTATTAGAAGGAGATAAAGTTGTTTTGGTAGATTTTTGGGCGCCGTGGTGCGGACCATGCAAGATGCAGGGGCCTATCGTAGAAGAGTTGAGTAATGACTTTGCTAATGAGGCTAAAGTGAAAGTTATGAAAATGAATGTTGATGAGAATCCCGAAGTGTCGCAGCAGTATTCTATTCTTAGTATTCCTACGCTGAAGATTTTTAAGGGCGGTGAGATTGTAGCTGATATGGTCGGTCTGCAGAGTAAGGAATCTTTAGCTTCACAAATCAAAAAACAATTATCCTAATGACCTACGACGTTATCATCATTGGTGCTGGTCCAGCCGGAATGTCGGCAGCTATTTATACCAGTCGCAGAGCTTTGAAAACTTTGATTGTTTCCAAAGACATCGGCGGACAGGCAGCTGCTACTGATACGATTGAGAATTATCCCGGCTTTGAGCTGATTGGCGGATTTGAATTGATGCAAAAATTCATGGCGCAAGCGCAGAAGTTTGGAGCCGAGTTTGCCAGCGGTGAGGTGATCAAGATTGAAAAACAAGGTGATGAATATGTGGTTGCTACTGCTGTCAGTGAGTATCGTGCCAAATGTTTGATTTTAGCTTTTGGATTAACTCCACGAGATTTGAATGTACCGGGTGAAAAAGAATTAATGTACAAAGGCATCACATCCTGCGCTACCTGTGACGGGCCATTGTTCAAAGGTAAAGATGTGATTATCGTTGGTGGTGGTAATTCAGCTCTGGATGCAGCAGAATATATGTCCAAGCTGGCCAAGAAAATATATTGCATTATTCGCGGTGACAAATTCAAAGGCGAGCAGATCCTGATCGATAAAGTTTCACACGCGGAGAATATAGAGATCCTCTACGGTACCAAAGTGAAAGAAATCAAAGGTAAAGATAGGGTGGAGTCCGTTGTCATCACTTCCGCGCTGGCAGAAGATCCAGCGACAGACAAAGAATTAATCGTGCAGGGTGTGATCGTGGAGATTGGCTTCGTGGCCAAGACACAGTGGGTAGGGAATATCGTTAAACTGAACGAACGTAATGAGATCATCACTGACCGCGACAGCAACACTTCTGATCCCGGAGTATTCTCCTGCGGCGACGTGACGGATATCAGCTACAAGCAGGCAGTGATCTCTGCCGGTGAAGGAGCGAAAGCAGGATTGCAAGCTGCGAAATATCTGGCTTCCAAATCTGGTAAGAATGTTTTGTTGGGGACGGATTGGGG
>CAYYYA010000033.1:0-10771 GCA_964475975.1 uncultured Gammaproteobacteria bacterium | reverse complement strand
GAGGCGGGTTGTCAATAATTTCATATTTCTAGACTAAAATGGTATAATTCTCAGTGATGATACCATTTTTTATTTTTGTTTTAGGGGCTATTTTCGGCAGTTTTTTGAGCGCTGTAGTTTACCGTGTACGATTAGAAGAATCCTTCGTCAAAGGCCGATCACGTTGTCCAAACTGTAACCACACCTTGGCGGTGCTGGATTTGTTTCCGATAGTCAGCTGGATTCTGCTGGGTGGTAAATGTCGTTATTGTAGGAAGGGAATTTCTTGGTCGTATCCGTTGACTGAAATCTGCCTTGGGCTGGCTTTTCTCTTGGCTTATACAGCTTCACATCAACCGATAGCGCTGAATCTTCAGCTGGCTCTTTGGCTGATCATGACGGTATTTCTGGCTTTTATATTTATGTATGATGCTCGCTACTATTTGATTTTGGACCAGACCATTATCGCAGCTTCTTTAGTAGCAGTGGTATGTAATGTGCTGCTTGGAGTACCATGGCAGGGGATGGTAATTGGAGCTTTGGTTGGTGGTGGATTTTTCTTGGCTCAGTTTGTAGTTTCTCGTGGTCAATGGATTGGTGGAGGAGATATTAAATTAGGTGTCTTAATGGGATTATTATTGTCATGGCCGACAATTTTAGGAGCGTTATTTTTAGCTTATATTTCTGGAAGTATTATTGGTTTGGGACTGGTAGCAGGTGGCAAGAAGCAGCTTGGTAGTCAGGTTCCGTTTGGTACTTTTTTGACATTTTCTACATTCGTTATGATGCTCTATGGACAGCAGATTATTAGTTGGTATTTAGCGTGGTTTTATGTCTAAGTCGGGGTATACACTCATTGAAATAATGGCGGCAATTATGATTTTTACTATCATGATGGGAGTTCTTATTATTTCCTTTCGGGGTGTATCAGATAAGGATAGATTGAAATCAGAGCTCGTCAGAGTCGCAGGCATAATCCGAGAGGCTCGTGGACGGGCGTTTAACGGAGTTATTCCTGCTGGTCAGACAAGCTACCCGACAGGTGGTTACGGCGTCTATATGAATCAGGCAACCAAGCAAATTGTTCTGTTTGCTGATTATGATAACGATCAATACTATGATAGTAGTGAAGCTCTTATTACTTCTACTTTGAATTCTAAATTAACCTTTAAGTTCGTCAAAACTACACCGATTATTACGGAGCAAGTAATCAAATTCAATGGAGCTGACTATCCTCGAGTTTATGATCAGTCTCATTGCCCACCCCCCGGACCAGGACAGTTCTGTCTGACTAATATAATTATCCCAACTTCACCTCCGGCAAGTAGGAATCTTATTTTGCAGATTTATGCAGGAGCGACATGTAATGGTCAGGTAAAAGTTTCAGATAAGACGACAGCTGTTGAACCGTTACTTATCGACACCTCATTAGTAAGTTGTTAAGGACATTTGTTTTGATTATTGATTATGATGTTATCATTTACCACAATACCGAGAGATATCTGGCGCAATAGGGCGCGGGGCTTTACTTTATTGGAGGGTATTATAGCTATTACAGTAATTAGTATAGGACTTGTTGCAGCTTTGTCATTGGCATTATCCAATCTGTCATCCTCAGAAGCAAATGAAAAAAGAATTGTAGGCGCTAATTTAGCGCGTGAAGGGATTGAGCTTGTTCGGAATCAACGAGATACCAATTGGCTCAAAGTTGATTTGAACGAGCCAGTAACATGGGACACCTTTTTAGATAGTAATGGACAGCCCGTTGGAACATTCTTTAGACCAGTTACAGATCAGACGCTAGACGCTAATGGTCTTGTCACCGCTGTCGGGCACACGTGGTCTACGATACAAACGCCTGACCTTATGGCAATGCCGGGGACTTGTGATGAGCAAGATTGTATAGACGCCTGCGGTTCGGCGTGTCAGGTATACTATGATCAAACGAGTCATGTCTATGGTCTTGCAGCAACCGCGACTCCCGTGCCTACACTGACTCAGTTTCGTCGTCTCCTGACTAGGCAGGATATTTGTTACAATGATCCGACAAATACGGAGTCTATAGCGGCGCTCGGGGCGTCATGTTCAGGATCTGAGACAAAAATTGGTTTTCTCGTGACATCTATTGTTAGATTTGATCCTGCTCACAAGCAAGACGTTATCATAAAAGAGCGTTTATATAATTGGAGATAAGATGTTGAAAAAACCTATCAACAACCAACTTGGATTTACACTGGTAGAGATGCTTGTCACCTTATCTATCTTTGCGGTTGCTTTTGTTATGGTTACCTCAATCTATGCCAGCGTCACTACTGCCCAGAATCGAGCTAAGGTTTCAGTTGAATACCTCAATGAAGGTAGTCTTGTTTTTGAGCAGTTGATTCGCGAGATCCGTGGTAAGACTATTGATACGGGGTCTGCGTGCCCACCAACTTGCGATGCTGATGGGGATACTACCCGATATGTTTGTCTAAAAGATTTGGCGAATGGCAAGACGTTCTTACGTTTTAATAAGGCTAACTCCTCCGTAGAAATCAATCGAAGCGCTATTTGTAGTCCTAATGGAGCATGGACACGTATCTCGGATCCAGCAGTCAAGGTGACAAATTTACAATTTATTTCACAAGCTGGCGTCAGCGACGAGCAGCCAATGACCACCGTTCTCATGACTGTTGAACCGAAGACTCCCACCCGCGCGTCAGTACCAATTAACTTACAAACCTCAGTTTCGAGTAGAGTTTTTTTACCAGCTAAGCCAATCGCGCCGTAGATTTAATACCGTATGAAATCTGCTTATAATACATCAACAAATCAACGAGGCGCAGTTTTATTATTATCTCTGATGCTGTTGGCATTAGTGATGTTTTCTACCTTATCATTATCGACTATCTTGGTTACTGAGCTACGTTCTGCCAGATTTTCCGATAATTCAATTGTAGCGCATTATGCAGCTGAGAGCGGATCAGAACAAGCCTTGTTTTTATTGAAAGAAGCCCGCAGCGTCGATGAGTTGGGGTCTGGGAATCCTTATAGTCAGCTTTTCTCAGCTGTGAAGAGTCATCGCGTAGATTCTTATCCTGGGTCTTCAGATCTCGATAGACGCTACGAGTTTACTAAAATTAGCACCACCTCCGATACATTTTTGGCTTATAATATTCCCTTGAATAATTCAGTACAGCTCGATGTCTTTGACCCACTACAAGAGCAAAGCGCTGCCCCAACGACAAATGTAAACAACATCCATATTGGTTGGCAGGTAAATACCTCGAGTCAGACAAGTAATAAATTAGAGGTTACCGTACTGTCGTATGTCTATAATGGTAGTAGTATTGAGATTGAGCAAGTGCTGGGCAGTAATAATCCGAGGAAATTTTATTATGTCTGTAACTCAGGCAGTACCACTACTTGTGCTACACAAGATCTTACTTTACCACCAAATCGTTTCTATCATCTAACTATTCGTCCAATTGACGGGGATATTCAGAAAGTTAGTATCTCAGCCGATGATGGTACACAACCAACGGGGATACCTTCTCAGATTTTTATCAAAACAACCGGAAGGTTCAAAGACTCATCACAAGAAGTTACCGTCCAGACACCATGGGATAATAGCACCTCAGATATATTCAACTACGTCATATTCTCCGATGTTAGTTTGATAAAAAATATTTTGGATAGTAGCTCTGCTGCCTTCCCCAGTCTGTGTGGTTACTGCATTAACAACTCAGCTTTTGCCTGTAGTTCGAGCGCTGATTGTGTTTCTTTTGGAGGAACCTGCCATGCTAACACACCGCCGTTAGTTTGTAATCTATATGACGATGGCGCTTCTCCAGGAGAAGGTGATGATGTAAATAATTTGTCCCAGAATAATAATGGATTGTGTAATGCTCGATGTTCTGGATATACCTTCTGTGGCGATGGCACGTTACAAAACCCTAATGGTACTGGTAAAGCAGGTCTCAACGGTAACGGCGATGAGCAATGTGATGATGGCAATATTTCGAATACGGACGCGTGCACAAATTCTTGTATCAACACGGTGTGTGGAGATGGCTATATCAACCAGCCAAATGCCTCGGGTTTCACAGAAGTCTGTGATGAGAAATTTGCCTGCGATGCGACCCATACGTCACCAAACTGTAAGAGTAACTCTGTCATTGGTGCCTGCAAGACAGATTGTTCTGGTAGAGTTGTGGCAGGCGGGCCTCCTTGCAAGAAGAATTGTCCTCCTCCACCAACTGGGCCTTAATCACCTGAGACTATGACAGCGACAGAAGCTAAAAAAAGATTAGAAAAATTGCGTCGGGAGATCGAAAAATATCGCTACCAATATCACGTGCTTGATGCTCTAGAGATTTCTGAAGCAGCGCTCGATAGCTTGAAGCGAGAGTTGGTAACGTTAGAAACTCAATTTCCAGATCTCATTACGTCCGATTCGCCTTCCCAGCGTGTAGCTGGGAAGGCGCTGAAGCAATTCTCCAAAGTGCGACATAGTCGTCCTGTTTTGTCTTTGCAAGATTATTTTGATCCGGCGGAGTTAGCAGAGTGGGAAAAGCGTAACGAGAAGTTATTAGGTCAAAAAGTTTCAGGCTATTATTGCGAATTAAAATTTGATGGTTTGACGGTGATTCTGACGTACGAAGACGGACGATTGGTGAGGGGAGCGACCCGTGGAGACGGTACTGTAGGTGAAGATGTGACTCTTAATCTTCGTACGATAGAGAGTATTCCGTTGCAGCTTAATCTGGATTCTTGGAAAACAATTCCAAAAATAATAGAGATTCGTGGCGAGGCAGTTATTACCAAACAAAATTTTGCCAAGATCAATAGTCGCCAGGAAAAAGCAGGCTTACCGGTCTTCGCTAATCCGCGCAATCTAGCAGCCGGTTCAATTCGCCAGCTTGATTCACAGGTGACGGCAGACAGAATGCTTGATTGTTTTGCTTTTGAACTTATTACCGATCTGGGCCAGAAGACTCATGAGCAAGTGCACGAATGGTTAGCGCAGATGGGATTCAAGACGTCAAAGTATAATCAGTCAGCCAAGAGTTTAGTTGAAGTAGAAAGATATTTGAAACAGTGGGAGGAGAAACGAAAGAAATTAGATTTCAATACTGATGGCGCTGTCATCGTCGTTAATTCTTTAGACCAAGAGCGGAAGCTAGGCAGTGTGGGTAAGACTGAGCGCTGGATGGCAGCTTTCAAATTTCCAGCCGAGCAGACTACAACTCAAGTTTTAGATATTCAGGTTCAGGTGGGCAGGACTGGTGCTCTGACGCCAATCGCGATACTCAAACCTGTGTCTGTGGCAGGTACTACGGTATCGCGAGCCACATTGCATAACCAAGATGAAATCGAACGATTGGGAGTACGCATAGGAGACACAATTATTATCCAGAAGGCCGGTGATATCATCCCAGAAATTGTAGAGGTTCTGAAAAAATTACGTACTGGTAAAGAAAAGGTGTTTCATGTACCGAAGAAATGTCCTATTTGTAGTTCACCGGTAGTTCGGCCGGAGGGTGAAGTGGCGTATTACTGTACTAATAAGCAGTGCTATGCTCGTGAGATTCAAGGATTGATTCATTTCGTTTCTAAAAAGGCTTTTGATATTGATGGTCTTGGCGATAAAATTGTTGAGCAGTTAGTTGCTGCCAGCATCGTTCGGGATTCTGCTGATTTTTTCAGATTATCAAAAATAGATTTACTCCAGCTGGAGCGTTTCGCTGATAAGTCGGCGGATAATCTTATGGCTGCAATTGAAGAACGAAAGCATATAAGCTTGGATCGATTTATTTATTCTCTCGGTATTCGTCATGTCGGAGAACAAACAGCTCGTGATTTGGCTCAGCACTTCCGTACGTGGCAGAAGCTGCAAACGAGTTCGCGTGATGAGTTGTTATCTATCCATGAGATTGGTGAGGTAGTAGCTGATAGTCTCTATGAATGGCTTCAGTCAGCCACCAATAAGAAACTAGTACAGAAATTATTTGATGCCGGAGTGACTATAGAAACCAAAGTACGTGCCCAGAGTCAGACACTAGCTGGATTGAAGTTTGTTATTACTGGTACGCTTAGTCAGCCTCGAGATATCATTGCTGAGCAGATACGTCAGCATGGTGGTACGGTCGGTAGTAGCGTCAGCTCAGCAACTGATTTCGTGCTAGCAGGAGAGAACCCTGGTTCCAAAGTAGATAAAGCCAGAAAGTTGTCAGTGAAGGTTATTACCGAGTCTGCGTTGCAAAAAATGTTGTAATAAAGTGAGTGTGCTATACTAAAACTCATGTCTACCCACATACAGCCACAAGAAATAAAAAATCTCTCAAATCTGGCCAAACTGAACATTTCTGAGGCGGAGGAGAAGTCCTTGGCTAAAGACTTAGCCAATATTTTGGACTATGTCGCTGTTCTTCAGTCTGTCGATGTCAGCGGAGTTACACTTGCTCGTAAAGTTGACTCACTGTCAGGACTACGTCCAGATATCGTTGAAGCTACTGATCAGCCACTGTCAGCTTTGTTGCCTGAACAGAAGCTAGATGATGGTTTATTAGAGACACCTAATGTTTTTTCATCACATGAATCTTCAGAATCAAACGATAACTAAAATTGCTGCTGGACTTGAGGCTAGCGAATATTCAGCAGTTGAAATAACGGGTGAGTATCTAAAGGCTATTCAGAAAGATACCACCAATAGTTTTATTTCTTCCGATCCAGAGTTTGCACTCCAAGCAGCAGCAGAAGCCGATAGACGTCGAGCAGAGGGACGGGCTTCTGTGCTGACAGGAGTGCCTATTGCTATCAAAGATGTCCTCACTGTTCAAGGTCTGGTAGCGACTGCTGGCTCAAAGATTTTACAAAATTATCGTCCTCCATATACAGCCACATCAGTTGAACGGTTGCAACGCGCTGGCATGATTATCGTCGGTAAAACCAACTGCGATGAATTTGCTATGGGTTCGTCCAATGAGAATTCAGCTTATGGTACGGTGTTGAACCCGCTGGATATAACCCGTGTGCCTGGTGGTTCTTCCGGTGGATCGGCTGCTGCTGTTGCAGGTGGCTTAGCGCCCGTCGCTCTCGGCACAGATACCGGAGGCTCTGTTCGTCAGCCGGCAGCTTTTTGTGGTTTGTACGGATTGAAGCCGACATATGGTCGTGTTTCCCGCTATGGCTTGATGTCTATGGCTTCGTCACTCGATACGGTTGGCATATTTTCACAAACAGCAGAAGATGCTGCCTTGTTGCTCCAGACAATTGCTGGTCATGACGCACATGATTCTACCAGTAGTGCTGAGCCAGTGCCTCATTATTTTCAGCACTGTCGACAGCCTTCTGAGTCACTGAAGATTGGCTTACCGAAACAATATTATCTTGCTGGCCTTGATGAACGCATCAGAAAATTATTAGAACAGACGATCGAACGTCTGAAGAAAAAGGGACACACGTTCATTGAAATAGATTTGCCCTATGCAGAGTATGCGCTGGCTGCTTATTATGTCATCATGCCTGCGGAGGTTAGCTCCAATTTAGCACGCTATGACGGTCTGCGTTATGGACTATCAGTTGAAGGTAAAGATTTGGATCAGCAATATCGTGCTACCAAGACTACGGGATTTGGCACAGAAGTGAAGCGTCGCATTATGTTAGGAACGTATGCTCTATCGGCTGGATATTACGAAGCTTATTATCTACAGGCTCAGAAAGTACGAGCTTTGATCAAGCAAGATTATGATCAGGCTTTTGCAGAAGTCGATATGCTCCTGACTCCTACTACACCTACCACTGCTTTTCGATTTGGTGAGAAGTCACAAGACCCACTGTCTATGTATTTGGCAGATATCTACACAGTTTCTGCTAATATCACAGGCATCCCTGGATTGAATGTGCCAATCGGATCTATCGATGGTCTGCCTGTCGGTATGCAGCTGCTAGGACCAGCTTGGTCCGAGGAGTTGCTATTACGATTCGCACACCATTGGCAGCAGGCAAACAGCTAGAAATGTAGTATACTATAGTTGTTACTTCCACATCATTAATAAGAGTGAAGCGTGTCGCATGAATAAAAATTTAGAACGCAGATTGAGCTCTACCGTAAGAGCGAGTTATATCAAACGCTGGTATCAACGGCCGTGGGGACGTTTCTTTCTTGTTGTTGGCTTGTTCTTGGTAGCAGTGCTCGTATATTTTCTCTATCAAACGACTCGCTATGTACAGGATATAAAAAATTTCGACCTCAATAAGACTGTGACTGATTTTCGGCAAGATACTCGCTTCGCTAATCTCGTGACGAGTGACGATCCAAACTTAGGATCGCCTGAAGCTAAGGTGGTTATTGTCGTCTTCGAAGATTTTCAGTGTCCATTCTGCCGTAAGAATCAAGAAGATCTTAAAAAGATTGTCGAAACCTATGGTGATAAGGTTTTCCTGATTTTCAGAGATTTTCCTATTCCTTCAGTTCACCCAGAGGCAGAGGCTGCAGCTGAGGCTGCTAACTGTGCTTTTCAACAAGGAAAATTTTGGGAATATCATGATCAGCTTTTTGCTCGTCAGGATGAGCTCTCGGCTAGGACCTACAATCAAATTGCCGAGACTCTTGGGTTGGATATCTCCGCCTTTAATCGATGCGTCAATACCAAAGCATATAGCAAGGAGATTGAGGCCGATGTCAAAGCAGGCCAAGATCTTGGGGTAATAGGCACACCTACTTTTTTCATCAATGGACAGATGTTTCCGGGAGTGCTAACCTATGACTTCATGGATAAGGTCATTCAGCTTTTATTACGATAACAGAGTATCATGGAAAAAATATCACAACGCTACCACCATCTAACGGGATTTTTTTTAAGATTAGGGTTAGGATTTATTTATATATATTCAGGCTATGGTAAGCTATTTTTAGGTAACGATACCATCGGTGTCTGTAGTAACAGGGGAGAGGCTGCTGCCTTGGTCGGTAACTATACGTGGATTCCCATTGACCCGGAGGTTTTTGTTATCATACAGTCCATTGTTGAACTTATTCTTGGTCTGATGCTTATCATCGGCATTAAGACTCGCTGGGCTGCCACCGTTTCCACCTTACTTCTGATTGCCTTTTTGCTTTTGATTGATTTTAATCTCGTGTGGAAAAATATTGCCCTCTTGGGAGCTTCCATTGCTTTAGCGCTGACTCGCGATAATGCCTGGTCATGGGATGAGCGCAAAGGAAGTCACAACAATGAAGAAATAACAATTTAGCATTAAGAATTTGGTATGAAAAAAATAGCAGCAATCCTTTTGGTCGTAGCTCTCTTAGCAGGTTGTAAGCGAGTAGAGTATACCGAAAACATTCAGTATCATTCCAAAAAAGGTAGTGATCTGGCGCGTGTCAAAGTTGTAGAGTGGGGCGATTTCCAATGTCCTTCCTGTGGGGTAGCGTATACTCAGTTAGCTCCGATTTTTAAACAATATGGTGATTCATTGCAAGAGGAGTTCCGCCACTTTCCATTAACGAGTATCCATCCTTATGCACTGGGTGCTGCAGTAGCTTCTGAGTGTGCTGCTGATCAGGGTAAATTTTGGGAATATCATGATATGCTGTTTGAGAATCAGACAGATTTAAAGAAAGCTGACTTGATAACCTACGCTACACGTCTTGGTCTGGATACTACCGCATTTCAGAATTGTTATGACTCTCAAGTGAAGAATAAGGTAGTCCGTGATGATATCAACGAGGGAAAGAATTTAGGCATCGATTCTACACCAACCTTTTATATCAATGGGGAGAAAGTAGAGAATTGGACCACTATTCCTCAGCTATTAGCTAGTCTCTTGCCTGAATTAGCTCCTACCTCCACTCCTTCAGTCATGCTTAAATAACAGTCATGCCATTGTGGCAGCTCCAAGCACCGACAGCGACCGCTCTACAGCTCGGTGCTTTTAGTATCCGCTGGTATGGCATTTGTCTCGCTTTAGGCATTGGAGTTGCTTATTGGATTGTTGCTCGGCTGCGTCACAGTAGAGGACAATCAATGCAAACAATCGAGCAGTTGATTTTCATTGTTATCATTGCCGGCATCATTGGCGGACGTCTGCTGCATGTGATACTTGAGTGGTGGTATTATCACGATCACCTCTTGCAGATTCCGCAGATTTGGCTTGGTGGTCTAGCTATTCACGGAGCTATCATCGCTGGGGTGCTAGCGCTCTATCTTACTGCGCGACATCAGCGAGAAGTATTCACGCCACTGCTGGACCAATTTGTTATCGGTTTGGCGCTGGCACAGGCAATTGGTCGCTGGGGTAATTATTTTAATCAAGAGTTGTACGGTCAGCCGACCTCGAGTTGGTTTGGCATCTATATTGAGCCCCAATTACGTATTACGAATTACGAAATGTATTCAACCTTTCAGCCTATTTTTCTCTATGAATCGCTCGGGTTAATCCTGTTGACGGGAATACTATTACGATTCTATCGAAGGAATATTTCTGGATTAACCACTGCTGGTTATTTGATTGGATACGGTTTGATTCGTTTCGTCATCGGTTATCTACGGATTGATGCTCAGCTGTCATTCGGACAGATGCGCTTCGATCAATGGGAGAGTTTGGGGTTTATTATTGTTGGTCTTGTAGTTATATGGCGTATTAGAATGAGAAGAATACAAACATCTGTTTAAACCCTTGCCAAATCAGTCTCTTTATTATATAGTGGCATGGCATAAATCTACCATGGACCGGTAGTTCAGCTGGTTAGAACGCTCCCCTGTCACGGGAGAGGTCGCGAGTTCGAGTCTCGTCCGGTCCGCCACAC
>CAYYYA010000032.1:7105-10789 GCA_964475975.1 uncultured Gammaproteobacteria bacterium | reverse complement strand
GCTTTACCAGCTTTGAACTTCGGGATGGTGACAGCTGGGATTTGGATTCGTTCACTGGGATTCTGCGGATTGACACCCATGCGGCTGGAGCGATCTTTAGCTGAGAATGTTCCAAAACCAGTCAGTGTGACTTCTTCATGAGCTTTTAGCTTGTTCATGACATTCTGCTCGAAAGCATCAAGGACGTTTTCTACGTCTTTCTTGTTCATATTCAGGCTGGCTGCAATTGATTCACATAATTCTGCTTTATTCATGGGATTGGTCTCCTTATTAAGCTTATAATTACACAGTAATAGTAGCGTGTAATGGCTCAATTTGCAAACAGTGCCCAGTAGAGGGGTCAAGCTCGAGGTAGATAGCAGAGATAGTGGCTGGTCCATTCTCAGGCCAGTCAAATGGCCCAATATGTTCGCCTTTGAAGCGGTTAATAATAATATCGGATTTCACACCTAGTACCGTATCTTGTCCGCCGGCCATACCAAGATCAGTGATATAACCGGTACCCTGGTTTAATATTCGAGCATCGGCTGTCGGTATATGGGTATGGCTACCAAGTACGGCTGACGCTCTGCCATTGAGGAAGAGGCCCATGGCGACCTTCTCACTAGTAGTTTCTGCGTGAAAATCTACTAATAATAATGTTGGTTTGCCCATGGCTTCATAGATCTCATCAAAGGCTATAAATGGGTTAGTAGTCTCTGTTCCTTCCATCTGAAACTGTCCCAGTAGATTCAGCAGGTATAATTCTTTGTTGTCTATTTTGATTGTCTTCCAGCGGCGATCGGCCGAAGTCAGCGGACTATTGGCTGGTAATGCCAAAGAAAACTGCTCAGTGATCTCTGTACTATTAGGATCTTCTTTGGACCAGACGTGATTGCCTCCCGTGAACGCATCAATGCCGGCCTCTTTCATTTCAGTCAAAGATTTGACGGTCACACCTTTACCGTGTGCCAAATTTTCTACATTAGCTAGGATGATATCAGGTTGATATTTGGTTTTCCATTGAGGAATAATCTGAGCAACAGCCCGACGTCCAATCTTGCCGACGATATCACCGAAGAATAAAATTTTGATAGGTTTTTCAGCCATGAGATTAGCGAGCGTATTCAACAATACGACGCTCGCGGATACAGGTGACTTTGATTTCACCCGGATACTTGAGTTCTTGTTCAATCTTGCTAGCGATATCGCGAGCAAGTGTTTTCATAGAATATTCATCCATACTTTCTGGGTTGATGAAGACACGGATTTCGCGACCTGCTTGGATGGCGTAGGTTTTCTCTACACCGGGGAATGAATTCGCTACCGCTTCGAGATCTTCTAGACGTTTAACATAGTTTTCATAGGTATCACGACGCGCTCCTGGACGCGCTCCAGAGATAGCATCAGCAATTTTCACAATGACACCTTCTAACGTTTTTGGACTATCCTCATGATGGGCAATAGCCATGTAGGCGACTTCTTCTGGTAGGCCGAATTTCTTCATCAAATCATAGCCAATCTCTGGATGACCACCTTGAATTTCATGATCCAGAGCTTTACCAATATCATGGAGCAAACCACCTTTGCGGCAGACCATGACGTCGGCTTTCAGTTCTTGAGCTAGGAGGGTAGAGATATGACAGACTTCCAACGCGTGGCGGATCTGATTTTGTCCATAGCTGGTGCGGTATTTCAAGCGGCCAAGAATCTGGATTAATTTTGGATCAAGACCAACAACACCGGCTTCATAAGCGGCTTCCTCACCAGCCTTAGTGATATCAGCCATCAAATCTTTCTTAGCTTGAGCTACAACTTCTTCAATACGGGCAGGGTGAATACGTCCGTCAACCATCAGTTGCTCCAGCACGCGTTTTGCTAGATGGCGTCGAATAGGATTGAAGCCAGAAACCATGATGCTCTCGGGTGTATCATCGACGATAATTTCTACACCAGTCAGTTGTTCGATCGCTTTGATATTACGTCCTTCTTTACCGATGATACGTCCTTTCATTTCGTCATTAGTCAGTGGTACCATCAGCGTGGTACTTTCAGCGGTGTGATTACTAGCAATGCGCTGCATGACGGTACTGAGGATGGTACGACTGCGACGTTCCAAATCATCATTGCCTTGTAGCTCCAGCTTTCTCATACGGGCGAGCAGTTCATCGTGCATACGTGTCTCGGTGTTATTCATCAGCACGGTTTTAGCTTCTTCCTGAGTTAAACCAGCTATTTTTTCTAGCTTAGCGATTTGCTCTTCCCGGATTTTTTTGACCTCCTCTTTAGCTTTTTCCAAATTCTCTACCTGTTCGTAGAGTTTCTGCTGCTTAGTTTCAAATTCCAGAATCTTATTATCAAATAATGTTTCTCGCTTTTGTAGATGATCCTGCATCTCGACCATCTGCTGACGGCGGGCTTTTTCATCGGCCTTGGCTTCTTCAATCACTTTCAAAGCCTGCTCTTTACTTTCGAGTAGGAGAATCTTTTGTTTTTCTTTAGCCTCTTCGATGATACTGTGAGCTTTTTTTTCTGCTGAGTCTATGCTTTTTTCTGTTAGGATTTTTTTAATAAAAAATCCCAAAGCCAGACCTATGACTAGGGTTACGAGTGCAATGAAGAACTCCATGAGATTGTAACTTTCCGTTTACCGAAGGATTGATTGAGTAACCGACGCTTTGTCGATTCGAGGATTATCTATAGAGAGATAACTAACGGCTGTAATAATGGCGTGAATAAATGCAACATGGGATACAAGCGTGTAACGAAACCTCAACGTCCAAAAGGTAAATTATTTGCTTAAATTAGCTAAATATTGAGTGTTTTTCCTATAGTATTTAGCAATCGCATACTACCACGGAGTCTCGGTATTGGCAAGTCTCCCGACTATTCTAGCGTAAGATAAGTAGCCCCTAGATCACACTTGTAATCTAGGGGCATTGTGACTATTCCAGACAGTTGATGATTTGACTGATATCGTCAGCCACGAACTGCATCCGTGGCAGGATGTCCAGCTCCGTCAGCAGATGGCAGTTCAAGCCATATGGTTTGTGCTGGAAGTAGTCTGTGAGACACGAGCGCTCGGACGGCTGACTTAGCAAATCCAGTTGTTGACCGCGATCCGTTGGTAACTCTTCGGCACGCGTCAGCTGTTGTCCTGCGAAGTAGTAGGTCAGGCAGCGTAGTCCTTGCGACAGATCGTAGACAAAAACCCAACCATCGGTCTCCGTTCGTTCCGGTTGATCTTCGTAGCAGGATTCTATCGGTGCGTAGCCGATGATGGTAGCCGCGACCGGTTGTTGATGGCGGAAGATCACGACCAAGGTACGGTGCTCGTCCTCTGCTTCCAGATCAAAGAAGACGAATTCACGCTGGCCATCGTGCGCATAGTAGGGATGATCGCGGTCGATCCAACCGTTATTAGGGGAGATCTGGTCGAAGAAGCGCTGATGGTCCAGTATTTGTATCAGATGGTCTTGTGCCGATAGGTCTTGGACGATAAGTCCGTGAGAGAGAGGCGTGGTCGGCAGGTCACGCTGGCAAGCAGTCAGCAGTAGGGCGATAAGAAAGAACAGTCCCCGTTTCATAGCTCCTCCCTGATGATTCAATCCCTGAAGCTTCGTCACGATGA
This sequence comes from uncultured Gammaproteobacteria bacterium, assembly GCA_964475975.1. Taxonomy (GTDB): domain Bacteria; phylum Patescibacteriota; class Patescibacteriia; order UBA1558; family 2-01-FULL-52-15; genus CAYYYA01. The sequence goes on along the minus strand of CAYYYA010000032.1, from coordinate 7,179 downwards.
CGCGAGCCTGGATTGATGCCGGGCTCTGTTTACAAAAAAACAGGGCACAGCATCAAGTCATGCTTCCCTGTTTT
>CAYYYA010000032.1:0-7005 GCA_964475975.1 uncultured Gammaproteobacteria bacterium | reverse complement strand
CTTCGGGTGGTTGCTCCTCAAGCTTCGCTTTCGGAGTAAAAAAAACGGAGCCATCGCTCCAATCCCATTGCGCTAGGATATCCGGAGCTGTGCCCCTATTTTTTTAACGTTTGCCACGTTGCATATAGTATAGGCGAATAACCGAAAAAGGCAAGTGGATAAGTTTGGAGACAAATTTCACCCCACACAACCGGCGGGTCAGGTGGGGTGAGGAGGGGGTCTGGTCACTTTCGATCCTTTCTGAAGGTGAGCCAGAGGATTACTACGACTACTACAATTGGACTTGCGGCCAAAATATAGCGCGTAGCCGACATCAGGAGCTTGAACCAGTTCACATCGCTGTTCATTGCTACTCTTTTCTCGGGGACCTGCCTAGTTACGGACGTTGACTGAAATGATGCGTCACGCCGAGTGTGACCACACCGGAGACACACAGAGCTATCGGGATTGTCTGTGGTAGATCAAGACTAGCGGTGAACATTCCGAGAACAATGACTACAAGACCAAGCATCCCTGCGATTCTTTCGCGTTTTGCTTTGGCGATGCGCTTCATCCTGAGACGCATCAATCTGCGTTCATGGATGACCCAGTGCCGATACCGCATGAGTTCTCCCTGTGTCGATCTCGTTGAGGTGAAAGAACGTACGTTTGATTAATTTTTGGAAATAACTTTATCAATAATACCGTAAGCGATGCCTTCTTCTGGATCCATGAAATAGTCGCGATCAGTATCCTTCTCAATTTTATCGAGTTTCTGACCGGTATGCTTTTGCAAAATTTTATTGAGGCGATCTTTTAGCTTCAGCATGTGTTCGGCGCGAATCTTGATGTCAGACGCTTGGCCAGAAGTACCGCCCATCAGTTGATGTATGAGAATTTCAGAGTTAGGCAAGGCAAAACGTTTTCCTTTGGCACCGCCAGCCAGCAGAATAGCCGCCATACTAGCTGCCATACCGACACAGATCGTAGATACATCTGGTTTGATATGTTGCATGGTGTCATAGATAGCTAAGCCATCCATCACAGACCCACCAGGGGAATTAATATACAGTTTGATATCTTTGGTGTCGCTTTGGGCTGCGAGGAAGAGCAGCTGTGCTATCACAGCATTAGCTACGTTCTCTTCTATTTCACTACCAAGAAAGATTATTCTATCTTTCAATAGACGGGAATAAATATCGTAAGCCCGTTCTCCGTAGGTTGATTTTTCGATGACTGTTGGGATAAGATTCATAATACTTTATACCTTATACTTTATACTATATTCGGTCAAGATTAGACGATAGTCCAGCGGTCGCCGTCAATGAGAAGCTTCCCGGGCAGACGGAAGGCAGCCGCTTTTTTGTGTCCGCCTCCTCCTAAAGCCCGTGCAACTTTGCTGACGTCTGGCGTTTCAAAAGCGGTGCGGAATGACCCGCGGATCAAATCTTCGTCTATTTTTAATACCAATATCGTGCGCACCTCCTGAAGGATGGATAGATAATTTGCCAAACCCTCCATGGCTTCAGTTGTTAGATTCAGATTAACCAAATCTTCATGGGTGACATAGGTGACGGCCAAATTATATTTTTTAATTTTCTTTAAACGACTCAATGCTAGTCCCCAGAGCTGCAGCTGTGCCAGTGGTTTATTTTCAAATGTATAGCTGAGGATCTGATTCATATCGGCTCCGGCAGCTGTCAGGTGAGCAGCTATCTCTAAGGTAAGATGTCCGGTGGCAGGATTGCGTAGAGCTCCGGTGTCTGTAACAACGCCTGTTAGTAAACATTGAGCAAGTCGCTTGGTGATTGGTACGTGCCAATGTCGGAAGAGTCGTGTCACAACCTCGCAGGTTGAGCTGGCAGAGGTGATCACAAGATTATGATGTCCGAATAAGGGATTTGTTTGATGATGATCGATATTGATAATTTGTATCTCATTGGGCAACAAAGAAATAAGCTCATTGATACCAGCATATTGAAGACTTCCTGCATCTACGACCAAGAGTATGTCGAATTGTTGACGGAAAATTTCTTGGTCGGTAGTGTAATGATGATTGTTTGGTAAGAATTGGAGATAATCAGGTAGAGGGTCCAAACAAAAGGCTCGCACCCGTTTGCCGCGGCTGAGCAGATATTCGATCCAAGCATTGCCTGCGCCCAGTGTATCGCCGTCAGGAGACTGATGAGAAACGATTAAAATAGATTGTGCTCGGTCAATCGTTTGTTTGATTTGTTCGGCTTGTGGTTGATGGTTGAACATAACGATGGAGTGTAGCTGGTTTGGGGTCGGAGGTCAAGTATAGAAAACAGTTGTACGTTGAAAGTTGTCGGATACAGCAATTTCTCTTACAACCGTCAATGTACATCTTACAACTCATTGACACTAATCCTATAACGTTGTAGATTAGAGCGTTATTGTACACTGCATAATTTCACTCGAGGAGCGCACCATGATATATCACTCGGTTCAGCTTGATATCCTAGAGGCCACGGCATTGATCTGCCCATTGGCATCTCTGTGGCATCATCATGATATTAATCAGTTTGCCACAGTGGTACTACTGACGTTGCGTAATGAAGAGATTGAGAAGATTATTATTGATCTGATGTGTATCAGGTATATAGACCAGCGAGCCGCCAGAGTCTTGCGTATCATTGGTCGTCTGTCGGAGTGTCAAGGTAAGCCGGTAATTCTGACCCATGTCGATGAACGGGTCAGAAACGAACTGCATATCTATGGTTTGGATCAGAGCTTTGGTATCACCTTAACCCCAGAGGAGGTTCTGTGATATTAGAGCGTGACCAAAACACCCGTCGGGATTCGTCTCGGCGGGTGTGTTATTTTCATTTGATTGACAATGCTCGGGTAGAGGAGTAATTTTAGTTTTTCCGTTCGTTCGGTTTCTGAAGTTCCTTCATGTGAGGAGACTATAGCGATGACTATACAAGAGCTTGGCTCAGTGGTAATTGTTAGACCGGAGAGTCGTGACTTGGCGGTGGGGCCCGAGACGAGCTTTCAGACGACTATTCGCGAAGTTCTGAGTCGTCCCTCTGTCAGTCTATTGATCCTTGATCTGGCCCAGCTTAATGAGACAAATAGCTTTGGCCTAGCGGCGGTGGTTAGTTGCTACAAGCAGGCCAGAGTACAGGGAAAACCACTGGTTCTGGTGAATGTACAGCGCCAAGTCACACACTTATTGATGGTTACCAGACTCGATGAGATTTTCACAATCAAGCAGACTGTCGAGGAGGCGGTCGCAGCACAGGTCTAGATCTGCTCACCGTCGTCGGGTTCTGGACATTCAAAAAAGGCCATCGCGCAATGCGATGGCCTTTCGACTTGAAGAGATTATTTCAACGGTTCGTCGACATTATTGAGTGCTCGGTCTATGTTGTCTAGCTTGATATTAGTCTCATCGTAGACCCATTGGATGCGGGGAACAAATCTCATGGAGAGTGTTCGATTCAGTTTGTATTGAATATGACCTGTCTGCTTTTTCAAAGCTGCTAGTGCAGTACCGGACATGGAGTTGGGCAGGACGCTGACGAAGACTTTGGCATGCTTGAGGTCGGGAGTTGGCTCAGTATGGGAGATAGTAATGAGACAACCACGTGGCGGTTCGAAATCACGCAACATGATGTTATTGATCTCCTGCGTCATCAAGGCGCCGACTTGGCTAGTTCTTTGCGACATCTGATTCTGTAAAGAATTCTAAGATATCATCTTTCTGAATAACCGGTTCACCGACGAAACGCATACCGATTTGATTGCCCGCCACAACCTCAGTCATTTTTTCCTTATTGGACTCTAGATCAGTTAGATCACCGAAGGTGATAATTTCACCATTACGTAGAACTTTGACCTTGCAAGGATTTTTGACAATACCTTCAGTCACTGCGCCACCGAGGATGGTTTCTTTTTTGATAACTTTGAAGACAGCCAGCACTTTCAGTTTGCCGATGAGCGTACGGACGATATCAGGACGCTCAAGATTTTTCAGCTCTACTTCCAGACGTTCAAGTAATTTATAAATAATATCAAACTGATAGAATCTGATTTTTTTCTCAGCTATCTTCATGGTCATCTGACGATTGGATGTCAGATGGAAGGCAATCAGAATGGCATTGGCTGCTTCTGCTGCTTGGACATCACTCTCTGTCACGAAGCCCAGAGCTTTCTTGATTATCTTGATGCGAGCTCTATCGCTATTTAGTTTGTTTAATGACTCTTCAATTGCCTCCAATGAGCCTAATACGTCCGCTTTAATTACTACGTTAAGCGTGGGGATTGATTGATCAGCAGAGTCGTTGCCGCTACTGAGATTATGGGAAGCTTTGCGACTGGTGCCTTGATTCGACGGCATATTCTTTGCCTGCTTGCGGAATTCTTTGACATCAGTAGCAACATGCACAATATCGCCAGATTGTGGTACTGCCTTCAAACCAAGTAGCTTCGCTGGAGTACCAGGAGTAGCGTGATCGATTGATTCACCTTTCCAGGTTTTCAAGGCTTTGACTTTACCGGTGATAGTGCCGACTGTTATTAAATCGTTGACCTTCAATGTACCAGCTTGTATTAAGACCGTAGCAACTGGACCCTCATTCTTATCCATGTGTGATTCGATAACCGTAGCTAGAGCAGGACCTTGTTCATCTGAGGTTAAATCTCCGATGTCAGCTACCAGCAAGACCATTTCCAATAAATCATCGAGTCCCTTGCCTTGGAGCGCAGAAATAGGAACACAGATTGTTTTGCCGCCCCAGTCTTCTGGAGTCAGATTGATCTCGGTTAATTCTTTTTTCACCCGCTCAATGTCAGCACCTTCTTTATCTATTTTATTAATAGCAACAATGAAAGGAAGGTTCTCTTTCTGAATAATAGCTAGACTCTCTAATGTCTGCGGTTTGATACCGTCATCTGCTGCTACAACCAAAATAGCTACATCAGCAATCTGTCCTCCACGTGAGCGCATCGTTTTGAAAGCTTCATGTCCGGGAGTATCGAGGAAGGTGATGAGACGTTCTTCATTATCTTTCTTTACCACTGTTTGATAGGCGCCAATATGCTGAGTGATACCACCGGCTTCACCTGCTACCAGATTAGTTTTGCGAATAGCATCGAGTAATTTAGTCTTACCGTGATCGACGTGTCCCATGACAACTACTACCGGTGGACGGATGCTGGTCTTGGTACGATCAGCCATCATAGCTTCGAGCTGAGATTTTTTACTTTGTTCTTGCTCCTCTTCCTCAGTTTCAAGTTTCGTTACTTTGAAACCAAGATCCTCCGCAATAATACTGGCAGTTTCAAAATCTAATCGTTCATTCAAAGAAGTCATGATACCGTTACGCATCATTTCTCCCATAACTTTGGACAACGGCATATTCACCTTCTCGGCTAGATCTTTAACAATGATTGTTGGACCTAATGCGAGAGTTTTGTTCTGTTCAATGTTCGCTTGTACCTGACCGCGGATTTCTGTCACAGCTTCATTTTGTCGTTTGATAGCCATCAGCTTAGAACGCTGTTTCCAAGCAGCTAGAATTTTATCAACCTGAGAATCATCTACCTTAATAGCGCGTGCACCGATAGCAAAACCAAGCTCCGGGAGTTTTTCCAGGAGTTCTTTGGTTGAGACATTCAGTTGTCGAGCTAGTTTGGAAACATTCATATCGCCATTATATTACTGGTTTTTTGTGAGTTTGTCAATTGGGAAGTGATGGCGTAATTCGTAATACGTAATAGTAGGAAAAGAGGAGTTGTGTGCGTCTTCATTATGCTTTACGGATTACGCCCTCTATATTTGACACCACGCCTCAATTCAGTTATCTTAACTTGATTTATGCAATCAGAAATAACCCAAATTCAGAGCCTAATCGATCAGAGTAAGGTCATCCTGATCACTGCACCGAGTGAAGCGTCTTATGACGAGGTGGCTACGGGTTTAGCTTGGCTACAATGGCTGCGTGCCAAAAGTAAACAAGCTGAGCTTATTCTTGAGCATACTCAGTTGTCAGTATTCAGTTGGCTACCGCAGGCCAAAGAGATTCAGCCAGCGGGTCAATATGAACATAAACATTTTGTCATCAGGATTAAGACCGACAATTTTAAATTAGGCGAGTTCCGTTATGAAGTTGGTGACAAATATTTAGACATCATGCTTGGTACCAAGTCAGGTACTATCACTCCAGCAGATATCTCACCGTTGAAAGCCGATTTTCCTTTTGATCTTGTCATCACCTTGGGAGTAGCTGAGCGCAGTTCACTGGGACAGCTGGCGACCGAGTACCGCGAGCAGCTGCAGAAAGTACCGACCATCAATATTGATCGTCGTCCAGATAATACTAATTTTGGACAAATCAATTTGGTCAATATCACAGCTACATCGTTAGCAGAGATTTGCTACGAATTATTTAAACCGAACCTAGATGCCCAGTTGGCACAGTATTTGCTGACCAGCATGATTTCCTCGACGCGCAGCTTTCAAACGCCTCAGGTTTCTCCTGAGACCTTACGCCTCGCGAGCGAGTTGATGATAGCTGGTGCTAAGCGAGATGAGATTGTTTTGAATTTATATCGCAATAAAAATTTAGCCACATTGAAAGTCTGGGGTCAGATATTGGCACGGTTGAAGCAAGAGGATGGTATAGTCTACTCTTTTATCTCACGTGATGAAGTGGCCGACGCGACACTTGATTGGTGGGGACTATGCCAAGAGCTGATTCTGACGAGCCCACAAGCCAAGATTGCGGTCTTACTGTATCAAGAAGAGTTCGAGAAAACGACAGTTCACTCTGTGGCTCGGGAGAATTTTGATTTGACGATATTATTATCTCGCTATCAGCCGAAAGGCACGAAACGCCAAGTAGAGTTCTCTATTGATCAAGCGCTGCCGACTATCGAGAAAGAAGTCCTGGCGCTTCTGGCGGAGAAGATGAAGACTATAGCATCATAAAACAAAAAAGTATCATCAAATGATACTTTACTGTTGGTGGGTGTGGATGGACTTGAACCATCGACCCC
>CAYYYA010000031.1:9665-10899 GCA_964475975.1 uncultured Gammaproteobacteria bacterium | reverse complement strand
TTCGACAAGCTCACCATGACAATGGGGTTCGCAAATGAGCTTCTAACTTACAACTTTCAACTTAAAACTTTCGTATCCGCTTTTCTCAACCTCCCCCGCCAGCTCATACCCTCCCGACCTCACAATCCGTCCATCCACCATGATATGCACGAAGTCTGGCTTCACTTGTTTGAGTATACGATCATAATGCGTGATGAGTAATAGTCCTGTGTCCTTGGAACGATAATTATTCAAAGCAGTGCTAATCACCCGCAGAGCGTCAATGTCCAGACCAGAGTCAATCTCATCCATGATGACATAGCGTGGATCTACCATACACATCTGAAGCAATTCTAATTTCTTTTTCTCACCACCGGAGAACCCATGATTCAGATAGCGATGCATATAGGACGTATCAATGCCCAAGGTAGTCATCAATCCTTCTAGAGTTTTCGTAAAGTGTATCATCAACGTCGGTTTATATTTGTCACCCATGACTGCCTTACATTTATTTTCGTAGATGGCTTTCAAAAAAGTAGAGATACGCACGCCTTCGATCTCACGCGGATATTGGAAGCCTAAGAATAATCCCTGACGCAAGCGTTCATCTGGTTTCATCTCTAATACATTCTTCCCATCCATCACGACTTCGCCATTTTTAATTTCGTACTTCGTATTTCCAATCAGCGCTTGTGACAAACTACTTTTACCAGAACCATTCGGTCCCATGATGGCGTGAGTCTCACCTGGCTGAATAGTCAAAGACAGATCACGAATAATTTCTTTACCTTCAACTGCAATGGTTACATTTCTAATTTCTAGTTTCATGCTATTTCAAATCTAATAACGTCGTCTGCTTAAACTGCTCTTCCAACATATCCGTCACCTTACTCCAATATTTACGATGACCGCACGTTTGTTTGGTGGGACAGACATGTTCTTCTGATAGACAGCTGATAGGCTGTACCTCACCATCCAGAGCAATAAGAACTTCATACAAAGTAATTGCTTTTGGTGACTTAGCTAATCTAATACCACCCGTAACACCTTCTTTACTGATTACTAACCCAGCCTCCTTCAAAGGTTTAATAATCTGTTGGAGGTAGTTGGCTGAACGATGTATCTCTTCAGCCAGATCCGATAAAGAGACGAAATCAGGCTTCATAGCCAAAGCTTCCATTATTTCTAGGCCATATTGTACGCGGGTACTAAGATTGAACATGGAGCACTTTAAAATTTAATAGACGACATCCCC
>CAYYYA010000031.1:6284-9565 GCA_964475975.1 uncultured Gammaproteobacteria bacterium | reverse complement strand
CGCGGGTACTAAGATTGAACATGGAGCACTTTAAAATTTAATAGACGACATCCCCTGACTTGTCACCTGAAACTTTAGTGACGGGTGAAGCCTTGGCGAAAGGGGATCTAATAACTCATAGTTAATTGCTATGAGTTTAGTATATTTAGAGCCTCTGGTCAATTTTTGGCTAAAATAAGATAAATCTCTGAATGATATGGCTAAGATTAGCAAAATTTTCTTAATTACATCTTGACAGATTATTATATATCTGCTACAGTAATATATTCTTTTTAAACCCCGAATTTCCGGGCTCTAAAAGGAGGTTCGTTACAAATGTAGAACACAAAGGTTACAGTTGTGACTTTTTAGTTTTCCTGTCTCACCAGCCACAAAGCGTGGCAAAAACCCACTCTCCTGAAAGGAGAAAGACGTGAACCCGACTCTCGGACATTTTCTGCCCGTCGTGATCGCGGTGGTCGCGGTACTGCTGTTGATCGTCACGAATCGGCTCTGGGTGCGACTCTTCGGAGTTGTCATCATCCCGGAGGACTCGATCGGAATCGTGAACAAGAAGTTCGTCCTCTTCGGATCGAACCGGACGCTGCCGGACGGTGCCATCATCGCTCTCAAGGGCGAGGCTGGCTACCAGGCCGACACGCTGGCCCCCGGACTGCACTTCGGGTTCTGGCCGTGGCAGTACGAGGTCAACCGCGTCAAGTTCATCGAGATCCCGGAAGGCAAGCTCGGCATCGTGGAAGCCATCGACGGCAAACCCATGGAGCAGGGCAAGGTGCTCGCCCGCGGCGTCGAATGTGATGCCTTCCAGAACGCCCGCGCCTTCCTGACGCAGGGAGGTGAACGTGGTCCGCAGATCAACTTCATCTCTCCCGGCAAGTGGCGCATCAACACGACCATCTTCAAGGTGACGACGGTGCCCGCGCTGGACATCGAAGACAACATGGTCGGCATCGTGACGACGAAGGAAGGTAAGGGTCTCGCCAAGGGCGAGATCGCCGGCAAGGAGGTGCCGGATCACAACAACTTCCAGAACGGCCAGGCCTTCGTCAACAACGGCGGCTACAAGGGCCTGCAGGAGCAGGTCATTCTCGCCGGCCGCTGGTTCATCAATCCGATGTTCGCATCGGTCGAGATGAAGGCGATGACCGAGGTCGAAATCGCGCATGTGGGCGTCGTCATCGCCTTCGTCGGTGAAGCCGGCGTCGACGTGACGGGTGAGGTCTTCAAGCACGGGAACCTGGTCAGCAAGGGGGAGAAGGGCGTCTGGGTCGATCCACTCGATCCGGGCAAGTATCCCATCAACCCCTACACTCATCGAGTGGAGAACGTACCGACGGCCAACGTCGTCCTGAACTGGGCGACCGGTAAGACCGAGGCACACAACCTCGACAAGAACCTGAGTACGATCACGGTCCGTTCGTCGGATGGTTTCACGTTCAATCTGGACGTGTCGCAGATCATCCACATCCCGCGCAACGACGCGCCGAAGGTGATCGCTCGCTTCGGCTCCATGGGCAACCTGGTGACGCAGGTGCTCGAGCCGACGATCGGCAACTACTTCCGCAACGCGGCTCAGGGGTCGGATGTCATCGACTTCCTGAAGAAGCGCCAGGAACGGCAGAAGGATGCCAAGGATCAGATCACCAATGCCCTGAAGGAGTACAACGTCGGCGCGGTCGACACCCTGATCGGCGATATCACGCCTCCGCCGGATCTGATGAAGACCCTGACGGATCGCAAGCTCGCCGAACAGCAGAAGGAAACCTACAAGATCCAGAAGGAGGCCCAGACCGAGAACCAGCAGCTGGCTCAGGCCAAGGCCCTGGCTGACACTCAGCCGCAGGTGGTCGATGCCGAGCGAAAGGTCGCCATCGCGAAGTTCGGTGCTGACGCCCGAGTCCAGGCGGCCGAAGGTGAAGCCAAGTCCAAGACCATGATCGCCACGGCCGACGCCATGGTCCTCAAGACCGTCGGTGAAGCCGAAGGTGCCAAGATCACAGCAGTCGGTACGGCCGAAGCGGACGTCATCAAGCTGAAGATCGCTTCGATGGAGTCCAACAACTACGCCGCGATCGAGATCGCACGTGCTCTGGCCACCAGCGGCTTCAAGCTGGTGCCGGACGTCGTGGCTGGTGGTGGTACCGACGGTGGTGGCAACACCCTCGTCAACGTCCTGCTGGCTGGTCTCGTCAAGGACCAGATGAAGAACGGCAACGGCACGCATCCGGAAGCTCCGGTGAGTGCCGCCGCAGTCGCTGTGGGCGAAGGCAGCGAAGCCGGCGCGAGTCGGCTCGAAGGTCTCGAAGACAGCGACGACAAGTAACATCTACAAGGTATAGGAGAGCAGCCTAGTCATCACGACTGAAATGTTCTCATGGAGGAAGCGATTCGTCGCTTCCTCCACACATCCGAGATTAGTAGACTTTGATCTAGTAGTCTCAGACGTGTGATAGTTCATCACAATTGAATTTAGTAACAAACCATACCACCAAGGGAGGTTGTACTATGAAGTCTGTCCTGCTTGCTGTTCTGGTTTTTCTCGGTCTCAATTTCGCGACGTCCGCTGACGCCCAGACCAACCCGAACACCCTCTGGGGCTACTTCCAGACCACGGCTGGTCTCCAAGGCGATAACGAAGCCTTCGACATCCCTGTGGCTCGGCTGCTGGGCAAGAAGGTCGTCAACCAGCGCACGACGCTGGTCGGCGAATACAACTTCGTCACCGGCAAGCCCCAAATCTTCGACGTCAACTACGTCGTGACCAAGGGGCTCAAGGTCGACGCTGGAATTCTCCTCACGCTCACGACCTACGACCATCCTGGTCCGTGGAACGTTTTCTTTCCGTCGACCCCGCTCCTCGCCCTCAACCCACAGTTCGTGGACGAAGGGGCGATGATTGGCTATACGCGCGGTAACTTCTCGGCGCACCTCGCCGCCTACAACGGAGAAGGTGTGCTGAACAAGAACATCGACGGCGACGTCGACCTCGCTGGACGCATTGCATTCAACCTGGCTAGTAACCTGACGTGTAGTCTAGTTGGCCAGGTGGAACCACGAGGACGGCGCAACTACGAAGCGATTTTCATCGGAGCCACGCAAGGACCGCTACAGCTTAACTTTGCGCTGGCCCGCCGAGAATTTGACAATGCCGCGTTGCACTTCAACGCCATCGTCAAACTCAACTCAGACTGGTCGACAGGCGCACAGTTCGAAGAGGTCAATGCCAGCAATCGCTTCGGAGCTCTCTTCTCCATCCAGCGACAGCTCGGCTGGAGATCGAG
>CAYYYA010000031.1:0-6184 GCA_964475975.1 uncultured Gammaproteobacteria bacterium | reverse complement strand
TGCTACAAAATGAAGGCAATCCCAGCAGATAGTCTGTCTCGGGATTTGTTCACCACAAGGAGGTATGCGTCCATGAGGAAGCTGATTCTTCCGGTCATTCTGTTCGGATCACTGGTTCTGGTCAGCGCTGCTCTGGCAGGGCCCAATGCCAATGCCAAGATCTTGGTTCATGTCAGACCCAAGACCACTGGTAATCGCTGCGGAGATGCGGCCAGCGTAGCGCCTAGTTGCTCTGCCATCAATACCCGCGGTGGAATCATCGCACCGCCGGCACCCGGTCTTTTCATCTTTCTCTTAGTTCACGAAGCCAATGGTATCAGTGCCATGCGCTGCGCTCCTGCCTTTCCGGCTGATCTACAGATCTTCAGCTGGACTCGCTGTGCTGATGCTGATACCGTGACTGACAACGGCGGAAGCTGGACAACCTCGGGTCTGGGAAACCTGATTACCTGGGATACCTGCCAGCTGGGAACTGTCGTCTGCGCCGGTTACTTCTACGTCGGCGCGTATGCTCCCTGCACCTTTGCTATCACTGGTGATCCGGTTGATGGTTTGGCTACAGTGGCTTCCTGCGACTCCACCATTGACATCATCAGTGGACCCGGAGGGCCACATCCTTCACACCTCGGCTATGCGAGCTTCTCTCCGGGAGCCGTCACTCCTGGCTACAACCCCTGCGGGCTGAATACGCCCGTGATGAACTCTACCTGGAGTAGTATCAAGTTGAACTACGGCCACTGATCAGCTTTCCCTCAGATCCGAGACCTTTCGGAATCCAGGACAGGCTGAACCAAAACCCGCCGCTTCTTTCGAGAAGCGGCGGGAATTTTTTTAAATTACTATTGCTGGTGCTCGTTCTAAAAACCAAGCAGAGATATAGCTAATATGGCCGGTCAACATCAACAGACCAATAAGAATGATAATAATAGAGAAGAACCAACGAACCACCCGAGACCAGCGATTGATGATTGATAGTCTATTGCGTAGCGATTCTGCTACTAACCCCAAAATAATAAAGGGCGAAGCTAATCCTAAACCAAAGACAAATAATAATAGTATCCCGTATAGCTTAGATCTGCCGAGACTAGCAGCGATTAAAATAGCGCCAAGAGTCGGCCCGATGCATGGTGTCCAAGCAAAACCAAATGTCAGACCAAGGACAAAAGCTCCCAGTCGTGTCCGCGCGCGTGCAATGGGTGGGCGAAATTGTAGAGTGCTAAAAAGTCTAGACCAAGGAATCAGCTCCAAATTATAAATACCGAGCAGTATAAGTATCGTGCCTCCGATCTGCTGCCATAGATGACGATCTTTGATAATAGTATTGCCAATGGAAGTCGCTGCCAGTCCGAAAACCATAAAGATTGCGATGAACCCAGCAGAAAAAAATAAGCTATTAATAAAAACTTTGCGTAACCAAAACGGTCTCTCCGCCTCTTCTTGATGAGAAGAAGCAGAGAGACCGCCAAGATAGCCCAGATAGGCAGGCAAGATTGGTAGGAGACAGCCGGCAAAGAATGTTAGGAAGCCAGCGCCAAAAGCTAATAATACGCCAATCTGCATGGAGATTTACAACAGAGAATCAATGGTAGTCTTGATAGAAGCGAAAGGAAGAGCGCCAGGGATAATACTCTGTGCCTTACCGTTTACCATGATGATAGTACCTGGAGTACCAGTGATACCAGCAGCTTGTCCTTCGGTCAGGTCAGTTTGCACTTTGGCAGTGTTCTTACCGGAGTTCAAACAGTCGGTAAACTTAGCCTGATCAACTCCTACTTCTTTAGCTAATGGAGCGAGGGCATCCAAAGCAAATCCTGTTCCATTCGATGTGGTACGAGTATAGATTGCATCTATAAATTTCCAGAATTTATCATTACCGCCCAGATCATTGACACATTCAGCAGCCTCAGCTTCTTTCTGTGCGTTGGCATGGAATGATAATGGGAAGTGGCGGTAGACCCAAGCAACCTTATCACCATAGGTATCTACGACTTGTTGCATCGTTGGGTGAAACTGCTTACAGTATGGACACTCAAGATCAGAGTACTCAAGGAGAACAATCTTGGCATTAGCTTTACCGATGATATGGTCATCTTTACTAATAGGTTTGACCGTACCAACCTGCGGTTTGTTTGGATCAGGAGCAACTGCTGTCGGAGCATTAACAGCTCCATTATTTGTACCGAGCGACAGACCGCCGCCGTTACGTGCTCCGAGCATATAGACACCACCCAATAATCCGACGACGACAACGCCGACGACAATCCCTTGGATGAAAGAATTGTTCATAAATCTTTGTTCCATGAATTAATACTTATTTAATTAATAAAATAATTATACACTACAGCCTGTAGTTTTGCAATCCATTATGGCTGCCAAATGAAATAGGCATCCTGAGCCGGCTCGAAGTTATCTAGAGATTGATGAAGTAACGGACTGAAGCCGACTTTGACGCTGTGCTCCACGACATACTGACAGAGTTGATTTTGGTCAGCTGTTTCAACATTCTTAGCTTGTACTGAAACGGTGCTCAATATAACGACTACTAACATACCAATAAGACTAATAGCTGATCCGACTATTTCCGACCATGAGGCTTGAAACTGGTAGTGACGAGCACCTGCAGTAGGAGCTAGGAGACGCTCCGGATCGAAGGAAAAAGCACAGCCACTTAAACCCGCTGCCTGAGGAGTAACCATGGCTGATAATACTTTCTTGATACTGTGTGTGAGCGCTTGCTGACCAACGCTCTGCATTGCTGCTAGGTCCGCTCGTACTTCTTGTTGGCTAATATAGTAACGAGCTAAGACAGCTAATGCTGGCCAGAACCAACAGAACTTCATCAAGCTATATAATGCCAACCGTCGTAATGGATCACGTCTCATCTGATGCGCCACTTCATGGGCCAAGACAGCCTCTATCTCTTTATTTGTCAGAAGCGACTGCAATCCTGTAGAGTAGATAATTATTGGGTGGACATAACCCACGGTGATAGCCAATGCCTCCTCTGCCTCAACTAGATATATACCTTCATGTTCGCCACGTAGGCGTAGCTGTGTCCAACGGCGTATCGATCGTGTTTGAGTCAGCTCACGCCACCATAATAGGAGCACATTAGCGAAGCCTCCAGCCACGACTCCTACCAAGATTGCTAAAACGGCAATCATCAGTGGATGAGTACCGTATTGAAAAATTATAGTTTCCCGACAATAAAATAAGGCAGACTGAACTTGCTCCTGAAAAAATAACCCAGCCAGTACTGGCAGGCTTACTAAGCCGATAATAATAGTCGTCGGAATGGTCTGACGTCCTTTATTTTTGATAACCAAAGATTTCATCGCAATAATTTCTTTAGATTAGCTTTCTCTTCAGCGCTGAGTTTCGTCGCTAATCTCGCAAAAGCCGCTACGCCAAATAAATCCTTCTCACGTAGCAAAGATTCGACGACATCGCTAGAAATGTATCGATAAAGAGTAGCTCTATCGTAGGTAGCTTGATAACTCCATAACCCTTGGGAACGCTTCTTCTTTAGAATCCCTTTTTCAACCAAGCGACCCAAAACAGTCTGAACAGCATTAAATGAAATTTCTTGTTCTTGATTGAGCTGGTCACACATCTGACGTGTATTGATGTTCGGCTGTTTCCAGACCTGCTCTAAAATACGGGCTTCCAGTGTACCGAGGAATTTCGCTAAGCCTTCTTGGGTGAGATCAATTTTTCGAGCTTTAAAAAATCGCATATCAATAGTATAGCAAATAACAGCCACTTGTCCCTAATAGCCAGTAGGCGTGAATTTTGCTAAACTATTGAGGAATATATGACTGAAGCACTATACAAACATCTTGGCTGGAGAGTGTATATCTTGTTTTTTATGCGTCAAGGTAGATGGTTTATTCTAAATCTACTACTCCTTATTCTTATTATTGCTATACGTATTATGGTTGTTTTGCCTGAGCAGATTACTCCCCTGATGACCTATCAAGCAACGTTGATTGTCTTACTCCTGTTGCCGATAACCATGCTGATTGGTTTAGTAGCAGCAACGTTTCAATACCTATCGTTCTCCTACTCTCTGGATGAACATTCGTTGAAAGTAAAAACTGGAATCATTGATATTCATGAGGATGCTATTCCCTATCGGCAAGTTCAAGATATAAATATTCGACGTAACCTTCTTTATCGCCTTTTTGGACTGAGTCGTCTCATCATCCTTTCAGGAGGAACAGAAGATCAAGGAGATCAAAATGATGAATCAAAAAATATAATTCCTGCTATTGATAAGAATGTAGGAGCCTATCTCCAAGAAGAGCTCATCCGCAGAGCCAACGTCGCTCGTGTCGCTCATCACGAAGAAAATATATAAACACGAGAGCTTCTCTAGTGTTTTTTAGTTATGCTCGGCAATCTTATTTTTCTGGGTGACAACAAATAATAATAACGCTAAGGCAATTATTATTATATTCTTAATAATGTATTGGCCAATCAATGTTGGCTGCAGCCATCCAACCCATGTCTGCTGTGGCAGCAAGACCAAAGGTCCAAAGGTAGCAAACATTTGGGGTAACAATAATCCTACAGCCCAGCGCTCGAGCTTGGGGATCAAAAATAGCATACCAATCATCACTTCGTAGGCTGCCAGAAACATTAAGAATGGTCCGAAAGGGATAAATGGCATACTAACTGCTAACAGATCGCGAACCAGATCGTCAGCCGGACTGACAAACCAAAATTTCAAAGCACCGAACCAAATAAACACAATGGCCAGTGCTAGACGAGCGATGATAATAGTATATTTCATAATAATATTATATTGATTGACTAATAATTCCTAAGGCGATACTGCAGCTAATAGCTATCAGACCGCCAATAATCTGATGACGTTCGAACTTCTCGTGATTGAAGCGCAATCCGAGGAAAGCCGCCAAAGCCACATAGCTTTCGGTAATACCAATGGTCAGAGCGATAGGCAAGGTCAAGACGGCAAAACTAAAGGCAATCCACGCAGCGTTATCAAAAACAGCCATAGGTATAATAACGGTGGCATGCGTACGGAAATCTCGCAACAACGTCGGCAATGATCCGGCTAACCACAGCCAGACGAAGCTGATAATTGCTAAAAAAATATGGACGAACCAAACGGTCATCAGCGGTGATGAACCGCGACTAGCCAGACCAGTCATGATATTGGTACCAGCCATCGCTATAGCTCCGAAGCCAGCCATCAGGACACCTGCTTCTAGTACTATCTTGCGAGACTTGTGCCTACCCCACCAATGCTGATGGTGACGATGAATGGACGTGACCAATACTCCGATGAAAACTCCGGCAATTAACACCAGCTGCCACATAGTCAGATGCTCTCGCAACAGTGCAACACCAATAATAATAGTTGCCGGTAACTCAAGACTCATCGCCGGCTCCACCGCAGCTAATTTACCTCGTTCCAAAGCACGGAACTGCATATAGGCAGAGACAAAACTCAACAATCCTGCCAATAATAACAGCAGCATTGATTGTGACTCAACTAAAAATATTGGAATCTCTTCGTTGATAAAAGGAAAGAGAAGTATCGCGCCAAATATGGTAATAAAAAAAAGTGCCTCTATCTTACCAATAGCTCTGATCGAGCGCTGCATAAAAAAATCGCCAAAGCCCCAGCAGAGCAAAGCGATGAAAGCAGCCAATAAACCTGACGATGTATACATAGGTAGCTATAGTATATCGGGATTTATAAAAAAACAAAAACACTTCTCGTTAGAGAAGTATTCTTGTGGGGCGGCTAGAGGGAATTGAACCCTCGTAACTGGTACCACAAACCAGTGTTCTACCATTGAACTATAGCCGCCATGGTTGAAAGTCAAAACTCAAAAGTCAAAATTTAAAACTATAGGTCAAAGGGCAAAAAGTTTTAAATTTTAAGTTGTATTTTTTACTTTTGAATTTTTAGTTTTTACTTACTGCGTGGTGTCCCCGCCAAGAATCGAACTTGGATCTAAAGCTTAGAAGGCTTCTATTCTATCCATTGAACTACGGGGACCAGTCGACGATTCTAGGCAGTTTTTGTTACAAAACTTCAATGAAAATACCATTAAAAAGATAGCTTGTCAATATTTTCTTGTGCTATACTGACAGCATAATCAATTGACAGCGAATTATATGAAACCAATGAAATCACTCCCTGCCCAAG
>CAYYYA010000030.1:6505-10914 GCA_964475975.1 uncultured Gammaproteobacteria bacterium | reverse complement strand
AAACAGAGCACTAAAAAAATATATTGATTCTTTTGCGATTTTCCTCTATACTAATGGCGCTTTCGACCTGTTTTTTTGATTATCTTATGGAAGAAAAGCCAGTAACCAAAACAACCAAAACAGCCTATGCTCTGGCCTTAGAAGTTGGTAGCACGGCTACAGCTTGGATTGTCATACCAGCACTTTTAGCTGTCTATGGAGGCCGCTGGTTGGATCAGAAGTTTCAGACTAAGCCCATCATATTCGTAGTGGCTATGGCTGTCGCCTTTGTCATTACGCTTGTCGGTATCATCCGGATGGCTCAGAGCTATCTACGACAGCAAGATTTGAACGGTCAGGATTCTAAAGATGCTTCTCACGATAAAACCTCATCATGGAAAAAGAGCTAGTAAATACCCAAGCAGAAGAGAATGTCACTCACAATGACAGTCCAGTTGTACACGAGACAACTATTTTTGCTGAACCAGTAGCCCATATTGGATCATTCACTATTACCAATTCCTTGTTAAATGCTTGGTTGGCTCTCATCATACTCATTGTTTTGGCGGTTGTTGTTCGCAAGAAATTAAAAAAAATTCCTGGTTTGTTACAGAATTTTGCTGAAGTTGTCGTGACTGGTGCTATGGATTTAGCAGATTCAGTGACTAACGATAGGAGAATAACGGAAAAAGTCTTCCCATTGGTTTTTTCTGTTTTTTTATTTATCCTCATTAATAATTGGTTGGGATTATTACCTGGAGTTGGTTCGATTGGTTTCATCGTAGCTGAAGAAGGTCATCGGGTCTTCGTGCCGTTTCTCCGAGGTGCTACTGCCGATATTAATACTACCTTAGCAATGGGATTATTTTCCGTCATCGCTGCCAACGTCTTTGGTGTGATGATTGTGGGTGGTTGGAGCTATTTCAACAAATTTATCAATGTTCGGACTTTGATCGCTATTCCAGCAGATATGAAACATAATGTAGCAGCTATCATTGTTAATCCAATTAAGTTTTTTGTTGGTTTGATTGAAATAGTTGGCGAATTCGCTAAGGTCGCTTCACTCTCATTTCGTCTATTCGGCAATATTTTTGCAGGAGAAGTCTTACTTATGGCCATGGCTTCGATCTTTGCCTTCATCTTGCCGATTCCGTTCATGTTCTTAGAGGTTATTGTCGGTTTGATCCAAGCTTTGATTTTTGCTGTTTTGACGCTCGTGTACTTTACCATTGCCGCACAGGATCATTCAGAGGAGGCGCATTAGCTGGTAGCTTGTAGTTTGTAGCTGGTAGGAAATCCTACAAGCTAAAAGCTACAAGCTAATAAGCTAAATTAATTTCCCAGGGGACGTTAAAAAAACATCTACCGTCCAATCCAAAGAAATTAGTAAGGAGAACGTTATGGATTTTGTACCATTGGCGAAAGCCTTCGCTATCGGCGTCGGCGCTATCGCTCCAGCTCTAGCTATCGGTAAAATCGGTGCTAAGGCTATGGAATCAATTGGTCGTAACCCAGAGTCTGCTAGTAAGATTTTGGTTCCGATGCTTTTGGTTGCTGCTTTTGCTGAGGCTATCGCTATCTATGCATTGATCATTGCCTTCAGTATTAGCTAGTAATGTGTTTGAGTTCATCTTTCTCTATCAGAGAAGGATGAATGATTAACCCATTAATGGTTAAATAAAAATATTTATTTATGGAAAGTTTAATAGCAACATTTCACATCGATTGGAAACTGATGATAGCGCAGTTTGTTAACTTCGTTATTGTATTCTTTGTGCTGTATCGCTTCGCTCTGAAACCATTGATGAAGACCATGGCTGAGCGCAGTGCAACTATCGCCAAGAGTTTAGAGCAGGCGAAGAAGATTGAGGATGATATTGCTGTTACTGCTGAGACGACCAAGGCTGCCATCAAAGAAGCTAAGCAGCAGTCGGCTGAAATTATTACCACTGCTCGGCATGAAGCCGAAGGTCGCAAAGAAGCAATCATCAAGGAAGCAGAAGAAAAGGTGGCTCACGTGGTCGCTCAAGCTAAGGTACAAATAGAAGCGGAGAAGCAGGCAATGTTGGAAGCGGTGAAAGGTGAAGCGGCGCAGATGATAGTAATGGCTACAGAAAAAATTCTACATCATAAGTTAGATGAAACGGCTGACAAGAAATATATTAATGAAATGATTAAGAAATTATAAGTATGAACTATTCTGATAAACAATTAGCGGAAAGTTTGTATCTGGCTACTGAGGACAAAAGTCCCAAACAGGTAGATGGAATCGTGGATCATTTCCTCGGCTGGCTCAAGCAGCAAGGATCATTGTCTAAGTTGCCAAACATCATGCAAAGATTGCAGCAAGTACGACGCGAGAAAGAAGGGATAGAGTTGGTAACTGTTCGTACTAAGACACCCCTGAGCCCTGAAGTTATCAAGAAGATTGCGCATCAATATGAGCAGAAGTTACAAAAAAAGATTCAGATAGCGGAAATAGTAGATACCTCAATTCTTGGAGGCCTGAAGATACAGTCGAGTGACACAGAGTTAGATCTAACATTTAATAAACAACTGGCCGAACTTCAGCGCCATCTAAGCAATTAATTATGTCGTACGATTATTTAGTAAAAAATTTACAAAAGAAACTGGAAACTTTTGAATTTGATGGTCACGAAGAGAAGGTGGGGCACATCATCACTATTGGTGATGGTATTGCCACGGTCTCTGGCTTGTCTCAAGCGTTAGCAATGGAGATGGTTGAGCTTGAAGGCAAAGACGGTAAAAAAGTTGACGGTGTGGTACTGAACCTAGAAGAAGATTCTCTCGGTGTGATGTTGCTCGGCGAATACGCCAATCTGAAGGAAGGAGATACTGTGCGCTCCACAGGTAAAGTTTTGGAAGTGCCAGTGGGTGAAGCAGTTATTGGACGTGTTGTTAATGCTCTCGGTCAGGCCGTGGATGGTAAAGGTGTTTTGAAAACTAATGAGTCTTATCCTGTTGAGCGTATCGCTCCTGGAGTTATTACTCGTCAGGCTGTATCAGTACCACTGCAAACCGGTATCAAATCTATCGATGCTATGATTCCAATCGGCCGCGGTCAGCGCGAATTGATTATCGGTGATCGTCAGACCGGCAAAACTGCTATTGCTATTGATACCATCTTAAACCAAAAAGACAGCGGCGTTCTCTGCTTCTACGTGGCTATCGGACAGAAAGAATCCAAAGTAGCGCAGATCATCGCCCGTCTGCAGGAAGCCGGTGCTATGGATTACACTACGGTTGTCGTCGCTGGCGCTTCTGATCCGGCTGCTATGTCCTTCATCGCTCCGTACGCCGGCTGTGCTATGGCCGAGTACTTCATGGAGCATGGTAAAGACGTCTTGATTATTTACGATGATCTATCCAAGCAAGCAGTGGCCTACCGCGAAATTTCCCTGCTGCTCCGCCGACCGCCAGGACGCGAAGCTTATCCAGGAGATATTTTCTATCTCCACTCTCGCTTACTTGAACGTTCTGCTCGTGTGAATAAAGAAAATGGTGGCGGTTCACTGACTGCTTTGCCTATTATCGAAACACAGGCCGGCGATGGTTCTGCCTATATTCCTACCAACGTTATTTCTATTACCGATGGACAAATCTATTTGGAAGCAGATTTGTTTTATCAAGGCTTCCGTCCAGCTGTGAATGTCGGTCTGTCAGTATCCCGCGTCGGCTCGGCTGCGCAGATCAAAGCCATGAAAAAAGTCGCCGGCAAGTTGAAACTCGATATGGCACAATTCCGCGAGTTGGAGGCCTTTGCTCAATTCGGCTCTGACCTTGATGCAGAGACTCAGACGCGTATCGGCCGCGGTAAGCGTATTGTAGAAATTTTGAAGCAACCGCAGTACAAGCCACTACCAATCCCGTATCAGGTGGCTATCTTCTATGCAGTGGTTAATGGATTGCTAGATGAAATTCCAGTAGAGAACATTAGAGTTTGGGAGCAGAAATTGATGGAGCATCTTGATGCTAATTATAGCGATCTCTTGAAATCAATCGCTGCCAGCGGTCTCGTGTCAGAGGAAGATGAAGTGAAATTGCAAACAGCCATTAAAGAAGTTAATTCATAAGATGCCAGCTCAAACACGCGATATCAAACGAAGAATCAAATCCGTCGGTAATACTAAGAAGATTACCAAAGCGATGGAGCTGGTTTCGGCTAGCAAAATGCGCAAAGCGGTAGAGCGAGTATTGACCAGTCGTAGCTATGCCGATTTGGCGTGGAGTTTGGTTTTGAATCTAGTCAAACGTGTAGACAAAGAAGCTCATCCACTCTTAGTCGAGCGTCCGGTTAGACGTGTTGGTGTCTTGGTCATCGGTAGTAACCGTGGACTATGCGGAGGGTTCAATTTACAAGTAATCGCCAAAGTCAAAAAGTTATTAGTCAAAGAAGGTTGGGGAGATGA
>CAYYYA010000030.1:0-6405 GCA_964475975.1 uncultured Gammaproteobacteria bacterium | reverse complement strand
AGTCTGACTTTGGCTTTCAACCGCGTGCGTCAGGCCGGTATCACGGCAGAGATCGCCGAGATTTCAGCGGGAGCAGAGGGGCTCAGTAGTTAGTAGTTGGTAGTGAGTAGTTTGTAGTAAGGGGTTACCGCCCCGCACCCCTCCTTATAAAGGAGGGGAAAAAGTGCAGTAGAGACAACATTTATAAATTAAAGAACTTATGAAATTAGAATATGATAAGAAACTTCCAACTTACAACTAACAACTTACAACTATTATGAATAAAGGAAAAGTAAAAAAGATTATCGGACCGATTATAGACGTACAGTTTGAAAAAGAATTGCCGGCTATTAATAATGCTTTGGAGCTGAACGTCGGTGAGACAGTGCTGGTAGCTGAAGTGCAGAAGCATTTGGGTGGTCTGGCAGTACGTGCGGTAGCTATGGGTCCAACCGACGGTCTGGCACGCGGTGTGGAAGTACGTGATACTGGTAAGCCGATTTCTGTACCTGTTGGCGCAGAGACACTGGGACGTATGTTCAACGTCCTTGGTGAACCGATTGACGGTAAGGAACAAGTAACAACGAAAGAGCACTGGCCGATTCACCGACCTGCTCCTGATCTGACCGAGCAGTCTACCAAATCAGAAATATTTGAAACCGGTATCAAAGTTATTGACTTGATTTGTCCCTTCGTCAAAGGCGGTAAGGTTGGTCTCTTCGGTGGAGCTGGTGTCGGTAAGACCGTGGTAATCCAAGAATTAATCCGTAACATCGCAGCCGAGCACGGTGGTTTCTCTGTTTTCGCTGGAGTCGGAGAGCGCACACGTGAAGGTAATGATCTCTATCATGAAATGAAAGATTCCGGAGTACTGCAGAACACCACACTGGTCTTCGGACAAATGAACGAACCACCTGGAGCTCGTCAGCGCATCGCTCTGACCGGATTGACGATGGCAGAGTATTTCCGCGATGCGCAAGGCAAAGACGTTTTGCTTTTCATCGATAATATTTTCCGTTTCACGCAGGCTGGTTCAGAAGTTTCTGCCTTACTCGGACGTATGCCTTCGGCTGTAGGTTATCAACCAACGTTAGCTACTGAAATGGGTCAGCTGCAAGAACGTATTACTTCTACCAGCAAAGGTTCCATCACTTCTGTGCAGGCTGTCTATGTACCAGCTGACGATCTGACCGATCCGGCTCCTGCTACGACCTTTGCTCATTTGGATTCTACTGTGGTTTTGTCCCGCGCTTTGTCTGAGTTGGCTATCTATCCGGCGGTTGATCCGTTGGATTCTAGCTCGGTGATTCTTGATCCAGAGATTGTCGGCACAGAGCACTATCGCGTAGCTCGCGGTGTGCAGCAGGTATTACAGCGCTACAAAGATTTACAGGATATCATCGCCATCTTGGGTATTGATGAATTATCCGATGACGACAAAATATTGGTAGCACGCGCCCGCAAGATACAGAAATTCTTATCGCAACCATGTTTCGTGGCTGAGCAATTTACCGGACGTCCTGGTAAGTACGTGACTCTGGCAGAAACGATCCGCGCTTTCAGTGAAATCCTTGAAGGCAAGCATGATGACAAGCCTGAGCAGGCCTTCTACATGGTTGGTGGTATTGATGAAGTGACAAATTAATTTTCATGTCGACGTTTAATCTAAAAATCGTTACCCCGCATAGAGTTCTGCATGACGGTCAGGTCTCTCAGATTAGTATTCCGACACCACAAGGTCAGATTACTGTTTTGCCGCATCATATACCATTGGTGAGTGTTGTCTCGGCTGGTCCTATTGAAATCAAAGCAGATCATGACGATATTTTGATCGCTGTTGAAGGAGGTTTTGTAGAAGTGGCTCCCGGAGGTATTATTATCTTAGCTGATGCAGCGCATATGGCTGACGAGATTGATGAAGCGAAAGTTCATGAAGCTATTGAACGGGCGCAAAAGGCTTTGGAAACGAGTGAAGTGCATGATCATAATTATGAAATGCTTCGGGCATTGATTGAGCGAGAGACCTCTAAAATGAAAGTTCTAAAGACATATCAGTCACGAAGAAAAGTATAATGAGCTCATCGTTAAGTGCTTTAAAGGGCGGTTTCATAGCCGCTCTTTTTAGATTGACAATTTTAAGAAAAAAGGCTAGGTTCATTTTGCTCTATGCGTCCTTTTTTTCTACGTTGTTCACGTCTCTCGAAAGGAGATTTGTCATGCGTTTCATCGTTACTGCTTCATCGGAAGTCGGACACGGACGTGACCGTACACAGATGGCCTCTGGAAACAGTGTTATCACTCTGAGTCCGGAGCAGATCGATCAGATCAAGAGTCTGGTGGCAGGCATCTGTCTGCATCTGCCGGGGGAAGTTGTCACTGTTTCGGTGACTCTGTGTAATGACAATGGGATTGATATCTGTGGTAAAATCCACTCCACAGAGATGGAGGTGTGGAAGGCGGCTCTGGTCTAGACTCGGCGAACTTTTCTTTTTCTAGGGCTTCTGTTAGAATGACGCTCTAGTTTTTAACCAAGGAGTCCAATGAAAAAAAACCTCTTCGCCTACGTCCAGATCGTTCTCTGGTTGGTAATTGTCGGTCTAGTCGCGCACTTCAGTGCTGACTCGATCTTCCATCTTACTAACCACAGCTCGGAGCCTGAACTGTCAGGTGAATTCCTGTCGCTTGCTCTGATGCTCCTCTTGAGCTTCGTGAGTTACTACATAGCGCGGGAGAAGCCTATTCCTACTTTTGTCTCGGCTCTCCTGGTCGGCATCGTGGCAAAACCACTTTTGCTACCTCTGGTTGAGTCACATGTGGCACTAGGTCTGATTGTCACACTCGGTGCCACGTTCATCCTTTTTCAAGGAGGTCTGGAGACAGCGGTCAGAAGCTTCGTTAAGTTGCTGCCAAAGATCATGATGTTAGCATTCCCAGGTGTTGTATTGACTGCGCTCGGCATGTCATTTTCAATCTCTGGGATCGGCAGCTTACTCGGAATTTCTGTCAGCGTTACTACGGTAGTTCTGTTGGGAGCTGTACTAGCTTCCACTGATCCAGCGGCTATCGTGCCTCTGCTCAAGCCGTTGCGTTTCAAAAACGGCGAGGTCAAGGACATCGTGGTCAGTGAAAGCGCCATGAATGATGTCGTCGGTGCTTTACTGACGATTAACCTCATTGATCTGGCGCTGCACACAGGTGGTTTCACCAGCATCGCTGCGGGCTATGGCACGCTCTGGACTATGGAAAGTCTCAGTGGTCTCGTCACGCAGATGGTATTCGGCATCATCGCCGGTGTCGTCGGCTACGGCTTGTTGAGATTTTTTAGCAGCCATAAGGAGGGTCACGATTTCGAAGCAGGTGCAGACGGAGCTTTCTTCCTGTTTGTGCCAGTGTTCGCGTTCGTCTCGGCTTTGGTTTTCGGCGGTAGTGGCTTCCTAGCCACCTTCATTGCTGGGTTGCTCTTCAACATGGCTACTCATCTGAAGCATACGGCCCACTTCTACGATGAACACTTGATCGATGGCTATGCCAAGCCGGCGATCTTCTTGCTACTCGGTGCACTCGTAGATCCTGCGACACTACTGCACTATGCGCCGATTGGTTTACTCATCTCGCTGATCTTCATCTTCGTTCTGCGTCCGCTCGTCGTCTTTGTTTCGCTTGGGTTGTTTACCCTGGTTGGCAAGGAAAGGATAAGTTGGCAAGAGCTGTCTTTCATCAGCTGGGTTCGCGAGACAGGTGCTATTCCAGCAGTATTGTTGGTGACGGTGGTTAGTCGCGGAATCCCCGGTACCGAGGCTCTACTGCCTATTGGTCTCTGGGTGATCCTTAGCACACTAATCCTGCAGCCGCCACTGACACCATGGTGGGCACGTGTACTTGGTCTGGTGGAGAAGGAAACAGAAGTAGCTCTTCCGGTGGAAGCGCAACAGGCGTAATCAACTATCACGAACGCGGGTTCGGGGATTCATCCTCGAACCCGTTTTTTAAATATGAAAAAACCGCCCCCGAGTTGATGATCAACGTTGCGGTTGGGGCGGTTTTGGCTGCAGGTGCTTGTGGTCAGGCTAAGAACAGGTTACTCACCTCGTTCTGCCTGTGGTCCACGAGCGCCCGATTTTTGTGGTCGCCGTAGCGATAGCCAACAACGGCTGCCGCATAGGCATTCTGGAGAACGTGGATGTTCGTGCGGTTCCGGTTAATCACTTCCTGAGCAGCTTGCTGCTCTTCGGCTGTGAATTTGACGCCTTCAGGAAGTCCGCCCTGCGTGGCCATACTTGGTTCTCCGAGGATGGGGTGTGCTTATCCATATTTTGGATAATAAAATATAATACCATATTATATAGAATATGTCAATATCATTAGATGGTCTATTTTAACCAGGTCAATAGTGACTATTTTTTTGCATTGACGCTCTAGTGCGAGAGTGATATAAATATTGTCTGTAATAACATTAAAATCTATGAGTAAAGGCATTCAAAATCTCATTGACCTGAACAAAGAGCACTCACGGCTCTTTAGCGACCCAGGCACGGCAGCGGCACGTCGTCAGTATCGCGCCCAGCATCCGACCGAGATCGGCAGTTTGAAGTGTATGGATGGTCGTTTACATTTGCCGGTCGCCACCAAGACTCCGTTGGGGATCATCCAGCCATGGCGTAATGTCGGCGGAAAATTTGATATTGGTTGGCCAGCTTTCAGCCCCGCATTACAGGAATGGCGGGATTATGCTTTAAGCAAAGGACGCAACGCTTTGCTTCTTGTGACGTATCATTATTCTCGCGGCGAGAAACATCGTGGCTGTCGGGGATTTAATTATGACACGGAAGCTGCTATTGCCTATACTGCAGATTTGAAAAAACATTGCGACTTGATTCTCGGACGTCCCACTGCTTACGCTATTCAGATTGGCTTTGAAACGGATTGGGACGCGCTGATCCTACATGGAGAGAACGGCGAAGTTGTAGATGTTTCTACTCTGACTGATGTCAGTGATGATGCGGTGTTCGCTATGCTGCGTCGATTATATCCGGAGATGCCAGAGCGTATTATCAAAGATTTCATGCCATTGATCCAAGGCAACGTCGAGCATATTGCGGAGATGAAAAAAATTGACAGAACCTTGGACGATGTTGATCATCGTGAGTCAGTGCTGGCAATCGGTCGTGGCTTTGATTGGCTGCATGTCATCAATAAAGCTTTGATCATCGGACCATTTGATCCTGATTTCGATCAGGCCGTTGCAGTAGCAGCTAATATTATTCTTAATAATCTCAAGGCCGGACGCATTGATCAAGAAGATATTGTGCTTCTGGCTTCATCTCCGTATCGCCATGCTCTGGACAAACCTTTCAAACAGGCGAAGTCAGAATTTCTCCATCGCTATGCCATGGATGTGATCCGTCAGCAGGTGCCGGAGATTATTCCACATTTGCAATATATGACCGCAGTTGTCAATATTCACACCCGTGAGATGGAAGTAATGGATTCTGGTAGAGCTTAGATACGTTCTATATCAAAGAGAAAATACCTTGGTTTTACGGGACCGTTTTTAATTTTATCTTGACAAATGTTGAAAAAAGAAGATAATAATATTTTGTTCTGCGGTCACCGATGCATAGCAATGGGCGGAAGTTTACTAGGGAGGTAAGGTTTGACCACGGATCGTTCGTTCTTCAAAGATGCCAAAGAGGCAGGGGTTTTCAAGAAGCTGAACGGAGAAGCTGTCACACGGATCTTCAATGAGACCGGCAGCACCAAGTATGCTTTAGTGACCTGCGGCGATTGTCGTCATTCGGTCGACATCGTCAACCATCTCGTGCATACCTTCGGCTCGCGTGAGCCTCATCTCATTGGTATGAATGGTGGTGGTCCGCTGCTCGACGGTCTGTGCAAGGCCAACAATCGGCCCGGTGGACGCAACCGCGCGCCTGACATGAGGTATCAGGTCTGGGAAACTCTGACGGAGATCCCCGATATTCATCAGGTGTTTCTGGTGGGACACTGGGAGTGTCTGGTGGTCAACGTGCGTGGTGGCATGAGTCAGCGTGATCAGGCTATTTCTTTGATCGAGGGGAAAGCCTGGATTAAGGAGCGCTTTCCGGCGCGGAAAGTCGGCTTGCTGTACCATCTGTACGAACCTCAGCAGACTCCGGAGGAGCAGCGGCGTATGTATCATTTTTGCGCCACTGACATGAGGGCTTTTCTCGACCGCACTCGGGCGGAGGCAATGACGGCCTAAGTAAGGCTGTCTAGATGCCCCACGGGGCGTGACTTTCGGGTCGCGCCCCTTTTTTATCTCTAGCTAATCGATTTCGGGGTTTACCCCGTCAGATAATTTCACATCTAACAGGATAAATTGCATTAAATTATTTCTTTGTTATACTGTAATTGTTTCACCCAGAAAGGAGGGACAGATTCTAGTTC
>CAYYYA010000029.1:0-11022 GCA_964475975.1 uncultured Gammaproteobacteria bacterium | reverse complement strand
CTATGCCAAAATCCAAAGCCCAGAAACAAGAGGAGTTGGCCATTGTCCAGTCCAAGGTCAATGCGAGCCAAGGTGTAGTCTTCACTGCTGATCAGGGTCTGACCGTGAAAGACAGCGAAGATCTGCGCAAAAAGTTGCGCGCCGAGCAAGCTGGTTTGCAAGGTATCAAGAAGACTCTGCTACTCAAAGCTCTGGCAGAAGCCAAAGTAGAGAACGCTGATATTCAAGGTACTGGTAATGTCGCTGTAGCTTTCTCTGAGACCGATGCCGTCGCTCCTGCTCGTATTATCCAGAGTATTGCCAAGAGTAATGACAAGCTGGTGATCCTCGGTGGATTGCTCGACGGTATGTTCATTAGCAAAGAAAAGGTTATCGCCTTAGCCAAATTACCAAGTCGCAATGAATTGTTAGGTCAGACAGTCGGCACCTTACAGGCTCCTATCACTGGTTTCGTCCGAGTCATGGCTGGTAATATCCGAGGTTTAGTAACTGTTTTGAACGCTGTGAAAGATAAAAAATAATTTATTTATAAATAATTTAATTAACAACAATATGTCAGAAGAAAAAGTAATTGAAGTCCCTGCCAAATTCCAATCAATCGTCAGTGAGATTGAGAAGATGTCAGTCCTAGACCTTTCTGAATTAGTGAAAGTTCTAGAAGAGAAGTTCGGTGTTTCTGCTGCTGCTCCAATGATGATGGGTGCTATGCCTGCCGCTGGTGGTGCTGCCGCTGAAGCTGCTGAAGAGAAGAGTTCATTCAACGTTGAGCTCACTGCTGCCGGTGACAACAAGATTGCTGTTATCAAAGCTGTTCGTGAAGCTACTCAGCTTGGTCTGAAGGAAGCTAAGGATATCGTTGATGCTGCTCCTAAGATGGTCAAAGAAGGCGTAGCCAAGGCTGACGCTGACGCTATGAAAGCAGCTTTAGAAGCTGCAGGCGCTACCGTGACCTTGAAATAATAGCCCCTATATTTTAAAAATAGCCTCGAGTCTAACGATTTGAGGCTATTTTTTTTGACTTCTCACCATCAGCTGGTTGTAGTACACTGTAGCCATATGTATTTAACGGTGCATGCAACTGTCGGCGCTTTGATAGCCACTCAGACACAGAATCCTGCTTTAGCTTTTGCTGGTGGCTTTATTTCTCATTTTTTGCTGGATTTTATTCCTCATGGTGATGAGAAGGTGGGTGAGTTGATCATGTCCCACAAAGCCAAGTTTATCTTTGTTGCTGGAGTTGATTTAGCTATCACCACCTGTCTGACAGTTCTGATGGTCGCTACTGCCTCTGATTTTGGTCGTAGCCCTGTAGTACTTTTTTTTGGTATTACAGGAGCAGTTCTTCCTGATTTTATTTCTATGGCCTTTCCCGAGTTTTATAAGTTACTTGGCCATAATTCCGTGGTAGCCTTTTGGTATCGGGTTTTAAGATTGTTGTATATTCCTCAAGCAGCGGAGAAACTAAACTATTTCCATCACTGGATCCATTCTATTATCTTACGCCGATACAATTTTAAATTACCATTTATTCAAGGGCTGATCTATCAGTCGCTATTTCTTGGACTGTTATTAACTGGCTTATTTCGCTAGCTGTAGCTTGACAGAACAGATATCAGACGATATGCTGTTTTTTATTCTCCAGATGGAGAGTTGTTCGTTCACTTTAGGACAGGAGGTGTATTGGAGTATCAGAACATAGGTAATCTCAGTAGAGTTCTTCACGGCCGCTTCGGAGAGTTATCTAGTAAGAACCTAACCCAGACTCACTGGTGTCAGGTCATTGATAGTCTGCCTCACAACCAGCGTCGGCTGCTGAAAAGGGTCTATGGTCTTGAGCCGCAGACCGAACCAATCACGGTGAAGGATCTGGCTCGTCGATCTGGTAAATCCGAAGACACTGTTCGTGTTGAACTGACACAGGCTTTGAGTGCTCTGCGGCGTCTGCTGGAGGGCTGATGTCACTCAGCAAGAAAGGGGATTGGCGTTGAAGGTCAGTAAGATCAAGCGACCCGGTTGGACCGCTTTGGTGCCGCTACTCCAAGATCCTGTGGGTCCCGAGCAGGTGTTCTATCCTGACAATCTGCCGGCAGTCCTTGGGCTGCTGCGCAAACGCGAGCAGGCGTTCTTGCTGTCATTTCTGGCAGGTGAGACGCCTGTGCGCACCGATAGCTCGACCGACCAGCAGCATCGTACTCGTCAGCTGTTGTCCGCTGTCGTGTCGCGGCTTCGGCGGAGTGATTGCCGTCGGTTGTTGTCTCAGCCGCCGGCTATCAGCTAGCCACGAGTCGGCAAAAAAAATCAGCCTCAGCTGATGCTCGTCGCGTACCGATACAGGCGCGTTCTACGGAACGCGCCTGTTTTTATTTATTGATAGCTAATTGATAGATAGTGTTGCCATTAAGAAGATAAATAATTTTCTCATCTGCGTCTATGGCGAAGCTTTTCAAATTATCAAATTTTGGAGAGGTATATTGGTCCTTGATGGCACCATTCTTATCAATGATAGCGACGCGCTTGTTAGCTGGGTCAAGGATATACAGGTAGGATGATTTGCTTGTAGTCAAGATACTGCTACCTGTGCCGAAGAGTGGTGATGGTTTTTGGTAGTCGTAGTTTTCGCGCTGTCCTTTATAGAGTTTGATTATCTCGCCCTGATCGTTGATGAGCCAAATATTACCATCAATCGTGAAATCTTGTGTGGAAGAGAGTAGCCCAGCTTCTTGCAGCCAGACATTACCAGACCCAAAAGCAGAGCCATTGCCAGTTTGTTTATAGATACTGCTGCTCGCTCGATCTAAGATATAGAGATTATCAGCGTAGATGAGTGCTTTATCAATATTTTGTAACCCGCTGTTTAATGTCAGTGATGCGGTATCTAGCGAGGAACCATTGAGCTTCAGTAAGGTTTTGTCATTTAGGACAAACAGATTATTGCCGGTTTGCAGCAAGCGACCATTGGTCAGGGTAGAAGTAGCTATTTTTTCAATCCCATCAGTTACTTTGTACAATCCGTCGGCAGCTGTGACATACGTTGTCGCACCAGAGACTGAAACATACTGGATATTATTGATGGTTGATAAATCTTGATACATCAGAGGGCTCGCAACGTAATTAATGTGTCGAACCTCGTTCAACTGACGGGCAACTTTTTCTTGGATTTGATCAAGCTCTTGCTGCTGCGCGGGATTTGATGGTCGTAATTGAGATAGCATATCTACCATAGACACAAGAATGGTTTCTGCTTGTTTATCATCTTTGTACTGTCGGCTGCTATCGACTCGTGCCTGTAAATCAGCAATAGTCACAAGAGTTTCATTATACGTGCTTCTTTGTTTGTTAATCTGCGCACCCAAGCCACTAATGATAATGACATTAAGAACCACCAAAATTATCAATCCAGTTCCTGAAACTAACCAGCGACTCAAAGCTGATTGCCGTCGCCAGTTTTTTTGTACAGTAGACACAGCAACCTCTATTGAGTCCCAAGCTGCCTTTTCACGTGGCTGACGGTATCGAGCACTAACAATAAACATCACTGCAGCCAGTACATAGCGAAACATAGTGACCAAAACAGTGCGGATGATACCTATATAATCTCTCGTTGATCTGGCGATAAAAGATAAGAAAGAAATAATACGTTGACCTGAAGGTGCGCGGAATGGCTGTCTTCGCGGCGTTCGGCGAACTTGTGGGGCTGGATAGTCGGCTTCCAGTTTCGGTTCGGCTGTGGATAATGATTCATGCTGAGTAGTGCGGGTCTTTTCTCGTTCAGGCAGATCAGTTTCTTGGGCTGATTCCATAGCTTTGACGATAATAGCTGCGAAGCTCACGAAGGTGGGAACTGCTTGCAGGAGCACGTCAAATTTTTCCACCATTTCGGCGGGAGAGCCATGACCAACAATTTGTTTGATTTTTACTTCGGAAATATAGTCTGTGAGAGCGGGGGTTGTCAGAAGTAGTACATCGCCTTTATTCAGGTCGCCGCTGGTCACGTCAGTAAAAAGTTTCAAAGGGTTGATCATTTTACTGCCACTGGTGAGCTGAGTCAGCACACCTTGATGTAAGAGCCAAGCAGACATGACGCCAATAGCAGCGAAATGGGCTTCGTTACGGTGGAGTAGACAGACTGCAATATTTAGATTTTGAAGCCAAACCTTATTTTTTTTCGGTGTTATTTCTGGTAGCAGGTAGTTCAGATCCTCAAGGATTTTTTCTAAAGCTACTTCCGTTCTGTGCTCAATTGTAGCTTCGAATGACTCAACACATTGCTTGATAATAGCATCCAGAAGATAGGTCTGATCTTGGCGGCTCTTAGGAAATTCGCACAAGAGGAGTAGCTTTTTCCCTGGTTGTTGCTCAGATGAGCCGACAAAAATCTCGACTTCGCTCCGGCTACTGGTCGTATCGTGGATAAATAATTTACTGAGTTTTATCATGATAATTGGTGTCTCTATAATACCATTTTAGATGGATATTTTCTAGACTGGGGAGAGTTGTAGCTGACCGAAACTCCGTGATACAATAAGCTCACTATTTATGTTGAAACTATTATTTGGCTCAAGTCTACGTGCAGGTCTGGTAGCGTGGTTTATCAAACAGCCTGAAGCCCAGAATACCTTAGAGCAGTTAGTACGTGAGCTTCATCAGCCGGCGAAGAAGCTAATCCCTGAGTTAGCAGGGTTAGTTGATATGGGTTTGATTGAAAAATATCAAGCTGACGGTCAAACTATTTGGCGTCTAAACACTGATTTTCCACTGTTGCCAGAATTTAAATCTCTGATTTATAAAGCAGTTATAGTCCTCGAGCAACGCCTCGCTCAGCAGTTAGCTGCTATCAAAGGTGTTCAGCTGCTTATTTTGACTGGGGTCTTCAATGGGAGTGACGTCCCGACGGATATTTTTTTGGTTGGCACTATCGATAAACGAGCGGTGGAGCAGGTGCTCAACAAGCTGGGGTCTGATTTTCAGGACAGCTTACGTTATACGATTCTTACTAAAGCAGAGTTTACCTACCGCAAAGAAATGACGGATAAGTTTGTCTATCAGGTGTTAAATATCCGTCCGACCGTGGTCGTTAATAAGCTTTCTCTCTAATATGAATATCCTTCTTATTTCTTGGTCACAGCCAGACACGTTATACCTGCGTTTGTACACCAAGACGAAAACAAGTGAGCTGAGCAGATCCGGCAGTCATTTGGACACAGTCTTACTTGATAGTATCAATACGCTGCTGAAAAAAAATAAACTCCCATTAAATAAGCTTAGCGCTGTCGGTGTGGTTAGGCAGGATATGAGTCTGGCTTCTTTGAGATTATTATTGTCGGCTGTGAATAGTTTGGCTTGGGCTCTAGGTTTGTCAGAAGCTTGGATTAGTGAGAAACAGTTTGAAAATCCACAGAGCGTCAAATGGCCGAAGAAAACAGTGCTTCTGAAGCCAACGTACGCCCGGCCACCAACGATTACGACAGCAAAATAAGCAAAAATACTTTTTCTCAGCAATTATTGTCTGGGTTTTTTATTTGCCAAAAATATATAAATATGTCGTAACTATGTGTATAAAAGTGGTTGAAAAAATACGACGAGTGGAGTATAATGGATTTAAGAGGGAAGAAAGTGGATAAAAGTGGGGATAAGTATTACTAACTGTGTATAACTCCATGTTGTCACTTTCAACTTTCAACTTACAACTTCAAACTAAGGTGTTCATACCCCTTCGCTGAAGCTACGGGGCATTGCATTTATCAGATAACTTTCATTAAGGTGTTTATCGGCGAGTATCAGTACAATATTGATGACAAAAACCGTTTGTTGATACCGACACGGTTTCGTCCAGAATTAGCCGAGGGCGCAGTAGTTACCCGCGGACTTGATAATTGTCTGTTCATTTACACTCATGCAGAGTGGCTGAAGCTGTCTACGAAGTTGGCTGATTTGCCGCTCGGACAGGCCAAGTCACGTGCTTTTGCCCGTTTGATGTTGGCTGGTGCTATGGAAGTTGATTTGGATAAGCAGGGAAGAATCATCTTGCCTGATTATCTGAAGCAATTTGCCGGACTGAATAAAGCAGTAGTTGTTACCGGATTATTTAACCGTTTGGAAATCTGGGATCAGAAGACTTGGGAAGCGTATAAACAGGGCACCGAAGAACAAAGTGGCGAGATCGCTGAAACCTTAGGAGCATTGGGGGTCTAATGTCAGAGTTTCAGCATATTCCTGTCCTAGTCTCGGAGGTGCTAGAACATTTACAAGTAGCGAAGAACAAAAACTTTATCGACGGTACGGTCGGCGGAGGTGGTCATGCTGCAGCAATACTGGCAGCAACTGGGCCTCACGGTAAAGTCTTAGGCTTAGATTTAGATCCAGAGGCAATTAAAGCCTCGGAAATTAAATTAAAAAAATATGGCGCACGAGCAATCCTGCGCCGGGTAAATTACAAACAAATAAACAAAATAAAAACAGATGTATCTTCAGTTAGCCCAGTTAGCGGGATACTACTTGATCTTGGTCTATCATCAGATCAATTAGATCGTCAGGGGAGAGGTTTTTCCTTCAATGACCCTGCACCGCTTGATATGCGCTTTGATCCGGTCGATGGACAAACCGCAGTAGCGTTCATTCAACAAAGTACCGAGGAACAGCTTGCTCATGTGATTCATCAGTATGGTGAAGAGCGACAAGCGAAGAAAATAGCTCATCTGATCAAAGCTTTAGCTGATCAGTGGGGAGAGGCTCTGACAGCTGATGTCTTAGCCAATGCTATAGAAGAAGTAGAGCCGCGTCGCGGTCGACGGATTCATCCAGCTACCAAGACCTTTCAGGCGCTACGCATGGCAATTAATGATGAGTTAGGTAATATTCAGTCCTTTTTAGACACGATGCTTGATTGGTTGCCTTCTGGAGCGCGTATCGTCATCATCTCCTTCCATTCATTGGAGGATCGGCTGGTGAAGCAGTTCTTCAAACAACAGGCACGAACCTGTATCTGTCCACCCGAGCTGCCAATCTGCCGTTGTAATCATCAACCTCGTTTAAAAATTCTTACAAAACACGTGGTTACAGCCTCTGAAGCCGAACTCAAGGCTAACCCTCGTAGTCGCAGCGCGGTACTCCGCGCCGCCGAAGTTATCTAACTATTAATCGCCTCACTGAGGTTAAAACAAAAATAAAATGCGCCGTATCAATATTTTGCTCCTGATTCTCCTCGTTGGCTCGTTTCTGATGCGATTAGTCTTTGCTAATTGGTCAGCTAGCCAAAGCTACGAAATGTCCCAATACACCAACAAAAGCCAAGAGCTAAAAATTGCTAATGAACAGCTGACATTATCAGTGGCTGAATTGCGTTCAATCGAGCGTTTGACCGACGTCAGTAATAGATTAAGCTTGGTCAAAGCTGATCATGTAATGTATCTCGAACCCCGAGGCTCTGTGGCTCTTAACCGTTAAACGCCATGATCTACGGCTTGGATCGAGCAGATCATCTACGCCTAGACCGCCGAATAACCATAATAAGCTTGGTTATTTTTTTGCTTTTTTTAGGAATTGTCATCAGATTATTTTGGTTACAGATTGTTCTTCATAAAAATTTTGTGGCCATTGCTGAGAAGCAGCACGTTGTCGTCACAACTGTTGATCCTGCACGAGGTGAGATTTTTGCTCGTGACCATACCAATATTTCAAGTAAGGACTTATATCCTTTAGCGGCTAACAAGATTTATTACGAAGTATATGTCGATCCTTCCAAAGTGTCACAGCCTCAAAATACAGCCGATGCTTTAGCTCAGGCTCTTGATCTACGCTCCGAAGATATCATCGAGCGACTAAAAAAAACAGCAGATAATTATGAGCCTATCAAGCACAAAGTGACAGAAGAACAGCTCGCAGCACTGCAGAAGATTCAATTGCCCGGCATCCATTTTCAGAAGGAGGTTTGGCGCTTCTATCCAGATAAGGACATCGGCGCTCAATTATTAGGTTTTTATGGTGTTCAGGATGATAAGAAGCGAGGAGTGTATGGATTGGAATCATATTGGAACAATGAACTATCAGGTCAGGGTCTGACGTCGAAATTTGAACGTACTCTCAAGAATGGTTTAGTGCCTGACGCTGATACTGCTGGTAGCGTTGTTGATGGTGCTGATATTATTCTTACTATTGACCGTACGATCCAATATCAAGCGTGTCGAGCTCTGGATCGTGCAGTAGCCACTCTGGGAGCAGAGGATGGTAGTCTTGTTATTATGGAAACAGAGACAGGAAGAATTTTGTCGCTCTGCAATAGTCCGAGTTTTGATCCTAATAATTACGGCGAGGTAGAGGATGTTAAGGATTTTAATAATAACGCTGTGTATGAGGCTTATGAACCAGGATCGGCTTTCAAAGTCGTAGCTATGTCGATAGCCTTGGATAATGGGCAGGTGACGCCATCGACCACCTATGAAGATACTGGTGTCGTCAAACTCGCTGGTTTTTCTATAAAAAACTCAGATAAATTAGCTCACGGATTGGTTACTATGACAGGAGTATTAGAGAAGTCGCTTAATACAGGAATGATTTTTGCTACACAAAATGTTGAGAATAAAACGTTCGAAAAATATATTAAAAATTTTGGTTTTGGTCAGTTGTATAATGCTCAGATGGATCAAGAGTCCAAAGGTGACATTAGTTCGTTGGCCAAATCTGGAGAAATTCATAAAGCCACAGCTTCATTCGGTCAGGGAATTACGGTAACCCCGTTGCAGCTGGTCAGTGCAGTCAATGTCATAGCTAATGATGGCAAATTAATGCAACCTTATATTGTAGAGGAGACACGCTATCCTGACGGTCATGTTGTTAAAAATGAGCCGAAGGTTCTACGGCAGGTTATCAAGCCTCAAACAGCCAGCCAAGTGGGCGCAATGATGGTCAGTGTGGTTGATAACGGCTTCGGTAAGAAGGCAGGTGTCC
Organism: uncultured Gammaproteobacteria bacterium; assembly: GCA_964475975.1. Classification (GTDB taxonomy): domain Bacteria; phylum Patescibacteriota; class Patescibacteriia; order UBA1558; family 2-01-FULL-52-15; genus CAYYYA01. The sequence goes on along the minus strand of CAYYYA010000029.1, from coordinate 2,079 downwards.
CTGGTTACTATATAGCTGGAAAGACGGGAACGGCTCAAGTAGCTGAGAATGGTGCTTATGGCGGCAAGACAGTACAGTCATTTGTTGGTTTTGGTCCGGTTGAAAAGCCGCGATTTACTATGATTACCAAATTAACTAATCCTTCAGGAGCTGGCTGGGCAGAGAGTAGTGCTGCTCCTTTGTTTGGTGAGATTGCCAGCTTTTTGATGAAATACTACCAAATAGCCCCATCTCGCTAGGAATAGTGTACAATAAGTATATGATACTGGGTGTGAAATTATTAGGTTGGTTGGCGCAGGCGGTGATACGCAAATATCGACCGTTGGTTATTGCTATTACGGGCAGTGTTGGTAAGACCTCAACTAAGGACGCGATCTATACTGTTTTAGCTTCTAACGGCAGTGTTCGTAAAACAGCAAAAAATTATAATAATGAGTTAGGCGTGCCGCTTACTGTTCTCGGGTTGGAAGCTCCTGGTAGAAACCCCTTAGCGTGGTTATACGCTGTTGCACACGGATTAGAACTATTGCTAACAGAAAAAACGTACCCCAAGGTATTAGTTTTGGAAATGGGTGCTGATAAAGTTGGAGATATTGCTTATCTGACACGCATGACAGAGCCGCATATTGGTATCCTGACGGGTATCGGAGCTTCTCATTTAGAAAAATTCGGTTCAGTGGAAAATATTGTCAAAGAGAAAACTTCTATTATCTCGTGCTTGCGTGCTGACGGTTTGGCTATTGTTTCACTGGATGATCCTATTGCCGCTACTGTCACCGGCAAAACCAAAGCACGCTTGGTCACGTATGGCTGCACAGAGCACGCCGATGTGAGCGCCCAAGACATTCATCTGACCGAGAAAGAGGGGGTTTACGGGTTAGCTTTCAAAGTACATTACAACGGATCTATCGTGCCAATGTTTATCCCACAGCTTATTGGGCGGCATCAACTATCAGCTCTCTTAGCCGCTATTGTGGTCGGGATTAATCGTAGCATCAACTTATTGACTATCGGAGAGCGTTTGCAGCAATGGCGCCCGACACCAGGTCGTATGCATTTGGTATCAGGTAGAAAACAAACGTACCTAATCGATGATACGTATAATGCAGCTCCTCAGTCTGCTAAGGCTGCTCTTAGTACCCTAGCGGAGCTAGGAGCGCTACGGCAGGCTGCAACCTACGCTATTTTGGGAGATATGTTAGAGCTTGGTGACTATATGCAGGCTGGTCATGAGGAGGTAGGGCACGCCGTTTTCCAACAAGAGATTACCTATTTGATAACTGTTGGCTCATTAGCTCAGCATATTGCTCTAGGCGCCAAAACGGCTGGTATGGATAGTTCTCACATTATGTCATTCAAAACCACAGCAGAGGCTATTGCTTGGCTAGAAACACATTTGGAGCAGGGAAGTACGGTGCTGATCAAAGGCTCTCAAGGTGCTCGCATGGAAAAAGTAACCAAAGCTCTCATGGCTGATCAGAGTCAGGCAGGGGAATTATTAGTACGGCAGACAGAGGAGTGGCTTAGGAAGTAAGTTCAAATTTTATAAATTCAAAAAACCGAGTTGTTATCCTCGGTTTTTTGGTTTGAATTTTGCTGTTTGGTCATTGCGAAACTCGTACTCGAGTGAAGCGATCTCTAATAAATTCCATATAGGAAACTAGTCAATATACAAACTGGACTGCTTCCCCTCCCTTCGACAAGCTCAGGGTAAACTAAGCTCGGGGCAGGCTAGAGCGGCTCGCAGAAACCAGTTGGTTGAGTGAGCTTAGAACTTCATTTCTTCGGTTCCAACCTAAGGCACGCCGAATTAATACAATATCTCTGCCCTCCTTTATCCTGTGGTCCATCATCGAAAACATGTCCCAGATGCGAGCCGCAGTTTTTACATGTCACTTCTGTCCGTGTCATTCCCATAGAAGTATCAGTATGGAGCTCTACATGCTCTAGATTTGCCGGTTCGGTGAAGCTGGGCCAGCCGCTGCCGGAGTCGAATTTGGTATCAGAGGAGAACAGTTCAGTGCCGCAAGCAGCGCAGGTATACATGCCTTCAGTTTTTTCGTGCACATATTTGCCGCT
>CAYYYA010000028.1:5381-11235 GCA_964475975.1 uncultured Gammaproteobacteria bacterium | reverse complement strand
CATCTGCTATAACGTATAGTAATAACCTATGAAACTTATCTTTACTTATCTCAAACAGCACAGGAAGCTCTTGGCCGCTGCCTTGGTATTGGCTGCGATCAATCAGATCTTCTCACTCCTTGATCCACAAATCTTCAGAATGATTATTGATGGCTATGCAAGTAAAGCCAATACACTAACACGTAATGAGTTTATCAGTGGTATTGGTTTGTTATTACTAGCTTCTGTTGGAGTGGCTCTGGTGTCACGTATCGCCAAAAATTTTCAAGACTATTATGTTAATGTCATTGTTCAACGTATTGGTACCGCTATGTACGCGCGTGGTGTGGGACACTCGTTTTCTTTACCATATCAAGTGTTTGAAGACCGACGTTCAGGAGAAATTTTATTGAAGCTGCAAAAGGTCCGCGCTGATAATCAGACATTGATCACCAGTATGATTAATATCGGATTTTTCTCCTTAGTAGGAATTCTCTTTGTCTTAAGTTATGCTTTTGTTGTTCATTGGGCGGTTGGTATAGTGTACTTCATGTTGATACCAATTGTTGGTTTTACAGCTTTTATTATCACTCGTAAAATTAAAGGCATTCAGCGCACTATCGTGGCTCAGACAGCAGAGCTTGCAGGCTCAACCACAGAGACCATTCGTAACGTTGAGTTGGTCAAAAGTTTAGGTTTGGAACAACAGGAAATTGATCGTTTGAATATGGTTAACGAACGTATCTTACAGTTGGAGCTGAAGAAAGTCCGTATGGTTCGTATGTATAGCTTCGTCCAAGGCACAACAATCAATGCTCTACGCTCAGGATTGTTATTGCTAATGATGTGGCTTATTTTCAATGGTGATATTACGCTCGGACAGTTCTTCAGTTTGTATATTTATTCTTTCTTCATCTTCAACCCATTGTCCGAGTTAGGCACTGTAGCGCAACAATATCAAGAGACACGAGCTAGTAATGAACAACTAACAGAACTTCTCGCTACTCCATCAGCGCCAAAGCCTAAAAACCCTATCACTGTTGGTGCTATTGAGTCTGTAGATTTCCATCAAGTTGAATTCTCTTACAACACTGCTGAGCAAGCAACCATTAAGGGTGTAGATATTAAAGTAACAGCAGGTGAGACCGTGGCTTTGGTCGGTCCTTCTGGCTCAGGTAAATCAACACTTATTAAACTACTGGTTGGTCTGTATCAGCCAAATAACGGTGAGGTGCTTTTCAATGGGCAAGATAGCCGTAATATTGACTTCGACCAGCTGCGCCAACGCATCGGTCTGGTATCCCAAGATACTCAACTCTTCGCCGGTACCTTTAGAGAGAATTTACTCTTTGTTCGACCTGAAGCCACAGATGAAGAGTGTCTCGAAGCTATGAAATTAGCAGCGGCTGATTCACTCTTAGAGCGCGGCGGACAAGGTTTGGACACAAAGATAGGTGAGAACGGAATTAAGCTCTCAGGAGGCGAAAAACAGCGTCTAGCTATAGCTCGGGCGCTGCTCCGTCGACCAGAAATCATTATCTTCGATGAGGCTACGAGTAGCCTTGATTCTATCACTGAACAGGCCATCACCGAGACTATTCGAAACATAGAAAAAGCACGTCCCAATGTTATCACTATTATGGTGGCGCATCGTCTGTCTACAATTGCCCACGCGCAGAAAATATTTGTTCTCGAGAAGGGCGCTGTAGTTGAGACTGGCACTCATGAGTCTTTGATCAAAGACGGCGGTCTGTACGCAGCTCTGTGGAGACAGCAGATAGCGGTTGCTTAGAAAGTAAAACAAAAAACTGTTCTACGAGAACAGTTTTTTGTTAACTGAATTATTGCAATGAGACAGCAACCTCATCTGTGGCTGTCACACCACCGAAAATATCCGTAACAACAACGTAAAATTTATAGACACCTGGGGCAGTGGGAGGATTCCAAGGCACACTTATTTTCTTATCAGTGATGGTATCTGCCGCTGCAACAAATTGACTTTGGTTATTATAGAGGTAGTAGAAGTCGAGCTTTTTTACAGAATCAATTTTATCAATTGAAACACTGAGTTGTTTAGGCCAGCTGCTGACCGTGTAGTTTTGGCTTGGCTCTGGAGTTAACCAGAGAAGTTTATAATTAACTTGAGTCTTCGCAATGTTAAGGGTGATAATCACGTTAGCCGATTGGCTATTACCAACATCATCATATGCAGTGGCACGAAGTGTGTATTGTCCGTTTTTCCAGCTCGTTTGTATCGGTACGGTGATAGCATAGGGCGCAGTATTTGCTGTGGCGAGATATTGATTGTCCAGATAATAATCAACTTTTAATACGCCACGCTTGGCTTGAGCATTAACGCTCAGCTGAAGCTCAGGTGTTGTGATGGTTTGGTTTTGATCGGGCTTGATCCAAGAAACTGTGGGTATATTTTCAGGCCCATGGAATTGCTCGTCGTTACCAGGTATGCTGCTGACGAATCCATGAGCAGCGCCCCAGCGTGTCACCGCCTCTTCCCAGAGATGATATTGCGGATCATCGTTAGGATTTTTTGGATAGCTAGGGTCGAGCGGATTATTCTTATCGACATAGTATAAGATAGAGTGCAGCTCTTTGAAGTTTTGCTCTCGTATTTGTTCTGGAGGTGTATTTGCTGTGGCTGGTTGGTTTGTTAGGCTGTCCATGCGCACCGTTTTTTCTACATATGGTTGGCCACAGACCATGATTTTGTCGCAGACAACCGGATCTGGTGCTGGGAAGCCTACACTTGGATAGGCTTGAAGAATACGATTCATATACCGTTGCCAGATTGGGCCAGCGGCATTTGCTCCAGTACCTTTGTTCATTGGAGAGTGGTCGGTGTTACCAACCCAGACACCCGTTGCTAACTGTGGAGTATAGCCCAGCAGCCAAGAATCACGGTAGTCATTGGTCGTACCTGTCTTAGCCGCGACCGGACGTCCAGACAGCGTCAAATTATTATTCGCACCAAAGATGTAACTACGCGCTTCATTATCGCTGAGAATACTGGTAATTTCGCGCACCACTTGTTTGTCGAGTACGCGAGTTTGTTTTGGTTGTGGTTTTTCTTCCAGTACGGTGCCTTTAGAATCCTCAACTTTTAGAACGGTAAAATATGGCTGAGCGACACCATCCCGAGCAAGTGCTGCATAGCCATTTGTATGTTCAATGAGTTGTACTTCGCCTCCACCCAACACAAGTGAGAGACCATAGCGATCAGGGTCATTAAGTGTTGTATAGCCAAGTTGTTGAGCTAGTGTGATGACATTTTTTACTCCGGCTAGATAGAGCGCTTTGACGGCTGGCACATTGAGCGATCCTGCTAAGGCTTGGCGAATGCTTACAGGACCGTATTCTTTGCCATCATAATTTCGAGGTCTGTATTCTGCTCCGCCGTTTGAGAAGGAGGTCTCAGCGTCTATTAAAACAGTTTGAGGATTATAACCTTTGGTAAAGGCTTCAGCGTAGACAAATGGCTTAAACGAGCTACCTGGTTGTAATTTGGCAGTTGCAACATTAACCTGTCCATCTATATCATCATCAAAGAAGTCACGCGACCCAATCATAGCTAAGACATCACCACTTTCAACATCTATTGTTACTAGGCCTGTGTTATTAGCCCCATACTTTTCTTTCAGTTGAGGTGTTAGCTCGTCTACCGTTTGTTGTGCTAGCTGTTGCTTTTCCCAATCAAGAGTAGTGATGATTTTCAATCCGCCTTGTTCTACGAGACGGTCTCCGTAGCGCTCAGCTAGCTGACTCTTGACCATGAAAACAAAGTGAGGCGCTGTGATATCTTCACGTTTGGTTTTGAAAACTATCTTCTCTTCATTTGCGCTCTTCTCCTGATCGGCTGTGATATAACCTTGCTCTCGCATCAATCTCAAGACCAGATGTTGTCGGCTAATAAGAGCATCTTTGTGCGGACCGTATGGTGAATAATAGCTCGGCGCTTGAGGCATAGCCGCTAGAATAGCTGCCTCGGCTAGTGTTAGATCTTTAGCAGACTTGCCAAAATAAATACCACTAGCTGACTCGATGCCATAAGCTGTAGAACCATACGGTATTTCATTGAAATACAGCTTAAGAATCTCGTCCTTAGTAAATTTCTGTTCTATCTGATAGGACAAGACTAACTCTTTTATCTTACGAGAGATAGCCTTTTCGTTGGTTAGGATGGCATTTTTGACAAATTGTTGTGTCAGGGTAGAACCACCTTGTGCTTTGGTGCCTGTTACAATATCGTACAAAACTGATTTGATAGTACGCAGCACATTGAACCCTTGATGTTCATAAAAAGTTTTATCTTCTATAGCAATTGTGGCTTGCACCGCATACTTAGGTATATTATTAAGATCAATTAAGGTGCGTCGCTGCGTGCCATGGATTTCATAAAGCAAATGTGCGCCCGTGCGATCATAAATTTTGGTGCTTTGGGCCACGCTTCGATCAATTATTTTGTTTGGATCAGGTAGATCGCGTGAGTACCAAGCAAAAGCGCCGACCAATCCGATTGCCCCGACTAAAAAAAACACCACAAGATAGGGCAAGCTTTTCTTGAGTAGCTTACCGGCAAAGCGCCAACCGGCGCGCGGTCTGCGCGGACGATAACCTCCTGTAGACACCTCTACACGGGATGAACGATGAGGCTCTTCATGAGACAGGCTTCGGGTATGGAATGTTGGTCGAGAGGAAAAAGGTGAGAGTGGCATGAGAGAAGTTAAAAATGAAGAATTAAGTAGGAATGTTTTAAGGGGTAATTATTGACAGTTGTGAGGATTGATTGTCGAATAACAGTAACTTCCATTATATCAGAATTTAGGTATAATGACAGAATAAAGTCAAAATTCAAAAAGCAAAAGTCAAAAATAAGGAAGATTATTATGGCGGTTATAACTGATAGCAAAAAAATTGAAGAATTGGTCAGTCGCGGTGTGGCAGAAACCATTGACCAAAAGAGCCTGCTGGCTCGGCTCCGCTCTGGTAAAGTGCTCCGTGTTAAATTAGGAATTGATCCCACAAGCCCTCATCTTCATCTGGGACGCTCTATACCACTTTTGAAATTACGAGACTTTCAACAACTGGGACACAAAATAGTTTTTATTGTTGGTGATTTTACAGCTGTGATTGGCGATACCAGCGATAAAGAGAGCGAACGGCCGATGCTGACAACCGCTCAAGTAAAAAGCAACTTAAAAACATATTTAGAGCAAGCCGGCAAAATTATTGATCTAAAGAAAGCAGAGATTCGTTATAACTCCGAGTGGCTTGGCAAGCTAACCTATGCGCAGATTGGTGAGCAGGCCAACGTCTTTTCATTAGCTGAATTCATGGCTCGCGAGAATATCAGTAAACGTTACCGAGAGGGTAAGAGAATTTCACTTCGTGAAATACTGTATCCGCTGATGCAAGGATATGATTCTGTAATGATTAAAGCGGATGTAGAGCTTGGCGGCACAGATCAGCGTTTTAATCTATTAGCAGGACGTCAACTCCAAGAACACTTCAAACAAAAACCTCAAGATTTGATAATGAATAATCTTATAGAGGGTCTTGATGGTCGTAAGATGTCATCGAGCTGGGGTAATACTATTAATCTCACCGATAGTGCCAAAGATATGTTCGGCAAGATTATGAAATTGCGAGATGAATCGATCATAACATATCTCATTCATTGTACTCGAGTGCCGCTCGATGAAATCGAAAATCAGAAGAAAGCCCTCCAACAAGGGAAAAATCCTCGAGACGTGAAGTTGTTCTTAGCAGAGCAGCTCGTGACTTTTTATTTTAGCGCTAAGATCGCCAAAAGCGAGCACGAGAGCTTCCTTCATCAATTCTCCGAACGTCAGATGCCGAC
>CAYYYA010000028.1:0-5281 GCA_964475975.1 uncultured Gammaproteobacteria bacterium | reverse complement strand
GTGAATCTTGTTACCAGAGGAGGGACTAAGATGTGATTCTCGTTGACCCTCTGATGTGTGTGGTTACCTTCTCAGTACGAGCAGATTGGAAACAGGGTTGTTCACCGGTTCCCGAAGGCGCGCCTCCTGCTGCAGGCGTGCTTCACGGACGCGGCTCGTTTCAGCCTCATGGTCCTCGCACGAAATGCGCTCACTGTGGATGCGTCCGCAGTTATTGCAGCGGACATCGTAGGTAAGACCCTTGGTCCGCAGATTCTCGAGGAACTTCTGACGGGTGGGACCTCCTTCGACTTCATCGCAGCGAACGCAGACCGAGACGATGGTTGAGGTTGCTGAGTGAACCCTGATCATCGGCTTGTACTGATGGGGTTGTCCAACGGGCACACACATGAGCTGCCAGACCTTTCTGTTGTGGAGATGGTTTGGTCGCACCGTTGGCGTGTTACAGTGCGGCCGCGGCGTATAATTCTGAAAAACAGCCTTTCTACCTTCATGGTTAGAAACCATGTTGGTGGTTGAGGTCCCCCCATAAACACACGACGGTGTGGCAAAAAGGGGGAGCTCTGTGCAGACAGGTAAAACGAGTATCGCAACCAGGTCTGGCAAAGGACAGGTTGGTCACATCGTTTTTTCGACTCACGCCTGAATCGTTTGTCGGCAACAGAGCTCCCAAAGACGATAACAAGATTATTGAAGGAACAGTTAGAAATATATGATACTCATTTATTTTAAAATTGTCAATATAGGTTGAGCTGTAAGCATTCCTGCTATACTTACACTATGATAGTAATTAAATCATTTTTTATAACCCTCTTTATAGCGCTCTCAGTCATGGCAGTTTTAGGTTTGAATAATTCAGTGCATCAGCTTATTTTCAAAACTTTTCTACCTGCAGACAATCTCGGAATTGAACGACAATATTTGTTAGCCTACTTTAGAAATGAATCGGCTTTAGATGTGTTTAAATTTAAGCCAGCTGAGCTTAGTCATATAGAAGACATTAAAGAGGTTTTAGCACAGGCGCAAACATTTTACCTATACATAGTACTCGTTTTTATCTTGTGGCAGATTATTGAATGGAAACAAAAAAGAAGCCAATGGTTGGCTCTGTGGAAGCGTCAATTAACATATAGTATAATCCTCTGGCCGTTAATTGCTCTGATTTTTATCTTAGGCTTTCAACCTTTATTTATATTTTTTCACCAAGTAGCTTTTCCGAAAGGCAACTGGCTCTTTGACCCAGCCACGGACCTCATTATACAACTATACCCGCCACAATTTTTTTATTATTTTATTATGGTTTGGGTTACGCTGACAGAGTTTATTCTCCTGCTAGGCTATGTCTTGATTCGATTGGTCAGTAAGCGAATTTTAGAATAGGATTTTATTACTTTAGACCCTTACGATAATATTTGGCCGCCTCATCTGGATCAATAGGGTTGATGACTAAACCAGATCCAATTTCTACACCAGCCCAGACAGAGCCACGGGGGGCTATTTTCATATAGAGATGTTGGTCATTGTCATTAATAACCTGATGGAAATAATAGTTGTACGGTAAATCTAATTTGCTAATACCTCGCAGAATATTTTTCAAAACATAAGCCCATGAGGTTCTCTCAACCGAAGTCAAATCAGTAATATTATCATGGTGTGCAATAGGCATGATCCAAGCCTCATAGTTATACATTGAAGCATACGGCGTGAAGGCAATCACATGTTTATCTTGATAGATGAGACGTGGTCCTCGTGACTCTTTTTTAATAACATCACAATAAACGCAACGACCCGTTTTTAATTTATACGCCTGCTGTTTTTGTGACTTATCCATGAGATGAGGAGGTACAAAATCAGTAGCAAAAATTTGTGAGTGAGAATGATGGAGCGAAGCACCGGCAGGACCACCATCGTTTTTGAATATTAAAATATATTCAATTTTTTTATTTTTAGAAATATCAGTGGTGCGTAGTGAATAGCTCTCTAAGATGCGCTCGATTTGCGTCAATGGCATTTGATCCATATGAAGGTTTGGATCTGGGGTCTCTACTACTACTTCTTGGCGCCCGTAAGCTTTGCGGTTATTTAGAGAGACGGCTGGGAATTTATTGGGTATGACTTTGAGATACCAATTTTTCTCTGGACCTAGCGTTAGGTGAGCTTTTATTTTTTTTAAATTGGCACGAGAAAAAACAGAGCTCGTGATAGAGTGGTCAGGATGTTGTGGGGTATTTTGGATCACATCGTGTGGACGCTTACCACGACGAGGCGCGATGATGACGTATTTATCTTGAATATAATCTTTACGAATCTCTGGTTTTCTCATCATAGGAGTGATTGATAGAGCTGATAATAATCACGGGCAGAAGCTTGCCATGAGACGTCTGTAGCTAGGCCGTGATTGACCATAGTATACCAAGATTGGGGCTTTTGATACAGATTTAGCGTTTGTTTGATAGCTTTGATCAGGGCAGCGGTTGTATAGTCTTTGAAAACAATACCGTTAATCTTATCTTTCACCGTATCGGCTAATCCTCCTGTAGCACGTACGATCGGTACGGTGCCATAGCGCATAGAGATGAGCTGACCAAGACCACACGGTTCAAATCGGGACGGCATCAAGAAACAATCAGCACCGGCATACAGCTGACGAGCTAAAGCATCATCGAAACCAATATGTACAGCTAGTGACTGCGGAAATGTTCGGGTTAATTGCTGCAAAGCTTTTTCATAAATGGTGTCTCCTGTGCCGACGATGACGCACTGGAAACGTTCTGTTGGTAGTAACTGTTCTAGCGCAGGTAGTAAAATGTCTAAACCCTTCTGCTCTACCAAGCGGCCAATCAGTCCGATGATAGGTACGGAGCTTTGGGGTAGGTGTAATTTTTTTCTCAAAGCAGATGCATTCTTCACCTTAGCCGTACGCCAAGTTTTTTTCGCATAGTGTTGGGCAATGCTACTGTCAGTGGCTGGATTGAAACTGTTAGTATCTATTCCGTTGATAATACCAATGAGATCTTTCTTACGACGTTTGATGAAAGGCGATAATCCGCCTGGTTGCTCGACGGTCAAGAGTTCACGCGCATACCGCGGTGAGACAGTAGTGATTTTGTCCGCAGATAAGATGCCGATCTTCATCAGATTGAGCTGATCGCTATCATGATAGTCTTCCATCAACGCCAGCTCCTGATCAACTTTCAGCTTGAAAGTTTTGGTTAGATTTTTGGGAGTCAAACCTTGATAGGCGATATTATGAATGGTGAAGACCGAAGGGATATTATGATCAAGGTGATGCGTCTGACGGGCAGCATCAAGGAAGGTAGGGACGAGCGCAGTGTGCCAATCATGGCAGTGAACTAATTGTGTCTGTGGCAGCTCATCAGCAATGAAGGTTACTGCTGCCAGACTGAAAAAAGCAAACTTCTCTGCAACGGTGATGCCGGTCGGAACACTATAGATAGCGTCGTCAAACAGGCTGTGCTGCAAACCGTAGTACACTACGCCAGAGCTGTGACGAAGCGTATAGATAGTAACCTGTTCATGGTGACTGATATCAAGCGGTACGGTAACTGTTGTAAGTAATTTCCAACGGTACTGTCGTCGGACAGTTTGCGGTAACGGTAGTATGACTACTCGCTGCAGGTTCTTCGGCAGAGCTTGCGGCAAGGAGCCGACGACATCTGCTAGTCCGCCTACTTTGATGAATGGCGTACATTCAGCCGCAATATGAACAACCAACGGCTTAGAGGCTCGTCTGGGTTTTTTAGTAATTTTTTTAACCATTAAAATAGTTTGATCTGCTGATAGATCGACATCGGTAGAGAGGTGTAGGTATGATAATTCTCTATCAGACTGTCGCTGGGCAGATCACCATGATAGTCGGTACCGCCGGTGGAGAAAAGCTTCAGGCGTTTGGCCAGCATGATATAGTGGGCTGTCTGATCCCAATTATGATGAGAGGAGAAACACTCGAGTCCGCGCAGGCCGAGCATTTTTAATTCTTTGATAACAGCTCCTTGTTCGAAGTGCAGCTGTTGGCCAGGATGTGCCAGTACAGGATAGCCGTGAGCTTTTTTAATCAGCTTGATAACCGCTCCAAAAGGCAGTGAGACCTCGCTCAAGTGTGTGGTCTGTCCGCGGGAGAAGAGCTTGTTGTAGATCTCATAGTAATCATAATCAGCCTTGCCCATGATGCGCTGCAGTGGTAGACGATTCTTCGGCGTACGCTGAATCTGGCGGATGACATTGGCCATACCGATATAGGTGGCAGGTTGAGCGAAGAGCTCGACAATATCCAAATAAATACCTCGTTTGGCCAGTAGCGGTATCAGGGATTCGATTTTTTTCTTACGTTTAACTTGGCTCTCGCGTAGGAAGTCGTGCAGCTCAGAGTTATTCAAATCAATGCCGTAGGCCAAGATATGCAACGTCATCTGTTTGTAGGCCGCGTAGATCTCGACCGCTGGTATTACTTTGATTCCATATTTCCTCGCTGCTCCTTGGAACTCATATTGCCCATGAATAGTATTATGATCGGCTAAGGCTGCTACTTTTACCCCTTTCTTGTGCAGCAGCGTGGCTAGCTCTGTCGGACTTTTGGAACCGTCAGAGAAATGAGAGTGCATATGGAGGTCAATGTATCCGCTTGTTGGCATACGATATATAAATTATTCGTTCAACCAGCTGGTTATCTGGCTGACGAGGTTGGTATTTGGTAGATGGCTAGTATCAAGCGTCAGGCTGGGAAGTTTGCTTTCGCTCAGCAGCTGTTCGTAGACAGACTGCAGCTGGATATAGTCGGCCGGACTCTTAGCAATGTGCTGATAATGAGGGTAGAGCCGTAGTCGGTCTGCTAGACGCTGTTGGAATAACACTTCATCTGGATTGACTCGGCAGAAAATTATTCGAGCCCCGAGCGTCAGCAGCTGTTCCTCTGTAGCATTATAGCTGATTTTCTCCAATCCGTGGAATGTGCGGTAGGCGGCATCGCTGATATGGAACTTTTCCCACAACATTGTCCTGTCAGGGATGGCTTGCGCTAGTTTTATTTGATGATCAATAAACGTCTGGCCATAGGTATCACCGAGCAGGCCAATGTCACAGTTAAACCAGATACAACCGTTGAGAAAGAGCGGGTTGGTATTACCTTGAGTTTCTAACATTGGATACAACTGACTCATGATCCAGCTTTTGCCAGCCAGTTCTACTCCTTCAAAGATGATTATTTGTCGCATAGTGTAAGATGTTTGAATACTAACATAAATCTTTCCAAAAAAAAGACCCC
>CAYYYA010000027.1:4500-11715 GCA_964475975.1 uncultured Gammaproteobacteria bacterium | reverse complement strand
ACCATATACGTTCCCTCTAACGTATAGCCTAGTTTTTTATAATACTCCCTGACACCAATCCCAGAGATAACAGCGATTTTTTTATAGCCGTTTTCAATGGAGAGTCGTTCCGCCTCCGCCATTAATTTTTTTCCAAAGCCCATATGCTGTACCGGACTGTCATCTTTGGCAACCGCCGTCATCTGGCCGTAAACATGGAGTTCGCGTACGAGTGAAGCGTCTTTCAATTCGGGCAGTAATACTTCCTCTGGCTTGTCGTTGAATCGTAAACGCAAAAATCCATAGATAGTTTTCTCATCAGGAGTTTCGAAACTAATAAAATGTTCTATCCCTTGTGAAGCGCGATAGGTGCGATGTTTCAACTCAGCAGTCAGAACCTCGCTCGAATCAGCTCGCGGTTCACGGCAACGAATACATTTACAGTACTCACCATTTTTTGCTAATTCAGTTTGGAGATATTGCCGTAAGTTAGTAATACTGTTGCCGGCAATGATGCTTTCTTCAGGAATATCGCGTATCAATCGGTTGATACGTACGTAGGGCGGAGTGATTCGTTTGATATTCATAAGCAAATCGTATAACTCTTTTTCAGCATACGGTTTGTATTTGCCATTTTTGAACCAGTGCCACAGTTGAGCATACTCATTGACGACGCAGGGATAAATCTTCACTTGATCCGGCTGGAGGTCTTCGCTGGAGTAAACATATCTAAACATTTCCAAATCATGATCGGGTGTCGAGCCTGGCAAGTCAGGCATATAGTGATGGTCAACTTTAAAAGCGGCTTCTTTTAATAATTTGGTAGCCCTGATAGCGTTAGCCAGTGTATCGCCACGGCGAATTAATTCCAAAATTTTATCATCAGTATGTTGGACGCCAAGTTGAACACGCGTACAGCCGAGGTAGCGTAGGCGTTTAACTTCATCTTCATCAATGTGGTCAGGACGGGTTTCCAAGGTGAGGCCGATAATCCTATAGCGGGCAGTTTCGTTGATGGTTTGTTCTTCGGGCAGGGAGAGAGCGGGCCGTAATTCGTAATTCGTAATTGTTGCTGCATCTCCCGAATTATGTATTACGTCATTACGCATTACATTCTCCCCATAAACATTCGCCGCATAAAACAAATCACGAATAAACTCTTCCTGATACTCTTTCGTATAGGCTGACCACGTGCCACCAAGGACAATGAGTTCTAATTTGTCTACTTCGTGGCCATTATTTTCTAGAGCACGAATACGGCTCTGGACCTGACTGACAGCGTCGAAGGTATTGCGAACAGCTCGCTGAGCCGCTGGTTCGTTCGAGAGATAGCTCTTGGGCATATTTGGCTCTGTCGGGCAATAAACGCACTTACCGGGGCAAATAAAAGGCTTGGTAAGCACCGTAATGACGGTCACGCCTGAAAGTGTGCGGACAGCACGTTTGACGAGGAGGTGCTCTAGGGCTTTATTTTCTGAAATCCGCTTTTGCTCCAGCAGTTGACGATAGACTGCAATCAAGGTAGATTTTGGCAAAGGTTCGATGCTGAATTCACTGTACATTTGGCGCAAACGTGAAGACAGCTCGATTTGGGACGAGGGCGTTTCGGCGTGAATTTTTTCTACTATTATTTCGGCTACTGACATGGATAAAAAAAATTGGATTAAACAACAAGTACGGCAGAGCTACAGCGATATTGCTGCAGAGTTTCACCAGACTCGACGCAAACATGTCTGGCCTGAGTTAGAATTTCTCGCTTCCTATGTTAAGCCAGATGACTCTATCCTTGATCTGGGCTGTGGTAATGGCAGGTTACTAAAAGCGCTACCTACTGTCAATCTAAATTATCGAGGCATAGAAGCTAACCCTTATCTCTTAGAACAGGCCAAGCAGAGTTATCCGGAGCGGATATTTGAGTCAGGTGAGTTGCCGGCAGTAGACTTGGGGGTGAGTTGTTATCACGTTGTGTTCATGATAGCAGTTTTCCATCATCTCGTTGACCGTGAGGACAGACTCGCTGCCTTAGATACAATATATCGAGCACTGCAACCAGGAGGATATCTGCTGATGACTAATTGGTGGCTCTGGCAATCACGCTATCTGCGAGATTTTTTTCACTGGCATCAGCGAAAGATTGCTTGGAATGATTTTTTTGTTTCTTGGGGTCGGTCGGGAGAAAAGCGATGGCGCTATTATCATGCCTTTACCGAGAAGGAGTTAGTAGAGCTACTGCAGACTGCAGGCTTTCGTCTCGAGTCACAGCAACGAATAGGATATAATATCGTAACAGTAGCTCGTAAAGGCTAGATTTTAGTCGATTCGCTTGCTATACTTATATGTATGAAGCGAATTTTTTTTATCCTCATTACTATTACTTTGTGCTTTGGTATTATAGCGCCGCTCGCTACACGCGCAGCTTCGCTCCAACAGATGAGTGGCACGATTATAGTAGCATCAGAGCAGAAGCATTTTGGTAATTTGTTTGCCTTCGGCAACTCACTACGCGTAGAAGGCGAAGTATATGGAGACTTGTATGTCGCTGCTAATGAGTTAGTAATTAATGGCACTATACACGGTGATGTCTTGGGTCTTGCCCGCCAGATTACTATTAATGGCACTGTTGAAGGAGATATACGCACTGTAACTCAGCACATAGAACTCTACGGAACTGTTGAACGCAATATTTCACTGGTAGCTGATCAAGCTACTGTTCGCGACACAGCTATCGTCAAAGGTACGCTGACAGGAATAGCTACGAACCTAACAGTACTCGGTTCCATCGGTGATTCTATCGAGGGTAAATATACTAACCTCCTGCTAGCATCAACGGTGGGTCGAAATGTCGATGTTTCAATTACTAACGATTTTGATAGCGGTTTGCATGTTTTGGCTACTGCGCGAATTGCCGGCGATTTGCAATATACCGCTCTACAACCGGCGTTGATTTCTGACGGTGCAGTGATCTCTGGTTATAAAAATTATAGTGTTTTAGCAGCGGGAAACGAACGGCTATGGTTTATTGATCTTGGTGATTCAAATTGGTGGCTTATGCGGCTCGCATATTTCGCCAGCTTATTGCTAGCTACACTGCTTATCTGGAGATTTAGTAGTAAACGCTGGCGGGAAGTAGTAGAGAGTATGATAATGCAACCAAGAAAAGATCTGTGGTACGGATTATTACTGTTAGTTTTTGTGCCGGTCGGCGCTTTGATATGTGGTATTAGTTTGGTTGGCTTACCTCTTGGATTAGTCGCCTTACTATTGTATGCCATGGGATGGTATTTTTACCCAGTATGGGCCTGTCTCTATATAACTACCGTTCTTGGTCAGCGTGTAAAGTCTGTTAAAGCTCTACCGACTGCCTGGCAGATAATCTTAGGCTTAATGATTGTTATTGCTTTGGGACAATTACCATTTGTTGGAGTCTTCTTTGCTGTGCTTATCGGCATCCTGACGGCAGGAGGGTTATTAGACACATGGCTACGTTGGTGGGGAGCAAAAAAATAATGATAGTAGAATCAAATATTTTTAAAGCTTACGATATTCGTGGTATCTATCCTACTCAAGTGAATGAGGAGGTGGCTTTTGCCTTAGGACAGGCATATGCTGTCTGGCTCAAGAAGCAGAGTGGTAAAGATCGGTTGCAGATAGTAGTGGGGCAGGATATGAGAACGTCGTCACCGGCCCTAGCAGAACGACTGATGGCTGGGCTAATGGAGCAGGGAGTGGAAGTGATAGCAGTTGGTCTGATTTCAACTCCAACATTTTACTTCGCTGTGGCTTATCCCAAGTACGACGGAGGCATCATGATCTCGGCTTCACATAACCCAGCTGAATACAACGGCTTCAAGATTGTTCGTGAGTCTGCTAAGCCGGTCAGTGGCACGAGTGGTTTGCAGGATTTGCGCGCTTTGATAGAAAAAAATAATTTTAAATCCGCTCCACAGCCGGGCAAAAAGATTCATCACGAAAACATGGTGCATGAAGAGGCAAAAGTTCAACTCGGCGGTAGTGATGTGGTGACGATCAAACCATTTAGCATTGTAGCGGATACGGCTAATGGCATGGGAGCGCAATATTTAGACGAGCTCTTCACCTATTTGCCCTGCAAGCTGCATAAAATGAATTGGCAATTTGACGGTACCTTCCCTGGACATGATCCTGATCCGCTGAAAGAAGATAATTTGAAATATCTGCAGGCAGAAGTGCTAGCTCAGAAAGCAGATCTTGGTATTGCCACGGATGGGGATGGCGATAGAATATTTTTTGTCGACAATGAAGGACAGACAGTGCCACCTGCCGTGTTGCGTGGTATTTTAGCTAAAATATTTCTAGCTGAACGTCCCGGAGCGACGAT
The DNA here is from genome assembly GCA_964475975.1 of uncultured Gammaproteobacteria bacterium. Classification (GTDB taxonomy): domain Bacteria; phylum Patescibacteriota; class Patescibacteriia; order UBA1558; family 2-01-FULL-52-15; genus CAYYYA01. The sequence continues at coordinate 7,379 of CAYYYA010000027.1, read as the reverse complement.
CGGTTACGACATACGTCCGGGTAAGATTACTGAAGATATGATAGTCCAATATGGAGGTAAACCGATGTTGACCAGAGTGGGGCATTCATTAATCAAAGAACAAATGTTGAGGGAGAATTCTTATTTCTCTGGCGAAAGCTCCGGACATCTTTTTCTCAACCAAGACTATGGCTGTTTCGAAATGCCTATGATTATGGTGATTAGGTTTTTGCAAGAGTTATCAGCTAGCGGGCAGACACTGGCCGACTATGTTCGACCGTTGAAGAAATATTTTTCATCAGGCGAGATCAACTCCACGGTTGCCGACGCTCCAGCAGTCCTTGCACGATTACGGGAGCGATATAAGGATAGCAAGCAGTCTGAGCTCGATGGTTTATCAGTCGAATATCCTGATTGGTGGTTCAATGTCCGTGCTTCGAACACGGAGCCGTTAATTAGATTAAATTTGGAGGCTCGTTCGCAGGAAGTGATGGCGCAAAAACGTGATGAGGTGTTAGCGATTATCCGAAGTTGAATAAGTATGATGTATAAGGTATAAAGTAGGAAGTTGATAGTTGTAAGTTGAAAGTCTACAGCGACTGGATGCCTCTATCAACTTACAACTTATAACTTACAACTATGTTGGGTGTTTTTGATTCTGGCCTTGGTGGTCTAACTGTTCTCAAAGAATTCCTTCGTCTGCTGCCGCAGTACGATTATTTGTATTTGGGAGATAATGCTCGCGCTCCGTACGGTGATAAAGATCAGGAGACTATTTATCGATATACCAAAGAGGCCGTTAACTATCTCTTTGATCACGGTTGCAGCCTCGTCATCCTCGCCTGTAATACTGCTTCAGCTGACAGCCTGCGTAAATTGCAGGCAGATTATCCAGAGCGAAAAATTTTGGGAGTGCTTATTCCGCTAGCAGAAGCAGCCGTAGCAACAAATGCCGAACGAGTCGGTGTTATTGCCACCGTCAGTACTATTCAGAGTAGTAGCTATCGTCGGGAGATTCAGAAGCTGTCACCGCAGACCGATGTAATTCAGCTAGAGACACCGCTACTTGTTCCGTTGATTGAAAACGGTCAGGAACGAACTGTCTCAGCGAGGAGGATTATTAAGAAATATATTTTGAAATTGAAGTCCTATAATATTCAGGCAGTAATTCTGGGCTGTACTCATTACAGTTTCGTTGCTAATACCATCAAAAGATATCTCGGTACTAATATAGTATGTCTTGACTCTGGCGCTATCGTTGCTGATAAACTGCAGAACTACCTCCAGCGTCATCCGGAGGTTGAGCGAACATTGAGCCGTCATGAAAGAGTGGAGATTTTGACAACGGGAGAGGCGGAGAGTTTTAACCGTTCTGCTACTAAGTACTTTGGTGCTCATGTTGAAGCTCGGCAGATAAGTCTAAAACAGTAGCCTTTTTCTTTATTCAGTTGTATACTATCGCTGTATGAAAATAACATTTTTTGAAACAACATTAGAACAGGAGCAATATCTCAAGGCGCGGCTGAAGAAGCATTCACTGCGTTTCTTTCGTAATAAAATAGAGACGAAAAGCCTGAAGCTGGTGAAGGATACCGATGTGCTCGGAGTCTTCATCGGCAGTACAGTTAGCGCTGAGGTGCTGCAAGCTTTGCCGAAGCTGAAGCTGATCGTCACTATGTCTACGGGCTATGATCATATTGATTTGGTAGCGTGTAAGAAGCATAAGATAGTGGTTGCTAATGTGCCATTCTATGGCGAGAATACTGTAGCGGAGCATGCCTTTGCGCTGCTCCTATCTATCAGTCGCAAAATTCATCAATCATATCTGCGTACGACACACGGTAATTTTTCTAATGACGGATTGCAAGGTTTTGATCTCAAAGGTAAAACAATTGGCGTCATTGGTACCGGACATATCGGTCGGCACGTCATCCGCATGGCGAAAGGTTTTGACATGAATATTTTAGCTTTTGATATGTATCCGGATAAGCCGTGGGCCAAGAAGCAGGGGATTAGCTATGTCACGTTATCTACGCTCTTAAAAAAATCCGACATCGTCACACTGCATGTACCGTATATGAAGGCGACGCATCATTTATTGAATAAGAAAAATATTGCCTTAATGAAGAAGGGTGCGGTGCTGATCAATACTGCTCGCGGCGGGTTAATTGATACTGTGGCTATGGTCAAAGCGTTACAACAAGGTAAGTTACAAGCTTTGGGTCTCGACGTCTTCGAAGGTGAGCAGCAGATCAAAGAAGAAGCGCAGTTATTGACCAAAGACTTCACTCGTGAGGACTTGATTATCAATATCGAAAATCATGTATTGATGCATTCTGATAAGGTTGTCTTGACACCTCATAATTCTTTCAACAGCAAGGAAGCGCTGGAGCGCATCTTGGCTGCAACTGTGGAGAATATCGATCAGTTCGTAGGAAAGAAGAAAGTAAACAATCAGGTTAAATAAAACACCGCCCGACTTCCCGAAGGAAGTCGGGCGGATTTGTCACAGCGTGCCGACCATCTTGCGTATCTCTCGCAACTCGCGACAGGCCGGTCGAGCGGCATTATACCAGTATTCCTGCCACTCACCGGAACTGTCCAGCGTCCGTTGAAAGAGTGGCATGAAATGACCGTGAGAGGAGATTCCAATGGTCACCGACGACCACGTTGCTCCTTTCTTTTTTTCTCTGGGATTGATCAGGGCGTGACCAATGGCTTCGTCGGGGTGAGTTGTTGTCTGGGTTAAGGTTGTGCCTGCTGTATTGACCCTCTTGGATAGAAAGCAATGAACGATTTGGTACACGTGACCTCCCTTTGCTGGAAGTGATATTACCAAGGTGCGTCCAAAGATATCATTGAGAATACAGGTCGTCAAGGAGTAAATAAAAAACACCGCT
>CAYYYA010000027.1:0-4400 GCA_964475975.1 uncultured Gammaproteobacteria bacterium | reverse complement strand
CGGAGTTTTTCTCGCACATATTCATCATTGATCTCCATCTTAATCTCTGATTCGTTGATTATGCTTTTAATCTTAGTACGAATCATTTCCACTAATTGTTTATTTTCGCGCATGTAGATAAAGCCGCGCGAGATAATATCTGGTGAAGCAGTAAGACGGCCAGTTTTGCCAGCTATAGTAGCGATGATAACAATCATACCATCGGCAGCCATCATTTGACGGTCACGGAGTACAACATGGGAGACGTCGCCAACACCAAGTCCATCAACGAAGACGTACTCAGAGTTAACTTTCTTATTCGTCAGCTTACCGCCGGCTTTGGTGAATTCGATAATCTGACCGTTGTCAGCGACGAAGATATTTTTTTCTGGTACGCCACAGGATTTCGCAATCTTAGCGTGAAGCTTCAGTGAGAAGTGATTACTGTAGATTGGAATGTGATATTTCGGTTTGACCATTTCTAATAATTCAGCCAAATCTTCTTGGCGGGCGTGGCCTCCGGCATGAACGTCCATCATCTGATAGTGGACTACCTCAGCGTTCTGGCGGTAGATAGTATCCTTAACTCTTTGTACAGAACGTTCATTACCAGGAATGACAGAGGAAGAGAAGACGACGAGGTCGCCTTTTTCTAGCTTCAGGCTGCGATGTTCACCAGTAGCGATACGCATCAAGACAGCTTGGTCCTCACCTTGTGCGCCAGTACAGATGATAATAATACGATTGTCTGGATACTGCTTCATGTCTTTCAACTGGATGATCGTACCTTTCTTTACGGTGACGTATCCAAGTGATTGAGCTAGCTCCATATTGCGTTTCATACTATAGCCTTCGATGATTACCTTTTTGTTGAGGCGTTCAGCGGCCCAGATGATTTGTTGAATACGGTTCAATAGGGAAGCGAAGGTACCGAGGATGACACGACCGGTGGCGTTCGCCAGAATCTCATCAATATTACCTTGGATGTCGCCTTCGGTCAGCTGACGACCAGCAACATAAGCGTTGGTCGAGTCAGCCATCAGAGCGAGAATACCTTTCTTACCCCATTCTTTGACTTTGCCTATCTCTGCTGGAGCGGTGCCAGAAGCTTTCGGATCTAGTTTGAAATCTCCCGTGTGCATGATAGCACCGACTGGAGTCTCCAAGACAACGCCGACTGCAGCTGGGATGTTGTGGCTAACGCCAAAGAAAGAGGCGCGGAATTTACCTAAGTGCAAAACAGAATCAGTTTCAATTGACTGCAATTTTAACGGAGGAGTTTTGTAATCTTCCTGACGGTTAGCGATGATACCGAGGGTCAGGGGAGTACCATAGATAGTCGGATTGCCTAGCTTTGGTATCAAGTGAGGAATAGCTCCGATATGGTCATAGTGACCATGAGTGATAATCACACCTCGAATATTTTTTTCTTTGCCTTTGAGACATTCAATATTTGGGATGATGTAGTCGATGCCCGGCATGTCTTCTTCTGGCCACTGGAGACCCATATCGATAATGACAATGTCATTTTCATACTCAAAGATAGACATATTGCGGCCGACTTCTTCATTACCTCCGAGAGGTATGATTGTCAGTTTGCCAGGTTCGGCTTTTATAGTGTTGACAGTCTGATTGGTACTTGGCAGTTCACGACGACCGTAACGTGGACGGCGATCATTACGAGGTCTGCGAGCGTTACGAGAGCGTGACTGTCCGCCTCCGCTATTTTGTTTCGCCTGTGGCGCTGCATTGGCAGGGCTCGCGGTCGGGCGAGGACCGCGTTGTTGTGTGTGTTGTGTGTTCATAGTTAGTTAGTTGGACCAGGAGCGAGAAGTCTTGAGATACCAATTGGTAATATCAGCGAATCTCTCAGCCGGTATATTTATTCTAGTTAATTGTTCAGTCCCCTTTAGATTTTTGGCCACAGGGTAGCTGTAGCTGGGGTTATACAGGAAGAAAGCGAATACTTGTTCCTGTAGTTTATTTTGAAATAATTTGTATTGTTCAGTTTTCGTGGCCTCACTGTCACTGGCTCGAGCTTTGTCCAGTGCGGCATCAATATCACGATTAGCAAAAATACTAAGATTCAATCCTGGAGCTTTTATTTGACTTGAGTGCCAGAACGGATAAGGATCTTGACTAGCACCGATGACCTGTCCAAACAATAGGAGCTGATAGCTACGAGGAGCTATAACGTCTTTTAGAATCGTAGTGCGTGAGATAGTTTCTACAGTAGTCTTAACTCCAAGCTGCTCCCAATAATTTTTGATGAGATTGGCTACGGCTACTGTTTCTGGTTGATCAACAGTGGTCAGTACGAGCTCCAGCGGCTCATCATCTTTGTTATAGCGATAGTTTTCGTTCTCTTTGATCTTCCAGCCGGCTTGGTCTAACAAGTTTTTGCTTTGGTCAGGCTGGTAATCATAGGCTTTGACATTGGCGTCATAACCAATCATACCTGGCAGGATGGGAGAATTAATAATAACATTGCCATCATTGCCGCTATCTTTTAGCATTTGTATTCTATCGAGACCATAGGCTAGTGCTTGCCGGACTTTCAGATCTCGCAGAGCGCTATTATTATCAGGATTGATAAAGACAGCAGTATACTGAGGTACTATAAGATTCAAAATATTTGTCTGCTTACTAATAGCCGACTGTAATGGGCTGTCCTTAGGTAGCAAACTAAGCCCGTTGACATTCTGATTTTTTAGCGCTTCGGTACCAGATTCGAAATCAGGATAAAACTTAAAATTAAGTTCACTAATATATGGAGCGTGCTGATAATACAGTTTATTTGCTTCTAGAGTATACAGCTTGATTGAGCCAGATTTAGAATCTTTAGTTAAAGATTTGAATTTGAATGGTCCGCTGCCGATTGGCTTAGTCATAGCTTCTGCCAGAGGAGCATTGGTGGCTGGGATAGAATACCAGATATGTTTCGGGATGATGCCGATAGTTAGACTGTTAATGAAAGGAGCATAGACTTGTGCCAATTGGATTTTAACCGTCGTGTCATTCAAGGCTTCAACTTTAACTCCGCTGAAGCTTAAACGTAGTGGACTCTTGAGCTCAGGCTCTTGGACCACGGATAGCGTATAGACGATATCTTCAGCAGTGAGAGGTTCGCCATCATGCCAACGAAGACCATCGCGTAGCTTGAAGGTGTAGGTTTTTTTATCATCGCTGATAGTATAACCCTCAGCCAGATCAGGCACGAGCTGTCCTTTAGCATCCATTTTCATCAGACCAGAAAAGATGACAGAGGACAAATCGCGGTCTACATCATTAGAGGCGAGTAGTGGGTTGATATAATGTGGCACACCGATTAACCCCTCGGTATAGCTACCACCGGTTTTCGGTACAACGTGAGTATGGCGAAGGTAATTCTGGATTAGTAGTCCTGCGCCAGAAATGATAATCAAAGCTATCGCTATGAGTGCCCGTCTTTTTTCTTGAGGTAACAGAATTTTGCTCAGCTGTTTAAGCTGTTGCCAACCGGGAATCCTTTTTTTGTTTAATGAAGTGACGATGTTGAGGTCAAGCTGGGTATGATCGTCCGGAGTCGTAGGTTTCTTCGATCGAGACAATACAGCCTGAACGCGTGACCACAGATCGGTCAAGGCGGGGAAACGAATAGGAGTGTCTTAATAGTAAGGTGTGAGAACTTAGGCCAAAAATACGCTGGCTAAGGTTGAAATCATAAAGAGGGCGATCAATACAATGGTCGCACGGAAAATGATTTTTTCAGCTCCGCGCTTGGTGCGATAGACGGCACTGTCACCGCCAAAAGCGCCACCCAAACCGGCTGACTGATTTTGAATCAAAATTACCCCAATAAGGAGTAAAGAAATGATGATTTGAGCAATGTAGAGAGTAGTCTGCATACAGTATTTAAGGATAATAGCAGAATTAGGAGGAGATGTCAATTTCCCGAATCCAGCACGTTTTGCTGGATTCGGGCGTAATACGTAATTCGTAATGACTCTCAATTACGAATTACGTATTACGCCTTTGCCGTACATTCGACATTGACCTCTGTATATAGCTATGCTTCACTATCTACATGTCACATAAGGGTATTAAAAAAGTAGCAGTCATTGGTGGCGGAGCAGCCGGTATGATGTGCGCTGCTACTATCAATGAGCTGAATCCTACCATTGAAGTTTTCTTGATTGAAAAAAATGAATCACTGGGTAAGAAGGTGATTATTTCTGGTGGAGGCCGGTGCAACGTCACAACTGGTATTACAGATGTTGATTTACTTTTGACCAAGTATCCTCGTGGCCAAAAGTTTCTTGCTCCTGCTATGCACAGTTTCCCACCAGAAGTAGTCATGGCGTGGTTCGAAGATCATGGTGTTCCGCTGAAGTGCGAAAAAGATTTGAGAGTATTCCCCGTTTCAGATAAGGGTAAAGATG
>CAYYYA010000026.1:10696-12300 GCA_964475975.1 uncultured Gammaproteobacteria bacterium | reverse complement strand
GCGCGATCTCAAAGTTGCTATAGTTCCCGTAGAATGAATCTTTTTAAATCCCGTCAAGAATTATTTCTCTGGCTCAGCGTTTTTTTGTATATCGCTGTTTTTGTTATTGTTGCGATTTTACGGCACAACCTTTTCTTGACGCAGACGTGGGATCTCGGAGCATTCACGCAGATGTATTGGCGGGCGACGCATGGTTTTGGATTCGGCACACCTATAGAACAAGCGCCGAATCACCTCGGTGTACATATGAGCCCGTTTTTATATCTCCTGATACCTGGGTATTGGCTATTCCAGTCTCCAGTGTATTTGCTGGTGATGCAGACGTTGGCCTTGGCCCTAGGCGCTGTCCCGTTGTACTATAGTGCCAAATTATTATTGCCGCAGAGTAAGTGGCCATTGACTGTCGCTATTGCCTATCTCTGCTACCCATCATTGCATTGGATAAATCTGTTTGACTTCCACGAAGTTCCTTTTTTTATTCCGTTGGTTTTGACCGCTGTTTATTTTTTCCTCAGACAACGTTGGTGGTGGAGCGGCATCTTCTTTGTCTTAGCAGCTAGCGTTAGTGAAAATTCTATCGTTGCTATTAGTGCCCTGGCTTTTTATTTAGCGTTTTCGAAACTTGGAATAGCTACTGTAGAATCAGGGTCAAAGAAGCAACGTTGGTTTGGTCTTGGTGTTTTCCTTATATCTATTGTGTATTTTGTCATAGCAGTGAAAATACTGATGCCTGCTGCTGGTGGAGGTTTCTTCCGTATCGATCGTTATACTCAGTTTGGTAATTCGTTACCAGAGGTAGCAATCAACATGGTGACGAAGCCTTCGATTTTATTCTCGACACTCTGGCAGTGGAGTAGGTTGTACTATCTGGCAGGGATTTTTCTGCCGATTCTATTGGTACCCTTCTTTTCCGGTTGGGCTCTCATCACCTTAGCTCCAGGAATAGCCCAAAACGTCCTTTCAACCTTCAGCTTTCAGACATCAAGCTTTTACCAATATGATGCTACCTTACTTCCAGCGCTCTGGTTAACGGTGATTATCGGGTTACGACATCCATGGCTGGCACGGATTCGTGATCGGAGCTACGCCTTCTGGCTATTTTGGGCGGTAGTAATTATCGCTTTGGGTTTGCGCTCTCCACTCAATCCTTATAGTTTGTCCTCCCTGATGTCCCAGCCGGCAGAGCGGCAGGCTGCCTATCGTGATTATGTTAGTTTAATCCCAGATACTGCCTCTGTGACAGCGCCGACAAATCTTATTCCTCATCTGTCAAATAGGCAGTATGCCTTTATGTTAGGTGGTCAACAGTTCGAGACTGATATCATCATTGTTGATACGCATGATTACTTCGGCTTTCCTAGCCAAGAAGATTTCGCCACCTATGTTCAGAGCCTCGCTCAATCAGGTAGGTACGAAATTGGGCAAGTAGCTGAGGGATATTTACTATTCTATCGTTCAGGGGTACAGCTGCGAGGCAGGGAGCAGTAGTTTTTTAGCAGAAAAATAGCCATATAATCTCAAAAATGCTATACTAAGACCGTAACAAGGTCTTGTTTTATGGTAAAAAAATTTATACATCATCCCGTTTTGGCATTTTTCATCTT
>CAYYYA010000026.1:0-10596 GCA_964475975.1 uncultured Gammaproteobacteria bacterium | reverse complement strand
TTCATTGATATCGTCCCTTCATTATGAAATTACGCACACTCCGAAATCTCTCTAGCAGGAAATTGCGCGGACAACGTGTCTTGCTTCGTTTGGATTTAAACGCGCCAATTGTCAAAGGCAAGCTGGAGAGTGCTGATCTCTGGAAATTAAAATCATCTGTATTGACGATAGAATATCTTCGTCACCATGGGGCTCGGGTTATTATTGTTTCTCATTTGGGTCGGCCAAACGGCAAGAAAGATCCGAAAACCAGCTTGAAACCAATTTTAAAAAAATTCGGGCAGATGATCGGGCAGAAAATTGAGCTCTGGACTCAGCATCCCGAGAAGTTGGCGGCAAGAAGTCTGAAGCTAGAAGATGGTCAGATTGTAGCTTTAGAGAATATTCGTTGGCATAAGGGTGAAGAGAGTTGTAGTGCTACCTTTAGCAAACAGCTGGCCAAGCTAGCGGATATCTATGTGGATGACGCTTTCGGGGTAATACAGCGCCCCCATGCGTCAAATTACGGAGTAACCAAGTATCTGCCGAGTTACGCAGGATTTCTTCTTGAATACGAAGTACAACAGCTGTATAATCTAATACCACGCTCAGAGCGGCCTATCGTTGCAATCATGGGCGGGAGTAAGATCAGTACCAAAATGGGACTGATAAAACAGTTGCTACGACGCGTTGATTATGTTCTATTCGGTGGCGCCTTGGCTAATAATCTACTCCAAGCCAAGGATATGAGTGTCGGTAAATCATTGGTGGATAATGATGCTAAGGTACTGCGCCAATACCTTGTTAGCAACAAAATACGTCTACCATTGGATGCGCGGGTAGCGACGAGTCTGGAAGGTAAGAGTAAGATTGTACCGATTTCAAAAGTTGGCTCATTGGAGCATATTTACGATATCGGACCAGATACCGTGGCGTTATATAGCTCAATCATCAAGCAAGCTAAGACGGTCATTTGGAATGGTCCGTTGGGATTATTTGAAGAAGCTCGTTTCGGGCTCAGTACACGTGAGCTGATTCAAACCTTAGCCCACAGTAAGACGAAAGCCTATGTCGGAGGCGGTGAGACCGTCAAAGCAGTGCTGCAGAGTCGTCTGGAAGATAAGATACATTTTGTTTCGACTGGAGGAGGGGCGATGCTCAGTTTACTGGAAGATAGTGATATGCCTGCCTTGCAAGCCTTGTACAAAAAATAATTAGTTGCCCTTTGGGCAGCCGCTCTATCAGCGGTTTTAAACATTAACAATACATTATATGGATATGGACAAATGGTTCTCATCAGATTGGCGCAAGACGCTTTTGATAGTGTCAGCAGCCTTTTTCCTCATTATGGGAGGTGTGAATAAAATTAAGGAAAATCGTTTTATTGGCAAATCTCCTGATTTTCAGCCAACGATTTACGTGAGCGGTGAAGGCAGAGTGCAAGCAGTACCAGACGTAGCTAAGATTACCTTTGGTAATACTGTTACCAAACCAACTGCTGCCGAGGCACAGACGCAAAATACTAATACGATGAACGCATTCATCGCTGCAGTGAAGAAAGTCGGAATCGAAGAGAAAGATATTCAGACCGCTAATTTTAATGTCTATCCTGAATACGACTATACCAACGGCAAGCAGATTACCCGCGGATTTACTGTAACTCAGAATGTTGAAGTAACCGTACGCGATACTAATAAGACACAAGATTTGATTCAATTAGCTGGTACTAATAACCTCAATCAAGTTGGCGGTTTGAATTTTACCGTTGATAAGCCAGAAAACTATATTGATCAAGCTCGTAAGCAAGCTATGACTCAGGCTCGCGCCAATGCTGAATCTATTGCTCGAAATGCTGGATTCCGACTTGGTCGTTTGACCAACTATAGCGAGAGTACCAACCCAGGTGGCTATCCTACACCTATGTACGCTGATAAAGCTATGGGTATGGGTGGCGGCGGTGTGCCAGCTCCAACTATTAACCCAGGTACTAATGAAATCTACGTACAAGTAAGCTTAAACTACGAGATACAACAGTAATTCGACATGTCGAATACCATCAAACGCATCAACGCCAGTGAAATCCTAGACTCACGGGGTAATCCTACATTGGAAGTTTCAGTTATGCTCAACAATGGGATAGCGGCCGTAGCTTCGGTACCGAGCGGCGCATCTACTGGAACATTTGAAGCTTTTGAGCTTCGTGATCATGATGAGCATCGTTATGGTGGTAAAGGGGTGCTGAAGGCCTGTCAGAATGTCAAAGGAGAAATAAATGCTGCTCTCACTGGTAAGTCTATTACTGAGCAAGCAGACATTGATCAGACAATGATTAAGCTCGATGGCACGCCAAACAAAGCGCGCCTCGGTGCCAATGCTATACTCGGAGTGTCCTTAGCTTGTGCTCGTGCAGCAGCTGAGTCAGAACACGTGCCGTTATACGCCTATATTGGTCAGCTCTATGGCAATAATCACTTTCAACTCCCGATACCGCTTATCAATGTGATTAACGGTGGTCTGCATGCTAGTACGAATCTGAATATTCAGGAGTTCTGGGTTATCCCGATGCAGGAGAGTAGCTTTCAAGAGCGTTTGCGTTGTGGCAGCGAAGTGTTCCAGCAGCTTGGTACTATTCTACGTAAAGACGGTAGAGATACTGACCTCGGTAATGAGGGTGGGTATGCGCCGAATCTCGATAGCCATAAGCAGGCCTTTAGCTATCTGCTGCAAGCAATAGATAAAGCCGGATATCAAGCTGGGACGAATTGCTATCTTGGTTTTGATGCCGGAGCTTCTGTTCTGTACGATGCTACTTCCAAGATATATCAACTGAAGTTGGAAAATAGTCATTACACCAGCACCGAGTTTCAGACCTATATTATGCAGCTCTGGCGAGATTTTCCGATTCGAGCTTGTGAAGATCCATTGGCTGAGGAAGATTGGGATGGCTGGCAACAGCTCATGACTACCCTGAAGCGTGATTTTCCTGCTGGTACGTTGATTGGTGACGATTTGTTTGTAACAAATGCCGAACGGTTACAGAAAGGTATAACTCTGCAAGCAGCTAACTCAATTTTGATTAAGCCAAATCAGATTGGGAGTCTAACAGAGACACTACAGACCATTCAGCTGGCTAAGAAATCAGGTTTTACGACCGCTGTATCGCATCGCAGCGGTGAAACTATCGATTCGTTTATCGCTGACCTTGCTGTGGCGGTAGCTTCAGACTACATCAAGACAGGCTCAGTAGCTCGCGGTGAGCGGTCCGCAAAATATAATAGACTATTAGCGATTGAACACGAACTCAATGGAAATTAAGAAACCAACAGTATTGATTATCATGGATGGTTGGGGCATTGCTCCACCAAGTGCGGGTAATGCTATTACTTCGGCTAAACTGCCGATATATAATGGCTTATTGAAAAAATATGCTTGGACTGAGCTGCGAGCTGCTGGTAAAGCTGTGGGGCTGCCTTCTGGTCAAGATGGCAACTCTGAAGCAGGGCATATGAATATCGGAGCGGGTAGAGTAGTAGAGCAGGATGCTGTCGTGATTTCCAAGAGTATTGATCATGGTACATTTTTCCGTAATCCTGCTTTCACCTCCGCTATCGCCCATGCTCGGAAGAATAATTCTGACGTGCACTTAGTTGGTATGATTACAGCTAATCAGAGTGCACATTCTGATCCTGATCATCTTATTTCTCTCATTATTCTTCTTAGTCGCAGTAAAGTAAAAAATATCTATCTACATCTATTTACTGATGGACGAGACAGTCCCAAATATTTGGCGCAGAAAATTATGGAATCCTTCAAAGGATTTTTTAATAATTATGTTAAAGTGGCTACTGTCATGGGGCGATTCTATGGTATGGATCGGAAGAAAGAGTGGTCTCGTACGGAACTAGCGTATAATGCTATGGTATTGGGTGAAGGTATTCATGAACATTCAGCTCAAGACGCAGTCTTGCATGCCTACGCTCGTGGCGAGAGCGATGAGTTTATTAAGCCGACGGTCATTGTGGATGATCATGATATGCCGCAAGGGCTGATCAAGGATAACGATGCTGTTATATTCTTTAATCTCCGGTCTGACCGAGCGCGACAGATGTGTAAGCCTTTCGTGCAACCTGATTTTGAAAAATTAAACCCAGGCTGCTTCACTCGACGCAGTAAGCCAAAAAATCTTTTCATGGTAGCCATGACAGATTTTGGTCCTGATTTAGGTGATTTGATTACCGCTTTTCCGAGTCGTGAGCTGGCAGATAGTTTGCCTATGGTATTGCATGATTTTCGGCAGTTAGCTATTGCTGAAAATGAAAAGTACGCTCACGTAACCTATTTTTTTAATGGAGGGTATGCTGATCCGGTAGCCAATGAGAAACGTGTTATCGTCAAATCACCTGACCTCAAAACCTATGACGATGTGCCACAAATGAGCTTGGATGAAGTCACTCGTATTGTTGTTGAGGGTATAGATAAGGAGCGTTATGATTTTATCACCGTCAATGTGGCCAATCCTGATATGATTGCCCATACCGGTAATCTTGCGGCCACGATTAAAGCCTGCGAATATACTGATAGCGCCTTAGGTTCTATTATTGACGCAACAATGAAAAAAGATGGTATGGTTATTGTGACTGCCGATCATGGCAATGCGGAAGAGGTAATAAATATTGAGACAGGTGAGGTGGATACCGAACATTCTGCCAATCATGTGCCCTTCATCATAGTCAAGAAAGGACCATTGCCGAAACTGCGTCCTTTAGGTAAGCTGGCAGATATTGCTCCTACAATTTTGGAGTTACTCGGAGTACCGAAGCCTAAGCTGATGACTGGTAGAAGTTTAATAGAAAAATAATGATAGAAAGCTCGACACGACCAAAACCTCTTGTCCTCATCATCCTTGATGGTTGGGGTATTGCAGCACCATCACGTGCTAACGCTATCTCATTGGCCAAGACGCCGAATATGGATAGCTATCTCACAACCTATCCCGGCTTATCCTTGCAAGCCGCAGGCGAGTCTGTTGGTTTAGCGTGGGGTGAAATGGGCAATTCAGAAGTAGGACATCTTAGTATGGGCTCAGGACGTATTTTGTATCAAAGTTTGCCCAGAATTACCCACAGTATTTTTGATAAATCTTTTTTCTCTAACCCATCATTATTAGCAGCTTGTCAGCATGTCAAGCAGAATAATTCAGCTCTGCATTTGATGGGCATGGTGAGCTCAGGGGGTGTACATAGTTATAATGAGCATCTCTACGCGCTTCTTGAGCTAGCAGCTGAACAAAAGCTGACACAAGTTTTTGTCCACGTATTCTTGGACGGACGAGATACGCCATTTAATAGTGGAGCTAATTTTATCGCTAAACTCAAGGATAAGATGAAGCAATTAGGCGTCGGTAAGATTGCTAGTCTTTCCGGACGATTCTACGCTATGGATCGGGATAATCATTGGGAACGCATAGCTAAGGCATACAAAGCAATGGTAGAAGGAGAGTCCAAAGCCTACTTCACCGATGCTAGTGAAGCGATTGAGGCTTCCTATGCTGCACAGGTATATGATGAACAATTTGAACCAGTGGTGATTACTGACGGTACTAAGCCAATCGGATTGATCAAAGATGGAGACGCCGTTATTAGCTTCAATTTTCGTGCAGACCGTATGCGAGAAATTACCAAAGCCATCATCCTGCCGGGCTTTGATAAATTTCCTCGAACCTATATGCAGAAGCTGCTATTCGTCTCAATGACAGAATATGAGAAAGATTTGCCACTGCAGATTGCCTTTGCGCCACAAGTGGTCGAGACGCCAGTCGCCAAGGTGATTAGTGATGCTGGCTTATCCCAATTACATATTGCTGAGACGGAGAAATATGCTCACGTAACCTATTTTTTTAACGGCGGCCAAGAGAAAACCTTCCCCAAAGAAGACCACGTACTGATTCCTTCGCTGAAAGTAGCTTCCTATGACCAGAAGCCAGCGATGAGTGCTCGCGAGATTACTACGCGCGTTATATCGGAGATACGTGAGGTTAAATATGATTTTATCGTTCTGAACTACGCCAACGCTGATATGGTTGGTCATACAGGTAATCTGGCTGCTACGATTGAAGCGATTGAAGTGCTTGATGATTGTATTGGTAAGGTAGTTGAGGTGACGCTATCCTATGAGGGCGCAGTCATCATAACTGCTGATCATGGTAATGCTGAGAATATGTTTAATTTACAGACTGGTGTTATTGATAAAGAACATAGTAATCATGCAGTTCCATGCATACTCATCGGTAAAGCATGGGAACACAAAAATGTAGTAGGGGGAGTGTCGGGGACGGATTTGAGTCAGGCACAATCTTCGGGGGTATTGGCTGATGTTGGTCCAACAGTTTTGAAAGTGCTTGGATTGAAGAAGCCACCAGAGATGAATGGTACAGCACTATTTTAATACAATTATTTTTGCTTTTGAGTTCCTCGTATGCCAGAATTGCCAGAAGTCGAAACAATACGCCGCGGTTTGCTATCGCTCCAAAAACAACGTATCAAAGACGTTGTTATTCATCTACCGAAGATTATTCGCCCGAATGATGCCGGTCTGCGGCTTCAAGGACAAACGGTGCGGACGATAGACCGCCGTGGCAAATTATTGATCTTCAGCTTGGCCTCTGGAGAGTATTTACTTATTCATCTGAAAATGACCGGTCAGCTTGTCTATCGGCCGAAGCCGGGGAAGATGTTCGTCGGTGGACATCCTATCATCAACGTACTTGATGTGCCGAACAAATTTACCCATGTCGAATTACACTTTCATAATAAAGGTGTGCTTTATTTCAACGATGTGCGCCGATTTGGCTATCTGAAGCTGACGGACGGAGCAGAGGTAGACACTATCAAAGCCGGCTATGGTCCTGAGCCTCTTGATCTGAAACTAACGTCTCAACAATGGCTGCAGATTCTAGAAAAAAAATCACATTGGTCAGTTAAGAAGCTTTTGTTAGATCAGGGGCAGATAGCTGGCATCGGTAATATTTATTGTGATGAAGCCTGTTTCTATACTGGTATTCGGCCGATGCGTCTCGTGGGCAGTCTGACCCGTCCTGAGAAAATCGCCTTATTGAAGAATATCCGCAAGGTACTAAATTTGTCTATCAAATATGGTGGTACGAGCTTCAATTCGTATGTACAGTCTCAAGGACATCAAGGTAAATTTTATGATCTACTCAAGGTCTACGGACGTGGTGGTCAGACGTGCAAAAAATGCAAAAAAACCAGCGTTGAAAAGATCAAATTCGCTGGCAGAGGCACACACTATTGTCCACGGTGTCAAAAATAAGGCAGAAACATGGTAAGCAGATAGGTGATTGCGACACCTGATAGTGTCCCAACTGTTACTTGCCAAGGAGTGTGGCCTAGTCGTTCATTGAGCACGGGGTATTTATATTCTTTGGCGCGATCAAGATCTTTGACTACCATGTTGATTAACTTGGCATGCAGACCAAGTTGGCGTCTGAAGCCTGTGGCATCGCGCACAACAATAAAAAAAAGAATAATGGCGACAGCAAAGGCACCGCTATCCCAACCGCTATCAATATACAGCATTGTAACAAGCGAGCTGGCAAGCGCAGCGTGAGCAGACGGCATACCACCGTAATTATTCAAGTGTTCCCAAGAGAAATTCCCTCGAGCAGCCTCCAACAGAAGCTTAATGGTCTGGACTAAGACCATGACGAGCAGCGGGATGATAAATAGACGCATAGAATGATATTAGCTATAATGCCTACTATAAGTATAGCATACTATTATTATGGCAATTTTTTTGAATTATGTGCTTTTGGGCCTTGTTCAGGGTATAACAGAATGGCTGCCAATATCTAGCGATGGACATCTATTTATAGCTCATCGACTTCTGAATATTCCGGAGGATTTAGCCTTGGATGTTTTTCTTCATGGAGCTAGTTTGCTTGTACTTTTAATTTATTTTCGTCAACCTATTATTGATTTGCTTAAAGGAATCATTGCCCGCAACAAAGCTGATCTACTCTATGCTTGGTTTATTATCTTGACCACGATTGCAACAGTGACGGTAGCTCTTATACTTGAACCATGGATTTCTGTCTGGCAGTCAAACAAAGCTGTAGCTCTCTTCTTCTTTATTACCGGTATATTTGTTTTATCCACACGTTGGACTGTGCATAATAATGCCAATAAACAGTTAACCTGGCCAAAAGCGGTAGTGCTTGGCTTGGGTCAGGGGGCCGCTGTGCTTACTGGCTGGTCAAGAAGCGCTACCATGCTTGGTCTTGGCTTAGGGTTTGGCTTATCTAAAGAATTAGCCTTCCGCTATACCTTCATCGCTGCTATCCCTGCTATTGCTGGTGCTTTCCTCCGCGAAGTGCCAAAGTTGGAGATACAGCCGTTGCATTGGGTGGCGTTCGTTGTAACGTTAATCTCTGGTTATGCTGCTTTGAAATTACTTGATGTACTAGTACGAAGAGAACAAATCTTTTATTTCGGTATCTACGCAATTATCTTAGCTGGAATACTCTTTTTCCTATGAAGTTGAAAGTAGCAATTATCGCCGGTGGAGTAGGTACTCGTCTGTGGCCAGTCTCTCGAGAGCGAGCGCCAAAGCAGGTGAGTGCGCTGCTGGGCGGACAATCAGTGCTGCAGACAACCTATCAGATATTGCGAAAAAAAATTCCAGCCAAAGATATCCTCGTTGTGACCGGCGAGCAATTTGCTGCCACTGTCTTGAAACAGTTGCCTATCAAACGTTCTCAGCTGCTGGTAGAGCCTTGCCGTCGAGATACAGCTGCTGCTATTGGCTTAGTTGCTTGGAAGGTAGCGCACGACGATCCCGAGACAGTCTTGATTACCGTACATTCTGATCACGCTATCGCCAAGCCGGCGGAGTATCTACGAGTACTTCTGGCTGCAGCCCAGATGGCCACTCGTCAGCCTGAATATTTGATTACTATCGGCGCCAATCCGACCTATCCAGAGACAGGCTATGGCTATATCTGTCTCGGTGCAGAGGCTGGGCGTTATGGTAAAGATCAGTTTTATCAGGTTGCGCATTTTACCGAGAAGCCGAAACTAGCTAAAGCTAGGAAATACGTTGATGACTGGCGATACCTATGGAATACCGGCATATTTGTTTTTCGAGTCAGTGCTTTGCAGCAATGGTATCGGGATTATCTTCCTCATCATTATCAGATCTTCGAAACAATTCACCGCTCACGATCACAGCAAGTCTCACGCTTGAAACGGCATTTTCGCACATTACCAGCTATCTCTATAGATTATGGCTTACTGGAGAAAATGACTAATCTTTTGGTGTTACCAGCTTCATTTGGCTGGCAGGATATTGGGAGTTGGAATGTAGTTGCAGACATTGTCCCAAAGAAAAGTAGCGATAAGCGAATTATGATTGAGGCGAGTAATAATTTCGTTCTTTCCGGTACTGAAAAAATTGTCGCCATTGTCGGCCTGCATGATTATATCGTAGTAGATACTGAAGACGCATTATTGATTTGCCCTAAGGATAAGAGTCAATCAGTCAAACAGATTGTGACTGAGATTAAACAGCATAAATGGCATAATTATTTATGATAAAAAAAATTCTTCTTACTCTAACTACGATTGTGGTCATTGCAGTAGGTGTGATAGCTTTTTGTCTGGTGCAGTTTTTCCGGCCGGCTGGTAACGCCAAGGAAGTTGTCTTTACGATAGAGCAGGGTGAGGGCGTACATGTCATCAGCCGCAATCTGAAGCAAGCAGGTCTGATCGATAGTTCGTTTATTTTCGAAAGTTATATCTGGCTCTTGCGCACTGATCAGAAGATTATCGCCGGCCGCTATCAGCTGAATCGCAATTTGAATATTCCCCAGATTACCAAAGCGATTATGGCAGGTCCTGATCAACAGCCTGATCAGCTAACCTTTATCGAAGGCTGGAATCGCCACGAATATGCCGATGTCCTGACCAAAGCGGGCTTTCATGGCGATGCTTTCTTGACTATAACAGCCTCGAGCACCTTGTGGCGCGATGACTATCAGCTGACTGATGCTGTGCCTCTCGGTCATACGCTGGAAGGTTTCCTCTTCCCTGATACGTATCAGGTGGCGCGGGATTCTGATGAGATTACCTTGGTTAGCAAGATGCTGGCAAATTTTGAACGCAAGGTTACTCCACAGATGATTCAGGATATGATCAAACAAAATAGATCACTGTATGAAGTGATCACGATGGCGTCTATTATCGAGAAAGAAGTACCGCAGTCAGGCGACAAGAAAATGATTGCTGATATTTTCTGGAAGCGCATCAAAGCGGGGATAGGGCTGCAGTCAGACGCGACGGTGAATTTCGCTCAATGTCTGACAGCTGCAGACGTGGTGAATTGTGAGAAAACCACCAGACCAAGTCTCGATGATTTACAGCTTGATTCACCTTACAATACCTATAAATACAAAGGCTTGCCGCCAGGACCGATTAGCAATCCGGGATTAGAGAGTATTCAGGCAGCTCTCTATCCGACACCAAACCCATACTATTATTTCCTTACTGATCTGAAAGGCAAAGTCTATTACGCTCGCAATCTCGAGGAGCATAAGAAGAATAG
>CAYYYA010000025.1:3292-12312 GCA_964475975.1 uncultured Gammaproteobacteria bacterium | reverse complement strand
GAGAATACACATAATTACACAATTCATGAGGCGCATAATTCCGAGCTGCACTATCAATCACTTCCGGCAATCTATAGAGATGTCGCATCAAGGCTACCTCTTCTGGCTCTAATGAAGCGCTATCTCTATCAACACTGGAGTTCGATAATTTCGGTGCCTTAGCCAAGACACTCTGACAACGGGCATAGGCGTACTGCAGATATGGTCCGGAGTTGCCCTCGAAAGCTACACTGGTTTTGATATCAAAGGCCAAATCCTTAGCCGCAGCTTTTTTCAAAAAAGAATAACGAATCGCTGCCATACCAACCGCTTCGCTGATGCTTTCCGTTTGTGCGTCATCATATTCTCTATTCGCCTGCACAAACGCTCGTACTTGCTCCTTCACCATATCCACCAGACCAAAAGCAGTAACAATATTTCCTGTGCGTGAAGACATCTTGCCAGTGGAGAGATTGATCATGCCGTAACCCAGATGTTGTATCTTACCTACCAAGTCAGGAAATATAAGTTCAGTTACTTTAGTTATTACTCTCCAATAATCATTCTGCTCATTACCCGTCATGACTACTGAATGGTCGAATGTAAAATCATCACGCTTGGTAGCGATCAAACCGACATCTTTGGCTTCATAGGTCGGATTGCCCCGTTGATTGACGAAGACGCGTGTATGCAAACCGTATTTCTCACCAGCGAAAATAACAGCACCTTGGCTGGACTCGAAGACTTTGCCCATGTGCTCATCTACCAGCTTCAAAGCTGGCTCCAGAATTTCACTTTCAAAATAATGCTTGTCAAAATGAATGCCCAAACGATCCTCAAATTGTACATAATAATCAATACTCCACTGACGCGTTTGCTTCCACAGTTCATAGGCCTGCGCCCGTTTCTTATAAATATCATCATTGAGATGATCGATAGCTGTCTTGGCTTCAGGATTATCCTCATAGGCCTGCGCGCCAGCTTGATAGCATCGTTGTAACCACTGTACTTTCTCTTCCAAAGTTTCCGGAGCTTTCTCGGCGTCGGTATTACGATAACCCCAGAGACATTTCGCCACATGTAAGCCCACATCTCCCTGATAGTTCAGACGCTTGACGTCAGCTCCGGCAGCGGACAATATCCGAGCGCACGACTCGCCATAGACATAAGAAAACAAATGACCAATATGCGGCATCTTATGCGTATTGGGCTGACCGTATTCCAATAATATTTTTTGGCCTTTCAACCCATCTCCTTGGCCATAGCTCTCTTTGTCACTGACAATGGTGTGTAACTCCTGCAGGAGAAAATCTTTGGTTAAGAAAAAATTGATATAGCCACTGGGTGTGACCTCAATATGATCAATATAGTCTGTCTGATGTTGTTCATTCCAAATAGTCTCAATCTCATGAGCCACTTCACTGGGTTTGCGTTGTAGCTGCTTAGCCAAAATCATCGCCACATTGGTAGCATAGTCACCATGTTCGAGTCGTTCCGGATGCGTCAAATCAAATCTGCTGATTTGAATATCAGGATATTTCTCCGCCACAATCTGACGGAGGGATTCTTTGATGGTGATGGAAAGGTGTGGGGGCATAGATGAAATAAAAGTTACAAAAATTACAGGTAAGTATAATAATACGATACCATCACTTGGGTAAGTATGCAATCAAAAAATGGTCTAATGAGTAGAGTACACATAGGGGGTCATCTTCAGCAACGTATTAATAATATTATTTCTCTCCATACTCCCTTTTTAGATGATCTACTTCTTCATCGGCACGCTTTTCTTCTGACACTATTCTATCTCTCAAATAGCTCTCATACTCTTTAAGAAATTTTTGTATAGACTCATCTTTATCTGATTTCCACGATTGTATTTCGTTTAATTTTGATTTATATAAGTCTACAAATCCATATTCCCCAGATACAACACCGGTCTGTGACAGAATAATAAATATTTCTTTCTGATATTGACTGTTTGTAGGGTACCGCTTAATAAACTCTTTACAAACCCCATGTAAGAAAACCTCTCCTTCATAGGCACGTAAGACATGTACAACGATTCTAACCCTATTTATTTTCTTTGATCGTATAGTTTCAATAAGTTTAGACTCTAAGTATGGGTCAAATTCGGGGAAAAGATTTCGCAATAAATGAGCACCTTCCCAATAATTTAACCAGTGTTTACTTTCAAACCACTTAAATATCTCGTCAATAAAAACTCGTTTATGCTGATCTGTTAGTTTAAGTAGTTTATCTGTCTGTCGAGGCGCAAAATTGAAAGGTATAGCATCGTAATTATCACCAGACTTCCTACGCTTCTTTACACTAATTCTATTTGCAAAATATTCAACGAATTTATCTGGATATTTCCAAGCCAGAATCGAAAGAATTTCTTCTGATTCAAAATTGATATGTGGCAGTAGAATTAGATTATTTAATATTATATCCCATTCTTGTTCATCTAATTCGTTAAATAATTGTTCTGCTTTAGACCAAATATAACTTATCCACCAGGTATTCTTTAATAAAGTTAGTTCTTGAATTGCACATAATATAATACTCAGCATCTTCTTATTCTCCGCGGTTATTATTTGTGCAAGCGACCTAATGATGTTATTTAAAGCATCTATATCCCTTAGCTCCTTAGCTTTTCTAAAAACGCTCATAATAAGAGGCTCATCAATTTCATTCACGCGAAGAAGTAACAATGCTATCATAGACAATTTTTTTCCTTGACTTACCCATGTACGTAAGATTTTTTTAACCTCCCCTTTCTTCCTCTTTGAGCTTTGCCATATGCCTGATAAAATATCAATAATAAACGGATCAAATTCTTTTACAGCAATAAACTTCAAACCTATTTCTGGCTTTGTTTTCGCAAGCTGATTTAAAAACTTATGAAAATAGAAAAATTGTCCTCTATCATCTAAATTCTTATAGTTTTTTACCAGAGTTATAAGACGCTTCAGCCAATGATCAAAATTTTCTTCAGTTATATCATTAACTAACTGAGTCATTCTGTCAGAACGGCTTCTCTCGGCCTTCTCATAATCAAGATATTGATTGTAGTCATGGTCATAACCAACTAATAATCTATAAAGACCATAACTATCGCTCTCAGCAAATTTGTTTTCCAGATTGATTAGTTTAGCTGGGGACGAATCAGCAAATGTTCTTTTCAACCATTGAGTTTGTTCATCAATCTTTTTTAAAATCTCAAGATCAGAAGATGAAAAAATCTTGAGGTAAAATTCTACAACCTTCTTGGCATCACTTAAAATCATAACCTTCATATCATCACCATAGCCATGGTCATTTGGAATTTCTGTAGCGGTCTCTAAGGCTAATAATAAACTTAGTTTTTCCTTGGCGTCCTTCACAAAACCGAATGTTTTAAAAAGGATTTTCAACATTCTTAATCTGATCTGTATGAGGTTTGTACTTACTGGGAGAGACCCTCGATGAAATGTCATCGTACCAGAGGTGGCACTATAGCCTTCATAAGAATTACTTAGGATGTGCCTGCCAATTTCTGCAATAGTCAACGAATTTTCTAAAATTTGTTTTTTATTCCATGATTCAAGAATGGTCAAAATTTTTAATTGAGGATAAAAATATATCTTCTTTTCCTTTGGCCAATACGTATATCGAGCCATTTTTTTTATAATTTCTCGAGTTTTCTCTCTATTTTGAAGATCATTCGATTTTGATAATTTAACCAGTAGATTAAATACGTCTTCGAATCGTGAGTACTTTAAATTATCAAGTATACCTAAGACCACCTCCTCGATATCACTATGATTGAATCCAGAAAAACTTCCTAATGGACTATTCAACCTTTCAGTAGGCAGTTCTGTTGATTTATCAATGGTAGCCCCAAGAGTTTCAACGATATTTAAATCTCTTGGTATTTTATCTCCATATTTGGCAACATATTTAGCAAATAACTTCAAATTTTCATATAAATTATTGATAGACTCAGATTGCATCAATGTACGTATATATTTTCTATCAAAAATCTTCTTTCCTTGACGCAGTTTATTAACTTCTTCAAAAATAAAATCCAAGCCTCGTTGAGCTTCGACTATGTGTTCCATTATTTGTGAAAATCTTGCTTTTAAAGAATCGAAGGCTGGTTTATCAAATTTAATAAGCTCTTTTTCGGGCTTATAAATGACATCGTGTTCAAGTTCGGACCAAGCATGGTACAAAATAGTTGTTAGTTGAATTTCGCACTTTAAATCTTTAAAAATAGCATATTCATCAAGTTTGAGCCTATCTTCACTTAAAGAAATCACCAAACGGATACCCTTGTACCCATCTTTAGAATACTTACTTTTTTGTTTAGATATTTTGAAGTTGCTCTGTAAGAGTGAGATAATTCTATCTATGTCGGCCTCCAGGTAAGATATAATACGACAGCCAGCAAGGTCATCGATTTCAGAGATACGTCTTATACTCCCAAAAGGATGATTGTTTATAATCTTATTTTTTAAAGAAGACCTATCCTTACCTCTACTAGTTACTATATACTTAGTAAAGCCATTTCTTTTTAATAGTTTCTCTAAAAGATGTTGGGTTGAAAGAGCAAAGGATCTATAGAGACCTATCTTAGACTCATATTGCTCCAACAAGTCTTTGGTTGTGATTATTTTTCTACTCATTGACACTTAAATATAAGATATCTGTACTATTATCCAAAACTAAGGCAATTCTATCCCCTTTCCCCTGCTTTCGCAATTATGTTAGGATTGTAGCGACATATGCCCGAAATCAAATACAACAAAAAAGTTCACTTTGACTATGAGATCCTCGAGACCTATGAGGCTGGGATTGTACTCAATGGCGCCGAGGTCAAAGCTGCCAAAGCCGGTCTGGTCCAGCTAGAAGGCAGTTTTATTAGTTTCCAAGGCGAACGGCCGGTGATCAAGGGTCTGAAGATCGCCAAATACCCCAAAGCTTATAAAGGAGGGGTTGGTCTGGCGCCAGAACGGCCAAAATACCTCCTGCTGAACAAAAAGGAAATCTTGGAAATACACAATAAATTAGCCACAAAAGGCTTGACAATGGTCCCTCTTTCTGTGTATACTACCCCCAGTTTAGTGAAGGTAAAAATCGCTCTGGTCCGCGGTAAGAAGAACTATG
Source organism: uncultured Gammaproteobacteria bacterium (assembly GCA_964475975.1). GTDB lineage: Bacteria > Patescibacteriota > Patescibacteriia > UBA1558 > 2-01-FULL-52-15 > CAYYYA01. Next base: position 7,182 of record CAYYYA010000025.1, on the reverse strand, counting down.
ATAAGCGGCAGAGTATCAAAGAGAAAGATTATAAGCGTCGGTTGAATAGCCGCGTGAGATAGTTGAGCTAAACGGCACGTTGAAAATGAATGCTAATCGTAATACGTAATTCGTAATGAACAGCCACTGCGCTGCTTCCTAATTACGCTTTACGAATTACGGCATACCCACGGGGATGCCTATATTTGACGATATGGAAGTAAGGAAATGGCAAGCTAGGGTACCAGAACCCTATAAAAAAGCTGGAAAATGTACGTGCAAAAAATATTTTTGCCAGCATCTCTAACTCTTTCAGAGCTTTAGCTGCTGCACCAGTTTTGGCCTAAGGGCTCAAGACTCGTTCACCATCAGATGTCTGTGTGATGATTGAACGTTATTACAGACTAGCTACCATCTGCTGCTCACACGGAAAGCTAGTGAAAAATAATGTTAGCTAGAAGTTTCATTTGTTGTTAGTTTATTAGCGAAACTTCGAACTTTAAAACTAACTAAGCTTGTAGAGGTTTTCGATCTTTCTTATCAGACAGGGGTGTGATCCCCCTCATCTCCACCATCCTTCGTTTCGCGCAGCGAAACTTCGGATGGCGCAGCCATACGAACCTGACCAACGGTCAGGGAAGGATGGTGTCCTCCGAAGCTTTAGCGCAGGAGGACGAAAAGTATTCCCATTTTTAAAATAAATTTAATCAATCTAACTTACCCCTATTCCCGCACCATACAGACAACCATATCGAGCTCCGCAAGCACGCTACGCTATTAATGAGCGTATCCGCGCCAATGAATTGCAAGTGATCGATGAGACCGGCAAGCCACTGGGCATTTTGCCCACGCATGAGGCTCTAGCCATCGCTCGCGAACGAGAATTGGACTTGGTCGAAGTCTCTCCTATTGCCACGCCGCCGGTAGCCAAGATCATGGACTACGGTCAGTGGCAGTACAAGCAGGCTCGCACTCAGACCAACAAAGCCAAGAAGATCGAGATCAAAGTGATTCAACTGTCGCTGAAGATTGGTCAACATGACATTGACGTCCGCGTGAAGCGAACGGAACAGTTCTTCGCCAAAGGCGACAAGGTCAAAGTTGTGCTTCGTCTCCGCGGCCGTGAGAAAACCCGCAAAGATCTGGCAGCTGATATTATCCGTAACTTCGTCACCGCACTGGGTCCGGATGTCGTGATCGAGAAACCATTATCCTTTCAAGGAGCTGAACTATCAATTACTATTGGAAAAAAATAATATATGAAACTGAAAACGAACAAAGCTGTCCGCAAGCGTATCAAGCTGACCGGTGGCAAGAAAGTGAAGAAGATCAAGATCCGCGCAGGCGGCCAAGATCATTTCAACTCCCGCGAATCGGGTAAGGTAACCAAAAACAAACGTCGCGATAAGACGATGTCGAGCGTCAACACGAGAAATCTCCGCATCTTAACTCCGTATAATTAGTAACATCGGGCGTAAATCGTAATACGTAATTTGTAATTGAGAATCGTAATTCGTAATACGTAATTAGCACGCGCCCCCGACCCAAACTTTTGACTTTTTACTTTTTCCGCCAGAGGCGGATCGTCCTCTGGACGAAACTTCACAATAATAAACCAAATTCTTAATTCTTAACTCCCAAACACTGTCATGCCTAGAATCAAACGTGGCGTCCATCACGTCAAACGACGTAAAAATATCCTGAAGAAAACCAAAGGATACATGTGGGGACGCAAAAATAAACTGAAACAAGCTAAGGTCGCCGTAACCAAAGCCGGCGTCAACGCCTACCGTGATCGCCGTCTGAAGAAGCGTACCGCCCGTGGTACGTGGCAGGTAAAATTAAACGCTGCCCTCCGTCCTCATGGCTGGAGCTACTCCCGCTTCATCGATGCTCTGAAGAAAGCTAACATTGGTCTGGATCGCAAGGTCTTAGCTGATATCGCTGAACATGAGCCTACAGCTTTCGTCAAAATTCTGGAAAGCTTGAAGAAGTAGATAAGCGTAATTCGTAATACGTAATGAAAACATCCTGCTATCTGCAGGATGTTTTTTTGATATAACAAACACCCCGCCGTGAGTGAACCCGGCGGGGTGACAATGAACAGATGATTACTGAAGAATAGCGCCTTGCTCCTCTAAGGCAGTAACCATAGCTGCCAGCACGTGACTCTCATCACGATCGATGATCTTTCTAGCTGTCAGCCTTTTCCAGACTTTCTTTTCAATCTGGCGGATCCGCTCACGCGTCACGCCATAGATCTCTCCCACCTCCTCCAGTGTGCGTGGTTGTCCGTCATACATACCGTAGCGCAGTCGGAAAATCTCTGCCCAACGAGGCTTCTCAGCCGACAGTGACCGCTCAATAGCAGCAATCCGCTGTTTGATGGCTGTGGCGAGTGCCAAGCCTAGATCGTGCGGCATCTGGGCACTGGGAACAAAATCGCCGAACTCAGCATCTCCATCAAATCCAACGGGCGCAGACAAGGAGCAGGTAGAGCTCAACGAAAGTTGGATTACTGTCTCCGTCTTCGCTACTGACCAGCCAAGCTGATGAGCCAGCTCACTAGCAGTCGGCATTTTTGAAGTCCGCACCACGTGAGCATTCATTGCTCGGTTCAGCTTGTACAAAGACTCTTCTTTATGGACCGGGATACGAATCACTCGGTCGTTGAGCTTGATGGCGCGAGTGATAGCCTGACGGATCCACCAGGTGGCATAGGTGCTGAAGTGAAATCCCAACCGGTAGTCATACCGCGGAGCAGCAACCATCAAACCGATGTTGCCCTCTTGGATCAGATCCAGAAACTCCATTGACTTTCTGCCGCCACGATAGCGCTTAGCTATCGAGACAACGAGGCGAAGGTTATGAAGCACCATCTCGTCGAGAGCAACTGTGTCACCCTCTTCATGGAAGCGACGCGACTTCTCCACGATCTGATCATGTTTCAACAGAGGCCAACGCTGAATTTCAGCAACGTACTGCTGAAGAGTCGGCGGCAGACTGCGTTGATGCTCAAACTCTTGATACAACGGATCGCTAGGATCCAAGCTTGGCAGCGCCTTAGACTTTGTCGGCTGAACGGCACGCTTCTTGCTAGCCTTCTTCTTCAGCACTTCGATGACGCGTGGCGCTTGGTCAGTCACCAGCAATATGCCGAGCAAAGAAATCTCTTCTTTGATCTCGTCCAAGGCGACCGTCAGAGCCCTACGATCTCTCCGAATATGCTCAGGCAAGGCCCGAACAACATCGGTGATACTCACTGGGTTCTCACCGCTATTCTTCTGCAGGATACCGGCGATGATAGCCAGATACGTGGTTCTATCGAATATCGGCTTTCTTGATTTGTCAGAGCGCCCTTGAGACATCCTGCCTCCTCTGAGTGAGCGAAAGGTACAAAACACTGTGTCCGTGTTGCCTATATTCTATACAACCCGACGGAGCGAAAGTCAACTTGACAATCAAGGGTAAATAAAGTAAAAATGTTCAGTCATCACGTACCGTCAAACTCAAATCCAGGGAGGTGAGACCATGCAAAAACTCATCGCCGGCGACGGCAATTGGCTCGCTGGCGCGAAAGAGGCAGTTGAGCCACTGCTGGAACTCCCGATTGTTTTGAATGTCATCAAGGGAGCCATCAGAGACAATGTAGGCGGAATCGCCCAGAGCAAAGAAGCGCCCCTGAAATTTCAAGCGACGAAGGGCCCCGAACACATCTTCGCCTTCAGTTTCTTCAGGGACAGCTCCTTGCAACGTTTCTCTATTCACACCTCAAGCAACGTATCGGTGTCAGAAGCGACGGTGCAGCTCAGTGCCGTACTCAGGCTCCAATCGGTTCCGGCTGTACAGAACCCTATCGCCCCAGCGGAGGTCTCCATGGCAAAAAAAATGCAACTCTCCCCTCTGATGGC
>CAYYYA010000025.1:0-3192 GCA_964475975.1 uncultured Gammaproteobacteria bacterium | reverse complement strand
CGAAGAAGACCAAGTCTCCGCAGCCCGAATCTGCCAGTAAGCACACTTCGGTCAGCGACGGCAACACGCTGCAGCAGGACATCGTGAACCTCTACCGCCGGATTCAAGGTCTGGAGAAAGAGCTTTCTGACCTGCAGCAGCAGGCCAAACGGAAAGGCATCGGAGTTACGATCGACCGCAAGACTGGTCAGATTACGACCACCTTCAAGATCTGAACTCCTGCCACATCAAGCATTACACACGTCTACTCTCGGGTAGGCGTGTTTCTTTTGAAGAATGATTCAAATAAAAAAATCCTGTTAGCTGCGGGAGGTTTTTTTGTTAACTGAAATTTTGAGATATAACCAGAGCCCTATGAGGATACCGACAGTATCCACTGCCACGTCGATCAGCTGTCCTGACCGGTCGCGGACAAACAGTTGGTGAAACTCATCGCTAGCAGCAAAAACTAAACAAAAAACTAAAACAAACCATTGACGCTTGAGATTATCCCAAGCCCGCGACACCAGCCAAGCTAAAACCAGATACTCACCGATGTGCGCTCCTTTGCGTAAAATAGTGTCATAGAGTGTTGGCAGCGAGCTTTTTAGATCTGGGATGGATGACCAAAAGAAGATTAAAGACATCCAGAGTATCACTGCTAGCCAACGATTTAATTTCATATCCATATTTTAGCACACCTAGAAGGCTCCCCCGATGGAGAGCCTAATGAATCCGAGATGTAAACAATGATTACTGCGGTAATTCAATGCCTGTAGGTTTGATAATAACCGAGATCGTACTGGCGGCAATCTGACGGTTATCAATATTCACGGTACCGAAGATACGTATCATGGTATCGGTCTGTAAATCAGCGAAAGTAACTTGCTTACCGGCACGCCAATAAGTTGTGGCATTATTGGTTGTGACATTCCAAGTTCTAGCAACTGGTGTCATAGGAGTCATAGGACCAGGGTAAGGCAACTGATTGTCATCTAACTGGACTGTCAGAGATTTATTACTAGCATTAATAGCTGTAATCGTAGCGGTACGGAATCTCTGATCAATACGTTGAATAGAATTATCTTTGATCACTCGGGCCACCAAATGACCTGAGACTTCATTTAAGCGACCAATGATGCGGATATCATCACCAACGGAGAATTCATTCAGATTAGCTTTGCCTAAATATTGGCGCACTAACTTTGTCTCGTTATTAATATCAACTTTCAATAAGGTACCTGGCGCGCCAATCAGATTATTGACGTCATTCTTCTGGAAAAATTTTGAATCCTGAATAGAAACTTCTAGCGTAGCGGGCAAGGTACTAACATCAACTGGCAGAGCGGTAATAGTTGCTGGTACAATCCAACGAGTGACACGCATAATGAGATCATCACCGCGACGCAGCGTCACAACGATTTCTGCTTTCCAAGTAGTAGAGCTACCATCGCCATCCTCAACGACACGGGCGCGGACACGATCACCAATACGGAAATCTGCTAAGGTAGCGGGATTATGAATACCACCAACCATTTTAGCGTCTGCGGTGTTTAAAGTATAAACCGTATTATTATAGGTCACATCCATTTGATTGGAACTTGGTCGCAGAGCAGTAATCCAACCATTGATACCTCTGTGGCGTGTCTCAAAAGAAAGGTTGTGTAAATTCAAAGCTTCTAAACCATCACTATTACGGAAATGTGTAGCACGTACTTGAATCTGATCACCAGCAATCCAGTCACTAAGATCAGCTTTGCCGCCAGCGCGATTCAAAATTGCTGTACGATTAGTAATTTCTACAGCTTCATCAGTTGTGGTACCGTCAGTGTTCTTAAAACGAATAACAATGGTGGTATTCTCAGCGGTGGTATTACCGATTTCTACGAGCGTTCCTGTCAGATTCTGCGCTTCAGTGGACTCTGCAGTAGCTGCATTGACAGATGTATATGATCCACCCAACTGACCTTCGCTGATAAAATAGGCTTTATTATTAGACATATCTTGGGCTTGAGCCAATGGTGTCAGACTCAGAGTTACCATCAGACCCAACATAGAAAAGACAAACTTCTTCATAAAATTTAGATTAATAATTACTTAATTCCCTCTCTGAATATGATGACGTTACATGAGCCAAGTTATTACAGGGTAAAAATTACCCCCGTGCCACATTGCGTAACACGGGGGTTTATTCAAACACTGAAGTAGACTACTTCTTCCAATCAGCGCAGTACTCCTGCCAGCACTCCTCCCACTGTGCCGGCGTGACTGCCGTGATCACTTCATCGACGAACTCGCCATTAACGAGGAACTGTGCTCGACGTAAGCCTTCACTATAGTAGCCACACTTAGCGTTGAAGGCGAGACTGCGCTGGTTGAAGGCTTTCGCGCCAGCCGTGATCTTACGCAGACGCAGCGTATTGAAGGCGTAGTCCAGCAGGATCATCTTGGCATCGAAGCCATAGCCCTGACCCCAGAGATCCTTCTCACCGATGAACGAGCCGGTACCAGCAGTTCCATGGTCGTACCGAATACGATGCAAGCCCATGACGCCGATGTGTCGGTCGTCCTCATTCCGGCAGATAGCAAAGACGATGTCAGTCGGGAAAGCAGGACGGGTCATAGACTTCTTCAAGAACTCCGCTTCATAGAGTTCCGGCAGTGGGAATGTCTGATCCAAGAAAATCGTCACTTCCGGATCATTGATCCAGCGATAGAGACGATGCAGATCTCCCTCCTCCAGTGGACGAAGGTAGACTTTCTTACCACGACGAAAGACGGTCGGTTCTGACATGGGTTTTCCTTTCTGAAAGGTACAATGAACAACCCAGATCCGCCAAGGCAAAAATAAATCCCTGACCATCTGGCCAAGGAAATTCTGAATTTACTGCTAAGTTTAGAGAAAAATTACTTCATAGAATTGCCCAAGCCAGATAACCAAATAGTGACACCCATTTTCTGGGTAGCCACGTGTGAGGCTGGGATGTAGCAATTTCTATAGTTCATACCTTATGCTTAGCAAAGGGGCGAAAAACTGTCAAATAGACTATCGTTCTAAATCCAAAACTTCATCAATTCTAATCTGCGCTACAAACTCCGGAACGTGACTAACGAGAATCATCGCACCTTCGTAATCTTCTAAAGCTTGAGCGATAATAGGCAAATGACGGAAATTAATATGGTTCGTTGGCTCATCGAGGATGAGTAAACCTG
>CAYYYA010000024.1:0-12384 GCA_964475975.1 uncultured Gammaproteobacteria bacterium | reverse complement strand
CTAATGAAAGTTTCGGCAAAGTCATTATTGAAGCTGGTTTAATGGGTGTGCCAACGGTTGCTTCAGCCACATTAGGAGCGCGGACTATAATTGACTCAGGTAAAACGGGTTTGATCGTGCCTATACTGGATAAAGTCAGGACAGTAGAAACATTGGAGTTATTAATAACAGATGAGCACCTGAGGGACGAATTAGGGCATCAGGCACAAATTATATATAATGAGAGGTATGCGCGAAGGGCTACTCTAAGGTCAATTGTTCAATTTTGGCAGTCGATAATAAATAATACGCAAAATATATGAGAAATTTCTTCCGTCTCGAGAACCCGTGGCTTCACATCAGTATATTGATGATTTTGATGGTTGCTGTTTTTGCCGGTACTACAATTCATTTGCTTGATGACGGATTTTATTATCAAGCCTTCATGCAGCGTCTCGGTGGGCAGGGCATTATTGATTTAACTATTCCAGGTTTTCACGCCACCTCAATGTTTGCTGCTATTATATATGCTGTTACTCATTCTGATTATTCGCAAGTATATTTTGAATTAGCCGTAACGGTGTTGACGCTGCCAATGATTTACTTGGCCGTTAATGAGTTTTACCAAGACAAAAAGAGCGGTGTTTTGGCTGCTTATATCTACGCCCTTATGCCACTGATTTTTATCACAGGTTTTCGTGGTTGGAGTTGGCCGAGCGTAACATTTATTTCGTTTGTTGTTATCTATTTGGTCCAAAAGAAATCACCGTGGTCTATTTTTTGGTTCGGTATCGGTATTATCGATAAGCCGTTTATTTTTGGTTTATTTCCGCTGTTTATATGGAAGAAAATGTATCGACAGCTGGCAATTAGTCTGATAATTCCCATTGCGTATATCATTACGCAGATTATCCAGAACGGCTCTATCATCATTGGTGTTCATCCCGGTCTAACCGCAGGTCATTTGTTTAACCTCAAACATTTCCTTGTAAACGTCGGCGCTGTGGTACAGAGTTATTTTAGTATTCATAACTATACGCCTTTCAATACAACATATGTGGGCGATATGATACACGTATCACCTTTCATTACCTTTTTTGCTTTGCTTGCGGTATTGCATAATGCTGAGCTTTTTCACGATAGGAAAAAATATCAAGCACTATTATGGACAGTTATTATTGGCATCTTGATACCGCTTAGCTTCTTTTATTATGACCGTTATTACTATACGTTATTTGAGATTCCAATGATAATTCTAGCTTTGCCAATCATTAAGAAATATAAAGTACTGTGGCCGATCATTGTAGCGAGCTTTAGTTATCAATTCATTTATACCTATTTTGCTTATCACCTTATTTTCTGGCCATCAGGCACTACTTTACCAATGATTATTATGCCAGTAGTTATTTTTGTAATCAGTTGTGCTGCTGTAGTGCGTGACAGGAAGAAAGGATTATTGATGCATGGCTAAGCTCTTTGTCATTATTCCTGTATATAATGAAGCCGGTAACATCGGCGCAGTTATCAAGCAGATAAACGATTTGACCTCCGCCCATCAGATGGAGACAGAATTAATAGTGGTTAATGATGGTAGCCGAGATACTTCAGTCGAGGAAATTCTCGCAATCCAGAGTACCGTTCCGATTGAGCTAATTCAACATGAGACGAACCTAGGAATTCCCAAGACTTTTTATGACGGTCTAAGCTACGCTGCTACGCACGCAGCTGATGATGATTGTATTTGCATGATTGAAGGCGATGGTACGAGTGATATTCAGCAGATTCCTGCCATGGTGGTCAAGATGGCAGAGGGTGCGGATGTCGTCGTGGCTTCGCGCGTCATAGCTGGAGGTGCTTTTTTGCGCTTTCCATGGTTTCGTAAGCTAGGAAGCTTGATAGTAAATTACTTTGTCCGTTTTTTTGCTCGCGTCGAGGGTATTACTGACTACACGATTTTCTTTCGAGCGTATCGAGCTCGTTGCCTCAAGTTGGCTATCGACCAGTATCACGAGCAGTTTATAGTGACCAAGTCGTTTGCGGCTAATCTTGAAGTTCTATTGAAAATACAGCCTTACATCAAGCGGGTAGCAGAAGTACCTCTGGTATATGACTACGGTTTAAAAAAAGGTAAAAGTAAAATGAAATTATTTAAAACGCTACGTGAGTATGCTCGACTATTATGGAAAATCAAATACAGTCATCACATCTAAAGAAGCTCCTCTTTATTACCCAGCGGCTTGACGAACAAGACCATGATTTAGCGTTCGTCATTCACTGGGTTGATGCCTTTCGCGCTGCGGGCTATGAAGTACAAGTTATCTGTTTGAAATTGGGTGTTTTTGATGGACATTTTCCTGTCTATTCACTAGGCAAAGAAAAAAAGAGACCAAAATGGCGTTGGGTTTTAGAGTTTTATAAACTTATTTTCACTTTGCGGTATGATAGAGTTTTTGTGCATATGAACACGGAATGGTCGGCCTTGGGTGGTTGGTATTGGTGGCTGACTAGACGACCATTCTACCTCTGGTATACTCATTACACCATGACATGGCACCTACGGGTGACGAGCTGGTTGGTGACCAAAATGTTTTGTGCAACGGTTCAGAGCTTGCCACAATTCACTGAGTCAGAAAAAAAATCGGTAGTAGGTCACGGAATTGATCTGCCATTCTGGACTGCGGGCAAGATTGGAGAGCCAGCACAACGTGATCGTTTCTCTCTATTGACAGTACACCGTATCTCGCGCTCTAAACGTCTGGAGATCGTCTTGCGTGCATTGGCGTTGTTGCCAGCTGAATATCACTTGACGATACGAGGTCGTCTCGTTCCTGGTGAGGAAGCCTATCGAGAAGAAATGAAAAAATTAATCACGGATTTAGGTTTGGATCAGAGAGTTGATTTCGGTGGCGCTTTATCTCTGTCTGATCTACGCAGTTTGTATCGTCAGTATCCGCTCTGTCTTAATATGGCTTCTGAAACTATTGATAAAACTATGCTTGAAGCGCTGGTTAATGGTTGCTATGTAGCGACCACACCAGGGAATTCGCGTGCTATTGGTTTAACAAAGTATCCAGCAGTTGAGACAGCAGAAGCATTAGCTAATTTTGTCCTTTCAGGTCAATGGCAACAGTTCAACTTATCTCAGATGCAGGAGATTGTATCAAAAAATCATAGCTTGTCGACCTTAATTAAAAAAATGAATATCTAACATGACAATCACAGATTTACGTTCTATTAAGCTATATAATTCCCGCACTGATTTTGTTCGTAGTTTTTTTTCTGACAAGCAAGGTAAAGTGTTAGACGTTGGCAATTTAGGTGAAGGACCTATCAACGTGGATTTGCGCAAGATAATTGAAGCTAGTGGCGGCGAATATTGGGGACTCGACGTCAATAAAAACTTAGCAACGAAGCTGGGATTGACGAAACAGTTAGTCGGTGATTTACATGAAGCTTCTCAGGTGAGTAGTGAAAGCTTCGATTATATTTACGGCGGTGAGATTATCGAGCACACTTGGCGGCCAGGCAAAATGATCGATGAATGTTGGCGTATTCTTAAACCAGGAGGATATCTGATACTAGACACTCCGAATGCTTATGATTTGACTCAGGTGTTACGTGCTTGGTTGAAGAGAGTTGATACCTTAGGCCTCGACGATCGTCGCCTGACATATAATGAGGCCAAAGATAATTTTCGTCAGATGCGTGAGGAACAAGGTGAAACATCAACACAACCGCAGCATAAGATTTTTTTTAGTCCGGCAATGATGCGTCAGCTACTTTGGATGCACGGATTTGAAATTGAACGTTTCGCTTATATCGGCAAGGCGCCTAACCCGATAATTCGTCTACTTACACGATTGGTACCGCAAGGTGCGCAGAAGTTAGGCGTCATTGCTCGTAAGTCTACACTTGATAATATTTTTTCTGATGTTAGATAAAAAATTTGCCCTCATAGCTGGTACCAGGCCAAATTTTGTTAAACTGGCCCCGCTCGTGAGAGCTTTTCGACATCATAATATCAATCATATCATTATTCATGTCGGCCAGCACTATGATGATAAAATGGCCGGTGATTTTTTTCGAGATTTTGATTTAACTATTGATGTTGCTTTAGACATTGTCAAAGAGCCAGTTGTCGCCCAGTTTGCTGATATGATGCTTCAGTTAGAACGGACGTTTACAACGCAGAGTATTACTGATGTAATTGTGTTCGGTGATGTTAACGCTACTTTGGCTGGAGCGCTAACCGCGCAGAAGATGGGCCTGCGGTTGATTCATGTAGAGGCGGGGTTGCGCTCATACAACTATCAGATGCCAGAAGAAACTAACAGAATTTTGACTGATATGGTGGCTGATATCTTGTTTGCCACCTCAGAAGACGCAGCAGAGAATTTAAAGCGGGAGAAGGTACGAGGTACAATTTTAAACGTGGGCAATATCATGATAGATAATTTATTGTATTATAGCCAAAGAGTCCCAGTCGTTGATGAGAAGTTTTACTTCTGTACACTTCATCGAGCGGAGAATGTCGATAATAGAGAAATTTTTTCTAATATTATCTCAGCTTTATCGGCGATCAAAGACAAATCAGGGCTTCAAATCTATCTACCGTTACATCCCCGTACTAGGAAGCAAGCAGAGCAATTTGGTTTATTTGCACGTTTGGCGAATGTTTGTACCTTGGTTGAGCCGTTACCATATTTGAAGACCTTGTATTACGAAAAGAACGCCCAGTTGATATTGACTGACTCTGGGGGAATTCAAGAAGAAGCTTCGATACTGGGAGTACCGTGTTTGACACTACGCACCGAAACTGAACGTCCGATCACAGTAGAACAGGGTACCAATACGATAGCTGGCATCAGTCAAGAGTCTATTATGAAAGCTTATGACAGCGTCGTCTATGGGCGTCGTCAGGTCACGATACCACTCTGGGATGGTCAGGCGGCAGAACGAATTATAACAGCTATACAATCATTATGAGTCGCAGATTAGTCTATATTGCTAACGCTCGTTTTCCTACCGAAAAAGCTCACGGTCTGCAGATTGCAAAGATGTGTGAAGCTTTTGCTCGATTGGGTTATGAAGTGGAATTGTGGTTGCCACAGCGTAAAAATCATATCCGGCAAGACCCATATGATTTTTATGATGTGGCAAAGAATTTCAAGTTGCGATTTTTCCCAGTCATTGATCTTGTGGGAGTAATTCCTCGCTTGGGCTTCTGGCTTGAGAATGTTACGTTTACCCAGGGCGTAGCTCGAGCTCTTCGGACCGAGCCGGATGATACTATCATCTACAGTCGCGATCAAATTAGTCTGTACTGGCTAACGAAGAAAACCAAACGGAAGTGTTATTTTGAGTTTCATAACCCACCTCACAAGGTTATGGCACAGCACAAACATCTATGGTCAACTGTCAGCCATATCTTCGCTATCAATCAGCTGACGGCTGATTTCTTACAACGTCAAGGGATAGAGACCGACAAAATTACTGTTAGTCCTAGTGCAATTGATGAGCAATTTTTAATAGATCTTCGAAATACTGATTCGGCACAGCTTCGGCATCAATTGAACATAAATCAGCAGAAGAAGATTATGGTGTATACAGGACATTTATATCCTGAAAAAGGCATAGACACTCTTCTAGCGGCTATAACGATGTTGCCTAACTACCATTTATGCCTGGTTGGCGGAATAGAGGAGTTAGTCGCTTATTATCGGTCGGACGCCAGTCAATATGGATATTCTGACCAAGTTACTTTTGTTGGTTGGGTGCCTCATCGTGAAGTAGCAAAGTATTTGGCTATCGCCGATATTTTAGTTCTATCTAACAGTGTTAAGTATGAAGAATCAAGTAGCTACACCTCACCGATGAAAGCCTTGGAATACGTTGCTAGCGGTAAGCCCATTGTAGCTTCTGACGTGCCGGCTCTGCGCGAGGTATTTCATGATCATCCAGTTACTTTCTTTACGGCTGATGATGCCAGTAGTCTAGCGGAGGCTGTTATGAAGGCGCGGCCCAGTAGCGGTAGTAGTAGTCAACTGCTGACGTGGGATCAACGCGCAAAGATGATTAGTGAAAAATTTTCATGAGCTACCCACATTTAGAACATCTGAAGAAACTACTACCAGATCTATTAAATGGACGGTTGCTTGACCTTGGTTCAGGCAAAGGCAAGCTTCTCTTGGCAGTGGCTGAAGCGGGTGGTTCAATCGTGGGGTTAGAGTATAATCCCGTCTATATTATCGAAGCTCAGCGGAGGCTAGTGGAGCAAGGTTTGCAAGTAGAGATAATTCAAGGTAGGGCTGAGCAGTTGCCGTTTGTGGATAACTCTTTTGATTTTATTAATATGTCGGAGCTTATTGAACATGTACAAGAGCCCGAAGCAGTGCTACGAGAAGCCTACCGAGTGCTCAGACCAGGCGGTTCTATTTATGTCAGTGTGCCGAACAGATTTGGTGCTTATGATCCTCATTTTCATCTGTGGTTTTTAAATTGGTTGCCACGCTTTATGGTTAACACAGTTCTAGCGCTTATAGGCAAGCATAAGGATTATAGTTCAGAAGCGGGCCATCAGCGTCTGACTGAGATGCATTATTATACCTTTGGCGCCTTCAAAACAGTGGTCGAAGCTCAAGGTTTTCAAGCACGAGATATTCGTCTAGGTAAGATTTCAGTTTTTTTCCCGCAGCCATTGCTGAGATTTTGTGGTCGTGTAGTCTATTATCTATTGCGCTTTGCCTATTTTAATACCTTCCATCTTTTACTCACTAAACCAGTAAGTCATGAACGTCGTTAAGACACATCTTTTTGGTTTTCCTTTGCATTTGAAAACTCCCAATGCTTATTGGGATCGTTTAGCTGAAGCTTTGAGCGCAGCACATCCATTCGTCCTTCATCAAGGAACATGGCTATCGCTGTTCTGGAGCTGGCGTAAAGGACAAGTAGTTCATATTCATTGGCCGCAAATTCTCTATGCGAGCCGTTTGGTTTTTTTGCAACCCATAAAATTTTGGCTCAGTACTTCGATTATCCGTATTGCTCAGCTTCGGGGTGATAGAATCGTCTGGACCTTTCATAATATTGCTGATCATGATGAATTAGGAAGCAGTTGGGACAGAAGGGCTCGCATCTTTTTAGCTCAGTTAGCAGATACAGTTATTGTTCATACAGAAGCGGGTGTAGCTATCATGAACGAGCAGTATCATCGTGGTACTGGTGTGCAAATCATACCTCATGGACATGCTGTGGGTTTTTATGGTGCGAGGCTGACAACTCCTAACCAAAAGCTCATGAAGCGATTTAATTATAAGTCAGATGATACCATTTTTTTGCACTTGGGATCGTTACGACCATATAAAGGATTAGAAACTTTGATAGACGTTTTCAACCAGTTATCTGAGAGCTATAAGCTACTGATCGTAGGTAAATCATTTAGCGCTTCGTATGTAGCTGATTTACAGCAGAGAATCACACGTAATTCTATAACTATCGAGACACGGAGAGTTCCTGATGACGATATGTCCGCTTATTACTCGTTGGCAGACGCAGCAGTATTCTCTTTTACCGAGATATTGACCTCTGGCTCTGTCATTGTTGCTTTGTCCTATGGTCTACCGGCTATTGTACCCGATAAAGGCGATATGCCATGGATTATAGAGCCAGGACACAACGGCTATCTCTATCATTCTACCGAAGAGCTGAAAGAAATAATTACCCAATATGCCCATAGTGACCAAGATACGAAAAATCATATGAGTAGCGAAGCTCAAGCTTCAATGGAAAAAAATTCATATCTAACTATTGCACAATTAACCTTACAAGCTTATGGAATTAAATAACACCGACTATCAGCAAACGTATCAATCAACAGGGGAGAAGCAGTTTTATGACGAACATTACAACAAAAAAGGTAACGCAGCAATGAGACCTGATTGGGTCTATGATAATTGGTTCAAGCTGCTACAGCCAGTTACCACCGGTGAGAAAATTTTGGATGTGGCATGTGGCACTGGCTCATTTTTGAAAACGGCAGTCGCAGCCGGTTTACAGGCCTATGGGCTTGAATTGTCGGATGAAGCTGTACGATTATCACGAGCTAACGTACCCCAGGCTGAGATTGTGCAAGGCTACGGAGAAGCATTGCCATATTCAGATGCCTTTTTTAGCTATATTAGCTGCCTTGGTTCATTGGAGCATTTTAGCGATCCAGTCAAAGGCTTATCAGAGATGCGGCGCGTAGGCGGATCAGATGCTCGGTATCTTATAGTTTTACCGAACGATAACTATTGGCTTTGGAAATGGACCAAGGTAGCCAAAGGTACCAAACAACGTAATTGGGAGATGCTGAAGGATCTCCCTGGCTGGAAAGATTTCTTGACACGGGGCGGATTTGAGATTATCAGTGTACATCAAGATAAATACCCAGCTAGTGAGGTGAAGATATTTTCTTCGATGAATCCGATTAAGATTTTGCGTCGGCTATTATTCAGATGTGTTTGGCTTTGTTTGCCACTTTCACTGACCTATCAATTTGTTTTTGTCTTAAAGAAACATCATAATGCGTGATGAACGCGTATCTGCTGACTACCAGCAGAAAGCCATAGAAATATTAAAGAAGCTTGAAACTGATTTCTTGCTACCTTCAGGACTCATTTCACTCCAAAAGATTAAAGGTGTATTGGATCCACGAAACGTAGTTTCTGATCTTGGCGATATTATACCGTTTTCTCTAGAGTATGGACGTGATGATTTTGTATATGGTCAGATACAGATTATTAAGCAGCAATACCCCGATGGATTGATGGCGTCAGAGACACCTATGTTAGGTATATCAGGTCTGGTCAAATCATATGAGTATACTGATTTACTCTTAGGATTAGCTGCTTATCAGCAGCGTCATCAGGTACCTGAGAACTCCGCGTATATTCAGATGATAGCCGATCGGGCTGTTCAATTATTTGCTCTTGATGGACGATGGTCATCAGTGTATGCACCGCAGATTAAGTATCCTTTACCGCTACGGGATTTTCGTGATGGTATGTTTATAGAGCTACTGTTAACACTTGGTCAGCTATTGCAAACAGATAGGTATCAAAAAGCTATCATTAACCTGTTCAGCAAGCTAACAGCGGACGAAGATTGGCAGGCCTTGTCTATTTGGCCGGCATATTGTCTCACTATAGGACCACGTAAGGTCAGTAGAATTGTGCATAAAAAATATCGCAGATATGAGTTTGTCAAAGCCAACTCTAATACTATTTTTGGTCTTTATGCATTATATCAGGCGAGCGGTCGAGCGGACGTATTAGAAGCAATTCGCAAATCTATTAATGGTTCTTTGGAAATTTTTGGTCAATCTAAAGGCGTAGCTATGGTTTGGGAGCGGTCTCGGGGAGCCTCGGACGTGCGTTTGACAGCTGGCTTTACCATGATAGAGTTGCTGTGCGATGGAAATGAATATGCGCCTGATGGGAGCTGGATTGATCAGGCTCAAGCGATAGCTGATTTTTGGCTGAATCAGCAGTCTGACATCGGCTTATTTCCAACTGTACCTGGGGGTGAGACAGCTTTCATTGATTCAAATACGGACATGATAATTGCTTTATGTAAGTTGAGTGAAAGAACAAATAATACTCATTACGCCGAAGCTGCTTGGCATTGTCTCGCAGGCATGGAGAGTGTTTTTGTCGCTCAGGGATTTCCTTTGCACTGCTGTCTCAGTGATGGCAAGCCCACAGTTGATGTTGTGAAATCCAAGTTTATAGCACTGTTTCTAAAGGTCTATATACTTAAGCAACATTATCTTCAAGGAAAGTCAATTTATAGCTCGTCAACCTTATTTGAATTACTTAAAGACCGCTAATGCAGCTTATCGATAGCATCAACCAACGGCGCAGTTACCGTGAGTTTGAGTCAACGCCCGTTGAACGCTCCAAACTAGAACAGCTCATGGCTGTAGCCCAAAAAGCTCCAGTTTCCTGTAATTTACAACTATCGCAATTTGTCATCATTGACGATCAGGATACATTGCGCTATTTAGGTCAACATGTGTCAAGTAAGTTTATCTACGCTCCAACGGTAATAGTGGCTCTTATCGACAATCGTTTTACTGTCGAGCGCTCTTCAGCCGTTACGGCTCTTGGTATGGCAGTAGAAAATATGTTGCTATTAGCAACAGAATTGGGCATTGGTGCTTGTGCTATGGCTGGATTTCAACAAGATGACATTATTAAGAAAAAATTGAATATTCCTTCAGCTGTAGATATTGTTCTGATCATAGCTATTGGCTATCCAAAGAAGGATGTATATAAATCAACAATTGCTAAAATAAATCTAGATCAAACTTTTTCATATAATTCTTATGGTAGTTTGCCTCGGCTCAACGGTTCGGCTGTCTTGACTGATCATACACCAGCATCCATCAGAGAATATCGAAGTAGGATAGGGAGTGTATATCTAGACCGCCTACGACTCAATACTTGGAGTGATAGCTTTTATCAGCAAGCAGCTGAAATATTCCAGGTTATGACCGAACGAGCTGTGACGTCTGACACTATTGTATTGGATGTTATGACGTATGATGGCAAGTTTATCAGCTATGGACTAAAGCAGCTCAAAAACAGGGTGATTGCTAGTGACTATGTGCCGCAT
The DNA here is from genome assembly GCA_964475975.1 of uncultured Gammaproteobacteria bacterium. Classification (GTDB taxonomy): domain Bacteria; phylum Patescibacteriota; class Patescibacteriia; order UBA1558; family 2-01-FULL-52-15; genus CAYYYA01. The sequence goes on along the minus strand of CAYYYA010000024.1, from coordinate 1,749 downwards.
CATCTAGAGATATATCGAGAGCTCTTTGGCTGTCAGACCGTGGCTATTGATAACAATAACAAATTACCGGATTTAGCAGATCATAGTATTGATATTGTTACCTTTGTTTATCAGTCTAGCTTCACGCCGCAGCTCGAAAAGTTGTTAGACGAGATACGTCGTGTAGTGAAACCTCAAGGGTTTATCTTTTTAGTTCATGGACAGGAGCATTGGTGGAAGTATTACTCACGTCGTTGCAAGCAATGGATACGAGCGCTTGTAAGTCGTTACCCAGTTAATATTTACGAAGGTAACCCATATTTTCGTCTTGGACCATATCAACATATGACCCTTCGTACGTTACGACAGAAGCTTAAAAAAGCCAGCTTCAATATCCGTCAATCACAAGTAAGCGTTCAGAAAGGACTCATAAGTTCGTATCTGTTGTGTGATGTCGAGTCTGGCGAAGTAGGAGTAGAGAAGTCCCGAGGCTGAAGAAACGAAAAATAATTCTGGCGCCAATCGCCCCTGCCAGACCAAAAAAATACACAGCCAAAACGGTGACTATAATTTGGGCCGATGAATTAATCAACCTCAGCTTGTAGAGCACCTTCACCATACCTTGTGATTCAAAGATAGTATTGACTACTAGTAATAATGGTGCTGCTAGCAAAGAGAGCGAAAAAAATTGAGAAAGGATGATAGCGGACGTATAGGCAGGGAAGGCTATCTTATACAGTGTCGGTGCGATCGGTATATAGATGATAATCAAAGCAGAAAGAAAAACCATGTACAAAAAAAGTCGTTTGTAGATGGTTTTATGAATTTGTTCTGGTGTTCTGGCTGAGAATTTCGGCAGGGCAAGTGCTTGGATATGTTTGAGAATGCCTTTACCGGTTTCGATCGGAGCAATAGCGAATTGAAAAGTAGCAAGTTGTATAGGTCCTAGCAAATTGAAGAGTAGCACGGAGTCTATCTGATCAGAGACGGAAGCTACTACCGTATTCAAGGTCAGATGTTTACCGTAGGTGATAGCTTCAGGGTCTACCTGAGCATTATCAGGAATATGTTTTTTGATCTGATACCAGAAGAACAGCCTCATGCAGGCAATGGGTACGAAGTAAGCTGCGACGATTATAATCAAATTATCGGTGAAAAATATAATTGGCAGCAGGATAATAGTAGAAATGATTTTGGTAGCGACTAGTGAATACGATAGTCGTCTGAATTCCTTATTGCCACCGAGATAGGCTTGATACAAACGGAAGCCTTCTAAAGGCGAGACGATCAGCGAAAACAATAAGAAACTGACGCCTAGAGCAATAGAGTGATCAATCAATAAATAATAAAATCCTAATATAATACTGGCGAAACTACCAAGTAATCCCCACGATAGCTTAGTTCGTAGCGCAGGATAGACCGTTGCTTGATAGCCCCGAGCAATAGCACGTATAGTAGCTGTCTCAATACCAGAGAGCGTAGGTATGGATAAAAGAGCTGCAACTGAAATAATGTATTTATATTGGCCATAGACTGAGGGTGTGACCCAATGGGCAAAAGCCACAGCTAGACCAAAAGACACTAGACTCGAAAGTACTTGGCTTGATGTCAACCAGAATCCGCTTTTGGCCAGATAGACCATGTCTGTTTTCGTGTGTTGCTCACTCCATCTGAGAAGAGAGTATATTTTATGCTGTAGTGCTTTTATCATTATCGTCCAAGAGAGCGATTGAGAACAGTATTAATCGTCTTTAGAATAATTGAGATATC
>CAYYYA010000023.1:7971-12687 GCA_964475975.1 uncultured Gammaproteobacteria bacterium | reverse complement strand
ATGATTGCATCAGAAAAACCCTCCTCAGCCGAAGCCTTGGAGGGTTTTTCTTATCTACGTAAACCTAACGGTTTACATTAGAATCTTTCAATTGACTAGTCACCAATGACTTGGCCAGTTGAAGAGGTTGAATCTAAGCCTGGTACGCGGAAACCATTGTACCAACCAACGTTGTTGGTTGCAGTGGTTGTGCTATACAGGTCAAAGTTCAGATCTGACCAAGTGAAGTCATCATCAACCGTTGCCGCACCAGCAGCTGAGAGCTGCGTAGTGGCTGCATAAGCAGCGTCACCAGCCATAACAGTTGAGATACTTTCATTTGATGCAGTTCCATCATGTCCAGAAGCAACTGTACCACGTAGAGTGTAGTAGCGAGTTGTACCAGCATTCAAGATACGGTGTTCACCAACGTGTGCAGGACTATCATTGTTTACATCGAAGTAAACTTTGACAAGAGCCTTACCACCAGTAGCATCATTGACAACATCAATGTCGCCACCTTGAGCCACGATGTCACCTAGACTACTAGAAGAGCTTGATTCATACAGATAGAAACCTGTATTACTCAACAAAACCGTAGTAGTAGAAACACCGAAGACCATACGATAGAGACCGACTGGACCAGCACTGTCAGCAGCTACAGAGAACTTGTATAAGTTAACTGTGTCGTTGCCAGTAATAGTACCAGAGCCTGTAAAGTCAATCTTCGTAACTGTAGGCATGCTCTTGAAGATAGCGACATCATTGAAGGCAGTACCGAGACCAGCGACAGTGACAGCGGAAGAACCAGCTGAAGTACCATCAACGTCTAAGTTGGTCATACTTACAGCAAAGCCCTCACCAGAAGCAGCAGCAGCTGGAGCAGTAACAGAAGCCAAAGTTGCTTTCACAACGTAGGTCTTCTCTTCATTGACAGCTAGAGTCATACCACTTGGGGTAATAGTAGCGTTAGCACCGCTAATAGCTACTTCACCAAGCTTGGTAGAACCATCCCAAACAGACAGAGTGGTCAGGTCTTCATAGTTACCAGCGATACCACCAGCTGGAGCGCCGATAGTGAAGCCAAGGTAATTATAAGTAATACCTTCATACTTAGCCTGAGCAGTGAAGCGACCAACCTCGATAGTAGATCCAGCTACATAGTTGTTAGCCTTTGGATCACTAGAGATTGCAATATTCAATGTACCACCGGTTGTCAATTGCATTGCTTGACCATCGCCGAGGGTTACAGATGAGGTGATTGATTGTGCTTCGCTATCAACTGCGGTGACTGAAGCGTTCTCAGCCAAACCAACAGTGAATGTACCTAAAGTAGCACCTGTACCAATATCAGCCTTCAAAGTAACGGTCTTTGATGTACCAGCGGCAACAATCAAAGCATTGTCATTCAAAGTCAGAGTAGTGGTAGCGTTCGTACCTGTAGAGCTACAGGTAGCGCCAGAACAGGTTGTACTATCAGAGTTGATACCAATTTGTGTAGCACCATCCCAGAGGGTGAAGCCAGACAAGAGGTTAGGGAAAGCATTACCAGTAGTCTTGTACTTAGGTTTGATAGTTGTAACTTCGATGTTCGTACCAGAGTTAACGGCACTTAATACGAAGGTAGCAACTGTGAAATCCTGAGCACCGGCTACTACAGTCTGAGCGGCTGGAGTAGTACCGACAGATACAGCCAAGCTTGCAGCCTTAACGGTCAAGCTTGAAGATTGTACGTTTGTACCTGGAAGAGCAGTAATAGTATTACCAGTGATATCACCCTTATTGGTGATAGCGCCAGTTTCTACACCGACCTGGATAGTGTCATTAGCAGTGAAGTCAGAGCTGAGATCAGCTTTGACAGTGTAGACATTCTCACCAATAGGTACGGTGATAGTATCAGTTGTAGTAGCGGTATTCTTCATACCAACACCAGTGTAGGTGATAGTTGAGAAATCTTTTGGACCAGCAACTACAGCACCGTTAGGACCGTAAACAGTGACATTAGTAATGTCAGAGAAATCAGCGCTAGCAGAGGTAGTTGTCAGAACCATATTCCAACCAATGTTGGTAATATTCATAGCTTCACCCTTAGCAACAAATTTGAATTTACCCAGAGTTACCTGAGTCAAACCTTCAGAAATGTTGGTTGGGTTGACAGCTACAGATTCAATTCTCAATGTTCCATTACCAATAGCGGTATTGTTAGCATTAAAGAATGGACTAGAACTGTTTGGATAGGTAGGTAAGACATTGTAGCCGTAAGTGTTACCAGTCACGACTAGGTCAGCCTGTTGGTCGATATCAATAGAGATATCGCGAGCAGAACCGCTTTCAATATCTAGACGTACATCAAAGGTAACGTTTTTACCCTTACCTAGGACGTAGTTGATGTTACTGAAGGTCATGCGTTTACCAGAGACAGTAGCCATAGTACCTACCGTGGCGTTGGTATTGGCATTAACCAATTTCACATTCATGAGATCAGAAGCAGAAGTTGAACCATTGTTGGTCAACGTCAAACTCTTGATAGTAAGATCTTCTTGACCACCAGCAGTTACCTTGAAAGAAGATACGATGTAGTTCGTAGTACCAACTTCCTTAGTAGTAGCTGAAGGGTTCTGACCACCAGCAGCAACAGTAGCAGTACCAATAGTGATAGTACCATTTGTAGTCTGGTAGTTACCCATGATTGGTAATGAACCTGTCAAAGTAGCGCCACCCTTCAAAGTAACTGATTGCAAAGCTAGTACTGGTACTTCACCAGCGTAGTTAGCTAGGCTAGAAGCCATATTTGCAGCGATGATAACACCCATGGTGCTATTTGCTGGAATTACCCAGTCATCATTGAAAGTAGCAGTGTGTGTAGAACTGATAGTCTTACTAGCGCTGTTCAAAGGCTGACCGTCAGAAGCTCGGAGCAAGTCCAAGTCAGTGAAAGCAGCATCTGAAGCTAAACCACCGCGCAATACCACAGCCTGATCAACTGTCACATCAACATTACTGGTGTTGGTGAAGTTAATTTTGGTGAATGGGTAGCGAGCAGCAGAAGCAACCACCAAGCCAGAAGCTGGGGTATCAGAAGCCAAAGAAACCATAACAGAACCACCGAGCTGAGGAACATTTGAAGAAGCGCTAATAGAAGACAAAGCGCTCTCAGCACCAGTGATAGAACTGCCAGTGGAGTAGCCACTCAAGCTATCAGTCTTGACGATGAAACCAAAGTCAAAGCCGTTAACAGTGAAGGCATCACCAGTAGCGAAAGGACGGATAGAAGTACCATCTACGTAGTAAATAGTAGCATCACCGTTCTTTTGAATTAGGGAACCTGTTGGGTACATTGAACCCAAGTCAGAACCTACAGTGTAAGTGCTAAAGAAGTAACCTGGGATTACATCGTTGACCATCTTAGCCCAGTTTGCGCCCCAGAGGGCTTTAGCTGTAGCTTCGTCTTTGATCCAACGAATAGAACCACCTGGTTCAACAGCGTAAACTTTATTTGAGTCTACGGTCTTGACCAATTTAGTACCTGCACGATACGTAACAGCACCACCTGCTGGATAATTATCCAACTCAGTGATAGTTACGGTCTTAACTCCATTGAAATTCTTGTACCATGTGAAATATGTCTTGGAATCTGGGAAAACATATTTCTTACCATTAGCTCCGATGTAGTAAACTGCATCAGAGTTAGGTCCTTTGACCAAGTCGCCAGCAGCCAAAGCTTTAGCTGGAGATACTGCGAATGAAGCAAAATTCATTGCTACGGTTGCAGCGATCAAAGAGAGTACGAAGAATCTTTTCAGAAAACTATTCATTAAAATTATTCTCCTTTACGTTCTTACACTATCGCGCGTTCATTACCTACCTATTCTGTATCGCAGCTGCTGTCACCTCTCACCTCACGGCGAGACCGACCTTGCGGGTCAACATACAGAGCGGAATATGCAAATAACTTTACGAACGTGGAATAGAGAAGAACGATTGATTAGATTGCCGCGTTTCAATATCTCTAGATAGATCCAGAAATAAAAAAACGAAGCGTGTCGCGTTAGACGCGACGGGAGCAAACGTTCCCTTAATGCGCGCGCAATAAGCGTCACTCCACCCAAACCCTTAACGAATACGGGTGGAGCCACCAGTCTGCACGTTTATACAAACCGGTTAGTTAAGGGACCTAGCCTCCCACTATGACAAGCGTCATTGAGAAGCTAGAACCTTAACCAACTACTTTATCTTGTTGAGGGATAAAGGTTTGCGCGTCAGTTAGATACGTTTGCTATTTTCTACTTTGTTAATTCGCTATCTCTTCATCCTATACGATGCAGAGTGTAACGATACATGCAATATGCTGCTCCAGCTGCCCATCTGCTATACCATCCTATCGGCGTCCCTATCCTATTCTTTCTGTTCTTCTGTCGTAGTAGTGGATATCGTCTCAATCTTCACAGGTGATCCTTTTGGCTCTTCTTTAACCGGTAACGAAGGCTGTGTCTCTGTATCAGTACTGCCTAATACCACTATTTTGGATAACGTCTCTGCTACTTGATCCAGAATGCCTTTAGCTTCATTCACTGTGGTCAGAGCTTCATCTGCTTTATCTGTCTCCAGCAGCTTCTTAGCGTCTTGCAAACTTTCACTGATTTTTTTGATTTGACCATCAAGGGCGTTCACCTCTGTCAGCGTCAATGCTGCTTTGTCTTTCTCCTGAGTTAGGATAGCCTTGCGCACTTGTATAAT